>REBP01000066.1 GCA_007692665.1 Gemmatimonadales bacterium | reverse complement strand
GGGTCATGAGCCGCCCCACCGGGGTCCGGTCGTAGTAGGCCAGGTCCAGCGCCTGCAGCTTCTCGAAGATCTCGGCGCGCAGGTCGTACATGACCTTCTGCCCCAGCCAGGTGGTGACCAGCGCCTGGGCGTACTCGAAGCCGAACGAGCCCAGCGTCGCCACCAGGTACGCGATGGCGAGGGTGGCCAGCAGGCGCCCGTCGTTTCCGGGAATCGCCTCGTCCAGCGCGATCTGGATCAGCCACGGCCCGACGATCTGGAGTCCCGCCGCCGATACCAGCAGGAGCACGGCGCCCACCACCTGCCACCGGTAGGGCGCCAGGTAGCGGAGCATGCGTCGCATCAGCCGGCCGTCGTAGGCCCTGCCGAGGACGTCCTCTTCCGGCGTTGCGGGGGGAGTGCCGTTGGACATGGTGGCGTGCTACCCCCGCACGGGGGGCGGTTCCGGGGTCCCGGGGTTTCGGATTTCGCCCACGGGCCCCACATTCGCCCGGCTCGGAACGACCCCGTGGCGCACCGCTCGGGGCCACCACCCTCCCCACCAGGAGACTGAACAGGCCATGCTCAAGGAATTCAGGGAATTCGCGATCAAGGGCAACATGCTGGACATGGCGGTGGGGATCATCATCGGGGCCGCCTTCGGCACCGTGGTGCAGTCGCTGGTGAATGACGTCATCATGCCCCCCATCGGGCTCCTCCTGGGCGGCGTGGATTTCTCCGAGCTCGCGATCCAGGTGGGAACGAGCCCCGAGGGTGAGGCGGTGGTCATCGGAATCGGACTCTTCCTGAACAGCGTCATCGCCTTCCTCATCGTTGCGTGGGTCGTGTTCATGATCGTGCGGAGCTTCAACAAGCTCAAGCGCCAGCAGGAGGCCGAGCTCGACGTTCCCGCCTCGCCCACCGAGCCCTCCGCCGAGGAAAGGCTTCTGGCCGAGATCCGCGACCTCCTGCAGGCCCGGGTTTGAAGCTGCGCTCCCGCGCCGGGCTCGTCTTCGCATCCGCCTTCCTCCTGTGGGGATGCGGGGGCGGAGACGGCCCGGACGGGACCGCGGCAGGAGCGCTGGGGTTCTCCGGATGGGACGGCTCCGGGGAACTGGTCATCGAAGGGGCCCTGGTCTTCACATCCCCCATTTCCGAACCCATCCCGGACGGCGTCGTCGTGGTGTCGGACGGTCGCATCGAGGCGGTAGGGGAGCGGGGCGACGTCTTCATTCCGCAGAGGGCGCGGCGGGTGAGCGGGGCCGGGGCGTCGCTGATGGCGGGATTCTGGGATTCCCACCTGCGGCTGGATCCGGCGCTCCTGGAGGCGGCGGCGGACCCCCTCAGTCCCAGCGAGGACATCGAGACCTGGTTCCGCGAGAACATCACCGGCTTCGGGTTCACGGGGATCGTGGACACGGGCACGCCGCTCGAGGAGATCCAGCCGCTCCTCGACCGGATGCAGGCGGAGCGGCTCAGGGGCCCTCGGATCCTGGCCACCGGCGGCGCCACCCTCGAGGGTGTGCGGGTGGCGGGGGCGGACCGGGGCCGGTGGTCCGAGGACGCGCTGGCCGGGTTCCTCCTTGCGGAGGACACGTTCGTGCCGGCGCTCTCGCTCCTCCTCCCCCCCGGCGACGCCTCGAACCTCGAGGTCAGCGCGGCGCTGGACGAACTGGGCCGGCTCCAGCGCCGGCTCGGGAGTTTCGTGGCGTCCGACGGGCGGATGGCCTTCGGGAGCGGCTTCGGGTGGGGCGCCTCGCAGGACCCGATCCTCGAGATGGAGCTGGTGGACGAGAGCGGGATCGGGTTCGCCGCGCTCCTGGCGAGCCTCACCACGGAGCCGGTGCTCCGCTTCGGGTACGGCGACCGCGGCGAGGTGGAGCCCGGGATGGTGGCGGACCTGGTCCTCGTGGACGGCGACCCCCGGGCCGACCTTTCCGCCATGGAGCGGGTGCGCTGGGTCATGCGCGACGGCGTCCCCATCTACGGGACGGTGAGGTAGGCCGTCAGGAAGCCGGTCCGGAGAGGCCCGCGCGGCTAGCGCCTGCGCCGCGCCAGTTCGGCCAGCACCTCGTCCCACTCCCGTCCGGCGCCCTTGAGCGCCACCATGACGTGGTAGACGAGGTCGGCAGCCTCCTCGGAGGCCCGTTCGTCGCCCCGGACCAGCGCGGTGACCAGTTCCACCGTTTCCTCGCCGAGCTTCTTGAGGCGGAGGTTCTCGTCGGAGAGGAGGCGAGTCGTCCAGCTCCCCTCGGGGCGTTCCCGGTCCCGGTCCTGGAGGACGCCCCAGAGTTCGTCGAGGACGGCACTCCCGCCGGCACTGCCGTCGGCGTGGCTGCCGGCGCCGGCAGGGTCCGGGGCATCCCCTGCCGGGAGCTCTCCGAAGCAGGTGGCCTCGCCGGTATGGCACGCCGGTCCGTCCATCGTGACGCGGGCCAGCACCGTGTCGGCGTCGCAGTCGGCGTGGAGCGACCGCACGGTCTGCAGGTTGCCCGAGGTCTCGCCCTTCTTCCAGAGCGCCTTCCGCGACCGGGACCAGTAGTGCATGAACCCCGTGTCGAGGGACAGCGCGAGGGCTTCCCGGTTCGCCCATGCCACCATGAGCACCGCGCCACTCGCGGCGTCCTGGGTCACGACGGGAACGAGCCCCCGGTCGTCGAAGCGGAGGGCGCGGAGGTCGGCGGTCTGCCGCAGGGTCCGGTCCGTCATGCGGCTTCCGGCTCCGAAGCCGGCACCGGGCGGACCGGGATCCCCCAGCCCATGAGCTCCGCCTTGAGGGCTTCCACCGTGGTGAGCCCGTCGTGGAGGATCCCCGCCACCAGCACGGCGGCCGCCCCCCCCTCGGTGAACCCGTCCCTCAGGTGCGACGCCTCCCCGGCACCCCCGGACGCGATGACCGGCACGTCCACCGCATCGGACACGGCCCGGGTCAGCGCCAGGTCGTAGCCGGTACGGACGCCGTCGCGGTCCATGGAGGTGAGGAGGATCTCCCCGGCCCCCAGTTCCGCGCAGCGCCGGGCCCAGGCCACCGCCTCCAGGGGCGTCGCGCGGCGTCCGCCGTGCGTGTGGTGGTACCAGCCGGCTTCGGGGGCCCGGGGGGCGTCGGGGCCCTCGCCCAGCGGGGTGCCGGCCTCGACGCGGGCGGCGTCGAGGGAGGCCACGACGCACTGCCGACCGAAGAGGGCGGCGCTCCGGGTGAGCATGTCCGGGTCGTTCACCGCCCCGGAGTTCACGCTGACCTTGTCGGCGCCGGCCCGGAGAAGGGCGTTCATGTCGTGCTCGGTACGGACCCCGCCGCCCACCGTCAGCGGAATGAAGAGGACCCTGGCCGTGCGCTGGACCGTCTCGAGGAGGGTCCCCCGACCCTCGTGGGATGCCGAGATGTCGAGGAAGACGATCTCGTCGGCCCCCTCGGCCTCGTAGCGGGCCGCAAGTTCCACCGGGTCGCCCACGTCGCGGAGCCCCCGGAAGTTCGTGCCCTTCACCACGCGTCCGTCCTGCACGTCGAGGCAGACGATGACCCGGGGACGCAGCATGGCTCAGCCCTCCTCGAGAGTCAGCGACACGGCGCCCTTGGTGCTGAACACGCCGTCACCCTCGCGGAGCGCCTGCCGGAGCGCGAGCCCGGTGGCCTTCACGGCGGCCTCCACGACGTGGTGTCGATCGCGACCCCGGATCACCTTGATGTGGAGCGTCGCCCCCAGGTTCACGGCGAAGGACTGGAGGAAGTGCTCGTAGAGCTTCGATGGGAGTCGGCCCACCCAGTAGGGCCGTCCGCCCACGTCGATGGCGGCCTGCACGAGGGCCTCGTCCATGGGCACCAGGGCCCAGCCGAATCGCTCCGCCCGGGTGGGCACCTCGTCGCGGAGCGCCGTCCCCAGCGCGATGGCCACGTCTTCCACCAGGTGGTGCCGAAGGTCACCCGACGCCTCCACGGTGAGGCCGATCCCCGCATACCTGGCCAGCGTCACCAGCATGTGGTCCAGGAAGTCGTCGCCGGTGCGGATGGGGGGAGGAGCGTCGGTGTCCTCGGGCTCGGAGGCTGCCGGCGGCTGCGTGCGGGTGACCTCGAGGAGGATCTGGGTCTCTCGGGTTTCGCGGCGAATGCGTGTCATGGAACCACCCGGTCATGGGGGGAAGCGCGTCGTTCGGGGCGATCTCCACGCAAGCGGCCCGCCCGGAGGTCCGGACGGGCCGCTTGCGGGTCTTCCTGCTGCATCCCCTGAATCTAGGCCCCGGTACCGGGAGGGGTCAACGCAGCGGGGGTGCGAGCGCCATCAGGGCACGGTGCCGGAAAGCGGCCGGGCGCGAGCCTGGGCCTCGCGAGCCACCCGGCGGCCCTCGTCCACATCGACCCGGCTCAGGATCAGCCCCCCGATGATGAAGAAGCCGGCAACCGAGAGGAGAGACAGCCGGCTCGAACCGGTCATCGTGATGACGAGGGTCATGACCAGGGGCCCGAACATGCCGGCGAACTTGTCCATGACACCGTAGAAGCCGAAGAGCTCGCCCGACTTGTAGGCGGGGATCATGCTGGCGAAGAGGGAGCGCGACAGCGCCTGGGTTCCCCCCTGGACCATGCCCACCAGCACGGCAAGCATCCAGAAGTGGAGGGCCGTGGTCATGTAGAAACCGAGCACCGTGACCCCCAGGTACACCCCCAGCCCCACGAAGAGCGAACGCTTCGTTCCGATGCGTCCCGCCAGCATCCCGAAGAGGAAGGAGAAGGGCACGCCGATGAACTGCACCATGACGATGGCGCCGATCATGTGCCCCCGGTCGATCCCCAGCGAGGCCCCGTAGATCGTGGCCACGCGGATGATCGTCCCGATGCCGTCGCCGTAGACCAGGTAGGCGAGCAGGAAGATGAAGGCGTGCTGGTAGCTCCGCAGCTCCGAGAAGGTGGTCCGGATCCGGTTCAGCGCGAAGCGCACGCTGCTTCCGGCAACCTTCTCGCTCTCGTCGGCGATGACTTCGGGCGGGGGTTCGGGGACCTTCCGGAGGAGGGGAATCGTGAAGACCGCCCACCAGACCGCCACCAGCGCGAACGAGAGACGCGCCGCGAGTGTCCCCTCGGGAAGGCCGAAGAGGTCAGGGCGCTGGATCATGAGAAGACAGAACGCCAGGAGGATCCCGGCGCCCAGGTAACCGATGGCAAAGGCGCCGGTGGACACCCGGTCCTCCTCGCCGGGGCGCGCGATGTGGGGGAGGAGGGCGTCGTAGAAGACCACGCTTCCGTTCGCACCCAGGTTCACGAGCACGAAGAAGAAGAGCCCGATGGCCCAGTCCCCCTCCTGCACGAGGAAGAGGAGACCGCACCCGGCCACGCCCAGCGCCGCGAAGGCGGCGAGCATCGGCTTCTTGATGGCCGTCCGGTCGGTGATGGCGCCCAGCAGCGGGGCCACCACGGCGATGAGGGTGATCCCCACCGTCGTGGCCAGGTAGAAGATGCGCTCGGCGTCGGCCCGCTCCATGGACGCGGCCGCCACGTCGTAGAAGTAGATGGGAAAGATCGTTGCAACGATGACGGCCCACATGCCGGTGGTCGCCCACTCGTACATGGCCCAGGCCCGGAGCTCGGGGCGGTGAAGGCCCAGCCGCTCGAGGATGGGCTGGGGCTCAGCTTTCACGGCGGATCCTCGCTGCGAAGTCCTCGGCGCCGTCCCACTCCCGGGCCCGATCGTTGGCGAACCAGCGGGCACGTACCTCGTCCAGCGAGCCCTCGGCGTCGAGAAGCCCGAGTTCGTGGGCGAGGGCGTCGGAGTAGCCCGGGAAGAGGATCTTCCAGCTCCGGCCCACCGGCGTGTCGGTGACCCGGTTCACGTGGTCCACGATGCGCGTGGTGCAGTTGTCGAAGAGGGTGTGGTAGAAGGCGGCGTTCGTCCGGAGGCGATTGGCCTCGCCGGCCATGTCCAGGAGGAGCGCCCGGGCCCCCTCCGGGCTGGCCCGGGCCGGGTAGGTGTAGACCGAGTCCCCTCGGTGAAGGGCCCGGAGTCCCACCAGGTCGCGCTCGTCGCCGGCGACATAGATGATCTCGAAGCGCCGGAGCATGCCCTTCAGCAGGCCGTAGCGCTCGCCGACTTCACGCCGAGCCTCCACCGATATGGCGAGGAACTCGTCGCCTTCGAACTCGAAGCTCACGAGGGTGTGGGCCGGGCCCCTCCACGCCGTGGAAAACGGGGTCAGGATGTACCAGACCCGCCGGAGCGCGTCCAGGTCGTACTCCCGGTCCACCCACTGGGGTTCGAAGCTCGCGGGGCCCGCCCAGGCGAAGTTCCTGAGCCCCCGCACCGTCAGCCGGTGGCCGTCTACAATGAATTCGGGCGCCACGGAGTGCTCCTCGCTCCAGTCCCGGTCCACGGCGGGACTCGGGCCCAGGAGCACCCACGCTCCCATGGCCAGCCCGCTGAGGACGACGGCCGCCGCCGCCCAGGCCCAGAACGTCACGCGGGTGCTCCCGCCGGGGGGAGCGGAAAACACGCCAGACTGGCACCCACTGGAAGAATGCGCATCTTAGGAAAGCCTTTCATGATTTCGATCCTTCCGGTTTCCAAGTTCCCCTCTCCCGATTCAGGTGCCATGATCGTCACGACCCGCCAGCTTTTCGATCTCGCCTACGGCCGTTTCGCCGTGGGTGCCTACAACATCAACAACATGGAGCAGGCCCTGGGGCTTTTCGAGGGCCATGTGCGGGCAAAGGCCCCCTTCATCGTGCAGCTTTCCAAGGGTGCCAGGTCGTATGCCGGCAGCCGGATGCTCGAGGCGATCCTGCGCGCGGCGGAGGACCGTTATCCCGAAGCGGTGTTCGCGGTACACCTCGATCACGGTGACGAAGCGACATGCTACGACGCCATCGATTCGGGATTCTACTCTTCGGTGATGATCGACGCATCCCACGACCCCTTCGAGGAGAACGTTGCGGCGACCCGGCGGGTGGTGGAGCGGGCCCACGCGAAGGGAATCAGCGTCGAGGCGGAGCTGGGCATGCTGGGCGGCGTGGAGGAGGACATCGCCGTCGACGAAAAGAACGCGAAGCTCACGGATCCGGAAGAGGCGAAGGCCTTCGTGGAGCAGAGCGGATGCGACGCGCTGGCGGTGGCCATCGGAACGAGCCACGGCGCCTACAAGTTCTCGGGAGGTCAGGGGATCCACTTCGGGCGGGTGGAGGAGATCCAGCGACTCCTTCCGGGCTTTCCCCTGGTCATGCACGGTTCGAGCTCCGTCCCCCGGGAGGAAGTGGAGCGGATCAACGCGGCGGGCGGGCAGCTCGACGTCACCGCGAAGGGGGTGGACGTGGAGCACTTCGCACGGGCGATCCCGCTGGGCGTGACGAAGGTGAACATCGACACCGACGGGCGCCTCGTCTGGACACGCGTGCACCGCGAGTTCTTCCGGGACGATCCGACGGGGTTCGACTTCCGGAAGCCGGGGAAGCTCTTTGTCGAGGCCTACGCGCAGTTCATCGAGCACAAGTGCGAGAAGCTCCAGTCCGCGGGGGTGGTCGACGAGGTTCGCGAGAAGCTCTCCTGATGGCGGGCGCCACGGTGCCGCCGGAGGGGGCCGCCTGGGTGGACCGCCCGGAGCGGGTGGACCGGAACCTGGGCATGGAGCTGGTCCGGGTCACCGAAGCCGCAGCCCTCTCCGCGGCGCCCTTCATGGGGCGGGGCGACGGGAAGGCCGGGGACCAGGCGGCGGTGAACGCCATGCGCGCCGTGCTCCGGACCGTGCGCATGACAGGGACGGTGATCATCGGCGAGGGCGAGAAGGACGACGCCCCCATGCTCTACAACGGCGAGGAGGTGGGGTCGGGGGACAGCCCCGAGCTGGACCTGGCCGTGGATCCCGTGGAGGGGACGCGGCTCCTGGCGCTGGGACGGCCCAACGCCATTGCCGTCATCGCGGCCTCTCCCGCGGGGAGCATGTGGAACCCGGGGGGTTCCTACTACGCCGCCAAGCTGGTGGTGGAGGCGGGGGCTCGGGACGCCGTGGACATCCGGCTCCCGGTTTCCGAGAACCTGCGGCGCACGGCCGAGGCGCTGGGGCGCCCCGTGGACCGCCTGACGGTCTTTGTCCTCGACAAGCCGCGTCACGAGGAACTGGTCCGGGAGATCCGTGCCGCAGGGGCCCGGGTGACCCTCCACACCGACGGCGATGTCATGGGGGCGCTGCTCGCCGCCTACCCGGACACCGGGGTGGACCTCCTGATGGGGACCGGGGGGACGCCGGAAGCCGTCATTGCCGCGGCGGCCGTGAAGGCGCTGGGCGGCGGGATGCAGGTACGCCGCGACCCGCAGTCGGGGGAGGAGCGGGGCCGGCTCGAGAAGGAGGGGGTGGATGTGGACGAGGTCCTCGGGCTGGACGAACTCATCTCCTCCGACGACGCCTTCTTCTCCGCCACGGCAATCACCGGGAGTCCCTTTCTCCAGGGGGTCCGCTACGAGCGGGGGCTCGGGGTCTCCACCGAATCGCTGGTGATCCGGGCGGGTTCGGGCTCCATCCGTCACATCCGGGGGATGCACCGCCTCAACTCGGAGCACATCTTCGGAGACGGCCGGGGGCCGGAGGGGCTGGACCAGGTCGTGGGGGTGGTCACGAACTGAAGGGCGGGGGTCGTGCGCCCGGCACGATCCCTCCCGGGGGTTGCGCCCCGACCGTGGGCCCCCCTACGGTGCAGGACGATCCGGGAATCCGACTACCAAACCTCCGGGAAGAAGGGACAGTTCGCATGGGATTGACACGCTCGAAGGCACGTACGACCGCCGCCCTGGCCGGCGTGGTCGCCGGTGCCGCCCTGCTGCTCGCCCTCCTGCCGGGAGAAGCGCAGGCACGGCAGACGTTGTCCCTCGAGTTCTCGGAGGCGTCGGTGAAGGAGCTCTCCGAGCGTACGCGCGGCGGGATCTCCATGGAGGATCTCGGTCCGTGGCTCGTGGAGAACGCCCGCATCTCGACCCCCCGCGGCATGGGGGGCGGCAGGCTCTCGGTGATCGTGGTGGACGCGTCGGGACGCGTCCTCGGCAACGAGGCGCATCATTTCGAGCCGGAGGAGGAGGAGCTCCAGATGATGCCGGTCCGCGATCTGGGGACCTCGCTGGGACGCCTCGTTCCGGGTGGGCGCATGATCCAGCCCGAGGCGGGCGGCGACGACCTTTTCCTTCCCGGGCGCGGGCTCATCGAGGCAGGGAGCACGATCCGCTCACCGGCCGAGGGCTCCAGGGTCGCGACCCAGGCAGCTGTTCGCGCCATCCGCGCATCCGGCAACGCGAGGAACCATGCCGTCATCCTCCTCCTCACGCCGGACGAGGACCGGTTCCGCACCCCGATCTCCCCGGTGTTCTGGGTCCTCGTGGGCGGCACGGGCACCGACTAGGCCGCGCGCCCGGAACGGATCACACTCCCGGAACCCCGGCTCATGCTGAAAAACTTCTTCCAGCGCTACGGCCTCTCCTTCGTGATGGTCGCGAGCTACTTCGGCTCGGGCTCCATCTTCATTGCGAGCCAGGCCGGGGTGGAATACGGCTACGTCCTGATCTGGGCGGTGGTGGGGGCCGTGCTGCTGGGCTTCATGGCGCAGGACATGAGCGCCCGCCTGGGGATCTTCGGCGACACGCTCATGGGCTTCATTCGTCGCCGCCTCGGACGGGGCCCCGCCCTCGGCATCGCCCTCTTCCTCTCCATCGGGTGCATCGCCTGGGCGCTTGCCCTCACCGCGGCCACCGGCATGAGCATCCAGCTTCTCACCGGGGGGGCCATCCCCTGGCAGCCGCTGGCCGTCCTGGCGGGTTTCGCCGCCATCGTGGTGGGGCTCCTGGACTACTCCCGGGTCGAGAAGATCATCACCGCCATGATGTTCCTCCTCCTGGTGCTCTACCTCTGGGTGGCGGTGGCCTCCGGACCCGATCTTCCCCAGCTCGCCCGGGGGTTCATCCCGAGCGTCCCCGACCTGGGCGCCATGGGGCTGGGCGCCGCCATCCTGGGCACCACCGCGCTCTGGCCCAACTTCTTCCTGGAGTCGATCCTGGTACGCCGGAAGGGGTGGACCGACGGCTCGCACGTGAAGGTGATGCGCACCGACCTGACCATCGGCTACGCGGTGGGCGGGGTCATCACCCTCTCCATCATTGTCGTTGCCGCCGCCGTCCTCCGCCCGGCGGGCTACACGACGCTCGACTCCTTCATTGCCCCCGGCGAGGCACTGGCGACCGTGCTGGGGCAGTGGGCCATGGTCGTCTTCCTCATCGGGGTGGCGTGCGCCGCCTTCAATTCCATCGTTCCCATCATGTGGACCGTGCCCTACATGATCCTGGAGGCGCTGGACATCGACCACCAGGTCGGATCGAGCCGCGCCTTCAAGGGGATCTTCGCCGGAGGCATCGCCATCGGGATGTTCTCTCCCCTGGTGGCCGCCGTGACCGGGCTCAGCGTGGTGCAGATGGTGACGCTCTTTCCCGCCTTCAACGGCGTCTTCGGGCTTCCCGTGACGGCCGCCCTCCTCTTCTGGGCGGTGAACGACCGCAGGGTCATGGGCGAGCACACCAACAGCTGGCGCCTGAACCTCGTCAACGTGACGCTGGTGATCTTCGCAGCGTATGTGGCGGTGCGGTCGGGGCGGGGAGTCCTGAACCAGATCTTCGGGGGGATGCTGGGGTGAGCAACGCTCCGGCATCCCGGTTCCCGGGCCGCCAATGAGCCTTGGACTGGCGGCGGTGCTGGTGGGGATCGCCCTCGTGGGCGGCGTGTGCATCACGACCATCGGCCCCGGCGGGATCTTCGTCACCATCGCCCTCTTCCACCTCCTGGACCTGTCTCCCGGGGGGGTGGCGGGGACCGCCAGCGTGACCTTCGTGGCCACGGGCCTGCTGGGTTCGATGGCCTACCTTCGCTCCGGCGAACTCCGGGGGAGGGCCGTCACCCGGGCGGCCATGGTGCTGAGCGGTGCAAGCGTGGTCGGCGCCTTTTCCGGGGCGTGGCTGAACACACGTCTGGATGCCTCGACCTTCGGGGCGCTCCTGGGCGCCTTCGTGGCGGGCACCGGGGCCCTCATCCTCTGGCGGGAGTGGCGCGCCCGGCAGCGCGCCCGAGGGCGCGCCGACGGGAGGCTGGGCATCATCCCCGGCGCGGTGGCGGCCTCGACGAGTGTGGGGCCCGGCACGCTGGGGATGGCCCTCGTGGGCGTCGGGGTCGGGCTCCCCGCCGGCCTGCTGGGGGTGGGCGGCCCCGTCCTCGCCGTGCCGGTCCTGGTGATGCTGGGAACACCGATGCTCGTGGCCGTGGGCCTCGCCCAGGTCCAGTCCATCTTCATCTCGGCCTTTGCCGCCCTGGGCTATGGCATGCAGGGTGTCATCGACTGGGGAGTGGCCCTCCTCGTGGGGATCCCCCTGGTCGTGGGAACTGCCGCAGGGTGGTGGCTGGCCCACCGCATCCCCGTGGCCCGGCTGAAGCTCGGCCTGGCCCTCGTCCTTGTCGGGATCGGTCTCTACCTGCTGGCGGGGTGACGCGGTGGTTCGAGGGGCCGGCTCCGGGGTCAGCCCGGGCCCCCCACACGCCCGCTCCTAACCCCCGGGCTCGAACACCCAGGTCTGCTTCTTCCTGCCGGTGGTCACGTAGTTGTTGGCCTCGGTGCGGAGGTACTGGTCACTGAAGGACTCGTTGCGGATCGAGACCGGGTCGCCGTAGTGAATGGTTTCATCCCGCCTGCCCCCGGGTTTTTCAATGATCCAGTTGGTCTTGGAGCCGTAGTCGTCCCAGTAGTAGAGCTGGCGCACGTTGCCGAACGCACCGAGGAAGACGCGCTGCTTCCATTTGCCCTTCCATACCCCCCCCTCCCTGGTCTTGATCCTGAGACAACTGCCATGCGTCAGCGGCCGGTTCCCGCCATCCAGCTGAAGCTTGATCGGCTTGCTGCCCATCCTGGCGTAGTAGTAGCGCGAGGCCGCTTCGGAGGAGGCGATGTAGCGGTCATCGGCATTGCGCAGACGGACAATCGCATTCTTGCTGACGGCCACCGGCGAGGGCGGCGGCGCCGGGTCATCCAGGAGGAGCGGGTTGGTCTGCGCCAGCATGAAGGGTCCCCAGGCGAGTTCGAGCTCGGCACGGCGTTCGGGGGTGGCGGCGAGCTCGTGGATGGGCACGAGCCCACCGCGGCCGAAGTCGGCGATGGAGACGAAATCGGGCACGCTCTCGGCCCATTCCCGGTAGTGCTCGGCGGCATGGCTCGTGGCATCCCTGATGGCGTTGGCCTTGGCCGGATCACCTCCCATCACGCGGATGTGCCGGTTGCCCGACACCTGGTCGAGATCGCTCTTCTCGACGACACCTGTGGATGCCTCGCCCTTGATCAGCTCCAGGTACGATGCCTTGACCGCGGCGCTCATCTGGAAGTTCTTCGTGACCTGGGTGGTGTTGACGTAGCTCGAGAACGACACGCGCGCCCCGATGAGCACCGAGCGCAGGTAGTGGGTCCCCCAGGTTGTGAACAGCTCCTGCGGCTCGGCGCCGGCGATGGCGTCGGCGGCTTCGGGCAGCAGGGTCGCGTCATCCCTGAGGTTGAGCCGGTGGTAGGCCTGCACCGCCTTGTTGGTGGCGTAGACGTTGCTGGCCCTGGTGAGCACGTCGTCGCTGAACGCGCCCGAGACCTCCCCCGAGAAGCCTCCGTGAGCGCCGGAGAGCGAGATCCTGGCGGAGAGCTGGTCGAAGTAGCTGCTGCGGCTTTCGCCGTAGATCAGCGTTTCGTCGAAGCTGGGCGCTTTCTGCACCTCCACCACGCCGAGGTCGGACAGGTCGAACAGCGGCCTGAGGATGCTGACCGGGTCCGCATAGTAGGCCCAGCCCTCGTAACCCTTGCCCAGGAACTCCCGGGCCCCCATGATGGCGCGCTGGTCCAGGGGCGGTGCTTCGTCGGGGGAATCGTGCGGGGAGTCGGGCGCACCGGCGCCGAGGTCGTCGGACATGACGGGTCTCCTTGGACGAGGGAACGTCGGACGAGGGAACGTCGGGCGAGGGAACGTCGGACGAGGGAATGTCGCAATGGATGGCACCGAATCACCAGGAGGCGCCCATGTTCAACATGTCACGGCGTTTCCGGGAATGAAAGGAATTTCCCCTGAGTCTGTCGGAGGCTCCATGTCCCCCCATCTCACCCGGCGCGAATCCCTCAAGGCCATGGGCGTCCTCCTGGGCGGCACCTTCTTTCCCTGGTCTGCCGAGGCCCGAAACGAGGCGGGGGAACCCTTCCTCCTCCCGGATCCGGACACCCTCTTCACGCCGTCGCGGCCCGTCACCGCCATCACGCTGGGCGCAGGGGCCCGGGGCAACACCTACGGCGACTTCGCCCTGGCCTATCCGGATCAGGTCGACATCGTGGGGGTGGCGGAGCCGATTCCCATCCGGAACGAACGGTACGCCGCCGCCCATGGCATCCCGGACGCGCACCGCTTCGAGACCTGGGAGCACGTCTTCGAGCGACCGAAGTTCGCCGACGCCATCATCATCACCACCCCGGACGATCTGCACTACGGGCCCTGCATGGCCGCCCTGCGGCAGGGGTACGACATCCTGCTGGAGAAGCCCATTTCGCCCTCGGAGGCCGAGTGCCGCGAGATCCTGGCCCTGACCCTGGAAACCGGCCGCATCGTGGCGGTATGCCACGTCCTGCGCTATGCCCCCTACTTCGTGAAGCTGCGCGAGCTCATGGTGTCCGGGGCCATCGGCCAGGTCGTGAGCCTTCAGCACTTCGAGCCCATCGAGCACGTGCACATGGCCCACTCGTTCGTGCGAGGCAACTGGCACGACAGCCGCGCCACGGCCCCCATCATCCTGGCCAAGTCCTCCCATGACCTGGACATGCTCCGCTGGCTCGTGGACCGGCCGAGCCGGAGCATCCACGCCTTCGGAGACCTCTCCTGGTTCCACGAGGGGAACGCGCCGGAGGGGAGCACCGCGCGATGCATGGATGGATGCGCGGTGGAAGCGGAGTGCCCCTACTCGGCGCTCCGCATCTACCACCGGAACCGGAGCTGGCTGTACGTCTTCGACCTTCCCGACGACCGGGCGGCGTGGGACGCGGCGATCCTGGAAAACCTCCGGACCACGAACTACGGGCGCTGCGTCTACCGGATGGACAACGACCAGTGCGACCACTACGTCACGAACATCCTCTTCGAGGGCGGCGTCACCGCCAGCTTCTCCATGGAGGCGTTTACCCCCTGGGGGCGGCGGCGCACCCGGGTCATGGGAAGCCTCGGCTACATCGAGGGCGACATGAACCAGATGGCCGTCTACGACTTCCGCACCGGGGAGCGGGAAGTCATCGAGACCCGGGTCCTGGACGTGGATCAGTACGCGGGATCGGGTCACGGCGGAGGCGACTGGCGCCTCATGGCCAACTGGGTGGAGGCGGTGGCCCGGCAGGATGCGACGCTCCTCACTTCCAGCCTCGATGCCTCGGTGGAAAGCCACGTGATGGCCTTCGCCGCCGAGCGGAGTCGCCTGCAGGGGAGCGTGGAGCCGGTCCGGGTCTAGCGTTCTCTCCTACGAGCGATCGTCGGATGCGTGAACCCCTCCGCCCTCCTCGCCCCGGCGCCCTGGGCTGCCGCCATCGCCCACCTGGAAGATGACCGTGCGTACCGCGTTCTGACCGTATCCGAGCCGATTCCAGGGGGGGCGGTCGGGTTGACGATGTCCGGCCGAGTCCACGGCGCGGCTCCTCAGGAAGTGCCGGCCCGGGGTCTCCACGTCGACGGTACACGACCACCCAACCCAGGCGTGCGGGGCGTCGGGCCTGGACTCGAGTGTCGCTTCGCTCCAGTCCCCGCCCCCGTCGAGCGCCACCTCCACACGGGTGATCGCCCCGTCGCCGGACCAGGCCCACCCCCGTACCTGCAGGGGTCCGGGGGGGACCACCGCGCCGGAACGCGGCGTGTGCAGCAGGGAGCGCACCCTCATCGTCGTGACCGGTGTGGGGACAGACCCGTCGCCCGGGTCGTACACATAGCGGTCCCGCTGGAAATATCCGGTGAAGGGTTCTGTCAGGACTTCGATCCGTCTGAGCCACTTCACGCTGGCCATGCCGTACCACCCGGGGACGACGAGGCGCACCGGTGCGCCGTGCTCCGGCGGCAGGGGCCGACCGTTCATCTCCAGTGCCACCAGCGTGTCGGGATCGAGCGCCCGGGCCAGGGGGAGCGATCGCTGGTACCCGATGCGTCCCTGCACGCCCGCCTTCTCGCCCCCGTCCGCACCGTCGAACCTGACCTCCACCGCTCCATCCTCCACTTCCGCGGCCTCGAGGAGTGCGCGCAGGGGCACCCCCTTCCAGACCGCAGTCGAAACCGCGTGGTCGTTCCATGGCTCCCCATCGACCGGTGGCTGCATGCCCAGCCTGCCGTTCCCGGCACACTCGGTGGTCACTTCGAGGGTCCGATGTTCCATGGCGGCGAGTTCGCTGGTCCCGAACCCGATGGAGCGCCGCACCGCACCTCCCACCTCGATTCGGTGCGCCCGGGCGTCGAGCCCCGGCACGTCGAAGTTGCACCTGACGAAGTAGCCTTCGTTGGGGGTCACCTCCTGCGGAAGCATCTCCGGGTGGATCTCGGCGTTGGGGGGAGTGTCCCGGATGGGGACCGGGCGGATGGGCGCCGCGTCGGGCGGGGTCGAACCGGGCGGGGTCCGGGGGATGTGGTTGGTCATGGAGGGCCGGCGGAGGCGGAAAGGCTGGGGCGCGTTCGATGCGAACCAGGCCACGCGGAGGGCAGCCCTGCAGATAATGCGCATTTGCGCCTCCCTTTGCCAGCCTCTCCCTCAGGCGCCGGGGGGGGGTCAGGTGTGCCCTTGCAGAAAGGACGGTCCCGCGATACTCTTGCAGCCGTCTTGCAAATCGTGCTGCCCGCGCAATCCCTTCGCCCCGCCCCCGGGGCCGTCGGTCCGCACGTGCTCGACCGCAGGTTCAGAGTGGTGCACTTCCCCACTCCTTCCGAAAAGGGCACTCCCGTCGTGAGGCGGGTTCGCAAAGCCGGGGGTCTCCTTATCCGGGAGACAGTCCAGCCATCGAAGCAGGAGAGCTGCCGGCAGCCCTGTCGGCGTATCGTTCCGTGTCCCAGGGAGCAACTGTATGAAGCGGTACCTTCCCCTGCTGTTCGTCGGACTTGTCGGCCTTTCGGCCTGCTCGGACGACCCCGTCCCGACAAGCATGGCGCCTTCCTTCGCACTGGGTGCGACGGATGGCGAGATGCCTCGGATGAGCGTGGATGCCGATGGAAATCCGTATGTGCCAGGCCAGATCATCGTCCGCTTCCGTCCGGGAGCAGCGGCTGCCGAGGTCGCGCAGGCGAACCGGGGCTCCATCAAGACCCCGTCCCGCGTGGAGCGAATGTTCGTCCTGTCGGTGCCTGAGGGCGAAGAGTTCACGGTTCGGAACAACCTGCGGAGGAATCCGAACGTCGAGTTCGCGGAGATGGACTACGCGGTCAACCTGATCCCCTGCGGGACCGGGGACTGCACGGACCCGCAGCTCTTCTTCTCCGGCCGCAAGTGGGATCTGCACAACACCGGCTCGATCATCGACAACGCCAACAGCAACACGGTCATCGCCACCACGGGCACCGCCGGTGCGGACATGGACTGGCTCGAGGCCTTCGACTATCTCGGACAGGATTACGCGGGTTCGGCGGTCATCGCCATCCTCGACAGCGGCATTCGGGACACGCACGGGGATCTGGTCGGCAAGGTCATCGCCGCTCGGAATTTCGCAAGCGGATATCCCGAAGACTTCATCCAGGACCGCGACAGCCATGGGACGCACGTGGCGGGCATCGCAGCCGCCTCGGGCCGCCTGGCGCTGCACGGCGTCGCCTGGGGCTCCAACATCAAGCTGATCAACGCGAAGGTCTGCGAGCGCTACCTGTTTCCAGATGGCATCGTGCGCACCTCGTGCCCGTCGGCCTCGACCGCCGAGGCCATCGTCTGGGCCACCGACATGGGCGCAAACGTGCTCAACCTGAGTCTCGGCGGTGGATGGGATGCAACTGCGGGTTTTCCAGCACAGCAGGTTGCCTTCCAGTACGCACGTGAAAGGAATGTCCTTCCCTTCTGCTCATCTGGGAACAGCGCGAACGTGGCCGGATACGTCGGCACGGAGACCAGGGGCGTCTCCTTCCCCGCACGCTTCCCGGAATGCGTGGCCGTGGGGTCGACAGACTGGTTCGACGGCATCTCCGGCTTCTCCAGCTGGGGACCGCAGGTCGAGCTTTCGGCGCCGGGCGGGCAGGTCTTTGCCGGCGGGGGAAATCCGTTCGGGGCGATCTTCTCGCTCAGCAACTCCGCGGACAACACCTACAGCTACAAGCAGGGGACCTCGATGGCCGCCCCGCAGGCGGCCGGTCTCGCCGCGCTGCTGTTTGCCTCGGGCATGACGAACGCCAACGAGGTGCTGGCACGGATGAAGGAAACCGCCGATGACCGCGGCGCTCCGGGTCAGGACCCCTATTTCGGGGCCGGACGCATCAACATCTACCGTGCCCTGACGCAGCAGAGCCCTTCGATCGCGATGACCATCTCGAGCCGCAGCCAGATCCAGCTCCGCTCCAACGGCAACGTGCAGGTGGTGCTCCTCGACAGGGAGGCCGTCACCTTCAGCCTGGACATGATCGACATCAGCTCCATCCGTTTCGGAGGAACCCCCGTGGCCCAGCGAAACAATGGCACGTACTTCGCCACCTGGAGCGACGTGGACGGCGACGGTCTGCCGGATCTCGTGCTGCACTTCAGCACACGGGCACTGCGCGAGACCGGGAGCATCTCCACGGACACGGAGCAGCTCACGCTCACCGGCACCATCAGTGACGGCCGCACCATGCGCGGGGTTGTGGACGTCACCGTCAGGTAGTCAGGAAGAAGCACTTTCCCGAGTCCAGGAAGCGGGACACCCGACGAAGCTGGTGCCTTCGTCGGGTGTCTTGCTTCCTGAATCGGCCCGCCGACTCTCCCGGGGTTCTCGGCGAAGTCCTCGGCGGGCCGCGACCCCGGCAGTCCCGGAGGGAGGATCCATGGGCCGGAACGTGACGCAGAAAGCGACACCGACCTGGCAAAGGGCCCGAACATCCACAGCCTCCCGGAGCTGGCGCCGGTGGACGAGGAGCTGGAGGGCCCCGTCCTCCTGAAGGTGGGCGACGACGTTTCCACCGACGACATCCTCCCTGCAGGTGCCCGTATCCTCCCCTACCGGTCCAACATCCCGGCCATCTCCCGGTTCGCCTTCGAGAACCTGGGCGAAGGGTACCAGGCGCGGGTGCGGGAGCTGGATCGGAAGGGGCACATGGTGGTGGCGGGGTCGAACTACGGACAGGGCTCCTCCAGGGAGCACGCCGCCCTGGCGCCCCGGTACCTGGGGGTGCTGGCCATCCTGGCCCGGAGCTTCGCCCGCATTCATCAGCAGAACCTGGCCAACTTCGGGATCCTTCCCCTGGTGTTCGAAAACCCCGAGGACTGGGAGAGGATCGAGGAAGGGGACGTCCTGAGGCTCGAGGGGGTGCGCACCTTCCTCTCCGGCGGAGAGGAGACGCTCGAGGTGAGGAACGGGAGCCGGGACGAGCGATATCGTCTGCTTGCCCCCCTCACCCGGCGCCAGCGGGAGATGATCCTTGCCGGGAGCGTGCTGAACCTGTTCCGGGAGGAGCGGATGTCAGGGTAGGGTACGCTGCCCGCCGGGCGCTCCCCCCCTTCCATCCCTCCGCCGTGCCCGGTGGAGGATCCACCCGTAGACCACGAAATTCACCGCCACCACCCCCATGCCCAGGGCGAGCCATCCCCGGTCCCCGATCCCCTGCGGGTAGATCACGGGGATGAGGTAGTGCTCGATGAACCCCTCGGTGTACCCGGCCTGCCCGCCGAGCCGGCGGAAACGGTTCTCCACTGGGGTGAGGGGACAGACCCAGCCGATGAGGGTGATGAGCGCGCCCCAGAGCGCGGCGGGAATGTGGATCCAGGCGATCCAGCGCCTCCATGCCACCAGGAGCCCTCCCAGAACCACGAAAACGATGAAGGCGAGGTGCACCGCCAGGGTGAGGTCGGCCAGGATACGGTAGATCATCGGCTTCCGGCTCCGGAGGTCCGGGAATCACCGGGTGGCGGAGGTCCGGTGGCCGCGCATTCGGGCCACCCGGGTTCGGCACACCCTCGCTCAGTCGTTCAGTTCGTGCGGTTCGAGGTCGCCCGTCGTCTCCGCCTCGAGCAGGCTCTGTACCCGGTCCGGGTCCGACGTGAACCGAACGATCTCCGCCATGCGGTCCAGGTGCTCCTGCGGCCTGTCTTCCGGGGTGAGCACGACGAAGATGAGTCGTGCCGGCTCGGTCGTGCCCGGCACATCGATCCCCTCCCGGCTGGTCCCGAGGAATACAAGCGTCCGGTCAAGATGGGGGAGCGGTGCATGGGGCACGATCACCCCGGGGTGAACCTCGGGCGTGAACGCATGGAGGCTCCGCGCGACGGCCGCCTCGACACTCTCCATCGTCTCCGGGTCCCCATGGAACTCCGTCGCAAGGAGATCGTGGAGGATCTCCCGGTACGGCCTGGCCGGAAGGTGGAGAAGGATCCGCTCGGGAGCGAGTCCACGGGGGAGCGCTTCCTCTCTCGGGTGCCTCCCCATCGAGGGCTTGACCTCGGACGGGTACATCATGATGAAACTCTCCGGCACCAGATCGGCCAGCCATCCCGGGAGACGCTCCAGGGCCGGAGCCCAGGCAATGGAACCCCGCCTCGCGCTCAGCACCACCACGAGGTCGTCGGGCCGAAGCTCGCCGGAGAGTCGGTCTACCGCCTCGCCCCAGCCCGACACGCGCGACAGGGTGGTCGGAGCCTCCGGCTTGACCGCGTCGAGGTGGGCCCGGTAGATGTGATCCGGCGTGTCCACCGCGTACCCCTGGATCACCGAGCCGAGGCGGTTGGCCATTCGCTTGATCGTGCGCATGGACTCGAGGAAACCCGGCACGTGGTCGGCGCCCTGCGGGATCACCAGCACGATCCGCTTCGTGGTGTTCAGGGGGTGCCCGATCTTGGTGACAAGCACCTGCTGCCGGGTCTGCTCGAGAAGCTGGTCCAGCACGCTGCCGAAGATCCCCCGGCGCGTGGTCCGGTTGCCGTCCCAGCCGATGATCACGGTGGATGCGCGGCTCTCGGCCATGCCCCGGGCTATGCCGTTCGCGAAGTTGTGATCGACCCTCGTGAGGGGAACCACGGGCACGTCGGCGCCCGCAGCGTACGAGACCGCGTGGCTCAGCATCTTCTCCGCGGTGGCGACGAACTGGCCGGCCCGGTCCTCGTCCTCCGGCACCACGGTGAGGAGGTAGACCGGCTCCGACGAGTCGGGCTCGCGGATCAGGAGCGCCAGGTTCATCAGGGCCTCCGCCGTGGCCGGCTTGGCCATGGGCACCAGGATCCGCTGGGGCGCCTCGGCCGGGTCGTACGGCCGCTGCTCTTCCTGAAGCGCCACCACCCGACCGAACCGCTCCACCACCGAGGGGCCCAGCACACAGGTGACGAGGATCATCATCACGGATCCGTTCAGCACCGCATCATCGAAGAGACCGACCTCGACCCCGATGAGCGTCGCCGCCAGGGTCGCAGCGGCCTGGGGGACGGAGAGGCCGAACATCGTCCAGCCCTCCTCTCTCGAGTAGCCGAACATCCGCTCCGAGATCCTCGCGGCCAGCCACTTGGTCCCGACCACCGTGACCGTCATGCCAAGCATCACCTGCCAGACCCGCAAATCGGCCGCCAGGACACGCACGTCCACCAGCATCCCGACGGAAAGCAGGAAAAAGGGGATGAAGATCGCCTCTCCCACGAAGTGGATGCGGTTGTTCAGCAGCCCCTGTTCCGGGATCAGTCGGTTGAGCGCCAGCCCCACGAAGAACGCGCCGACGATCGCCTCGATCCCGGCGACCTCCGCCAGGTAGGCCCCGGCGAAGAGGGCGGTGAAGACAAAGAGATACTCCGAGATCCCGCCCGCCTTCACCCGGCGGAAGAACCAGCGTCCCAGGCTGGGAAGGCCGAACCAGACAAGCGACGCATACATGGCGAGGAAGACTGCAAGCTGGACCCAGAAAGCCGCATCCAGCGCGCCCCGGGTCGAGGCCGCGACGACGGCCAGGACCAGAAGGGCCGCCGTGTCGGTGATGATCGTGCCGCCGACCGCAGTGGTGACCGCCCGGTTCTTCGCGATCCCGTACCGCATGGCGATGGGATAGGAGACCAGCGTATGCGAGGCAAACATGCTGCCGACCAGGATCGCGGCCGGCCAGGAAAAGCCGAGAAGGAGGAGAAAGACCGCGGTGCCGGTGAGCTGCGGAATCAGGAAGGTAAGGGCCCCGAAGATCACGCTGCGGTTCCGGTACCGCTTGAAGCCGTGCAGGTCGATCTCCGTGCCCGCCATGAACATCAGGTAGAGCAGACCCACGGTGCCCAGCAGCACGATGGTCTGATCGCGCGCGAGCAGGTTCAAGCCGTGCGGGCCGACGATCGCACCGGCGATGATGATCCCCACCAGCCCCGGTGCGCGAATCCTCCGCATCAGGAGCGGCGTGAGCAGAAAGATCGCGCCGGCAATGGCGACGATCAGGACCGGATCGGTGATGGGAAGCGACACCGGTCCGGCGGGAACGAATGGTTTCACGGGGGTCTGCCCTGCCGTTCGGAACGACGGGATACGGAGGTGGGGCGCGCCGGGGAAGCGGAAGGTGGGGGGGCGGCCGGGGGCGGCACAAGGAGGTGCCTCGACCTCGGCACAGGACACGACAAGACACGAGAGGGTCGGGGAACCTCCCCGACCCTCCAATGGTGTGTCTTCCTGCAGCTGCTCCCGGGGTCAGACCCGCGGAGGCGTCCCGGGTCAGTTCACGTCGACGTAGGTCGTGGCCCGGAGGTTCCGCCCGTCGCTCAATGTCGCGGTCAGCGTGAGCTCGGTGGTGGCCGGCGTCAGCCCGTTCTGGCGGAGTGCCGGGATGCTGAAGTGAAGAACCAGGTCCGGGAGACCGTCATCGTCCACGTCGCTCCACGTGGCGAAGAACGTCCCGTTCGGTCGGGTTGCCAGCGGCGTGCCGCCCAGCCGAATGCTCTCGATGTTGACCATCTCGAGTCCGAACGTCTCTGCCTCGCGGTTCAGGAGAACGACCTGCACGTTGCCGTTGGCCCGGTGGTTGATTCGGCTACGGGTGGAAATTTCCATCTGGATGAAGGGGTCGATTCCCGTGAGGGCGCGGTAGACATTGATCCTCCCGTCACCGTACTCGGGATCCCACCCTTCGGGACCGAGATCGTCCGCAGTGCTCCGGATCCGCTCGCGGATCTGGCTCGCCGAGGTCATGCCGGTGGCACGAAGCAGGCCGGCCAGGCCGGCCACCTGGGGTGTGGCCATCGAGGTGCCGGCGGCGTAGGCGTAGGCGCCATCGCCCGTGTGCCAGCTCGAAAGAATGAAGCTGTGAGGCTGACTGTCACTCAGGTCACCGCCTGGTGCCGAGACCTCGACCTGCGGGCCGAAGTTGGAGTAGCTCGCGCGGGTGTCACCCCAGCCGGTGGAGCCCACCGCCATGCACTCCGGAAAGGCGGCCGGATAGGAGACGGGTCCGTTGTCGTTGCCACTCGCGCAGATCGGGAGAACGTTGTTGCTCAGCGCGTACTGGAGAGCCGACTGCTGTGCCAGGCTGGCTGCTCCACCGCCCAGGCTGAGATTGAGCACGTGCGCGCCATTGTCCACCGCCCAGATGATGCCGTTGGTGATACCGGCTGCATTGCAAAGGCCGAGCGCGCCTCCACAAACCTTGATGGCCAGCAACTTGACGTCAGCCGTGTAGGCCACGCCGGTCAGGCCGACGCCGTTGTTCCCGTGGGCGGCGGCGATGCCGGCCACGTGCGTGCCGTGACCGTTGTCATCGGCCCAGGCGTTTGCATTGATACCCCCGATGAGGCAGAAGAAGGACGGGCAGTAGTTGCGGCCACCGATGACCTTTCCGGCCAGGTCCTGGTGGGTCGCCCGGATGCCGGTGTCGAGGATTCCGATCACGGACGCTCCGGGAGTCACACCGCCCCCCTGGATGTAGTTGAACGCCTCGAGCCAGGCGACATCCGCACCGGCCTGGCCGGTCTCCGCAACGACGTTGCCGCCCGCGTCGGTGACGAAGCCTGTATTGTGCAGGTCCCACTTCGCACCAAAGACAGGATCCGTCGGCAGGGTGCAGTCGCCGGTCTCGCAGGGAACCACCTGGTAGATGTAGTTCGGCTCCGAGAACTCGATGTTCGGGTTTCTCCGCATGGCGTTCACCACCGCGAGTTCCTCGCCCTCCGCCACCTCCAGGACCCACATCCGGTCGAGACGCGTTTCAGCCTTCGGGCGCGCCCGGTTGGCCTCGGCAATGGCGCTGCGCGCCGCACCGGGACGGAAGCGCACCAGGATCTCTCCGGGTACGAATTCCGGAATGTCTTCGGGACCGGAGATGCTGAGGGTGACCGGAGAGGACTCGGATGCAACCGGTCCGAACGACGTGGCCTCGGACGCGGCGGGACCGACGGGTGCGTTGATGTCCGAACACGCGACCAGTGCGGCGCTTCCGACGAGGGCGAGGGCAGCAAGACGAAACGGTTTTGCCATGAGCATTGCGCCTCCGGGTAGCCCCTGGGGGGGAGTGGTTGCGCACATGCGGGAAGCATGTGCACGAGGTAATGCCGACCGTATGTCTGTAAAAGCGCAAAGTCAATGCAGTTGTTTCAGTGGCAGGCAAGGAGCCAGGACTGGCCTCGCGGGGCGGTGGTTGCGGGCGCCGGAGAGAATCGGGAAGCACGCACCATCCCCGTGAATGTGGGGACATGGAGATTCATGGATGGCATCATCGGTGGAGCGGTCTGGTGATGGTGAGGGGGAATCGGTGCCGTGCCGGATCCAGTCCCGGGATCCCACGGTGGCGGAAGGGCCGCGCGAACCTTATTGTTTATGCGGAGGGTGCGGTCCCTCGGCACTGGGTCCGGACCCCCGGTTCCTCGAGCGGGAGGCGAAGCGATGCTCATTCGGGACGTAGTGGCACACAAGGGTTCTTCCGTTGTGACGGTGGAACCGGCGATCACGGTTCTGGAGGCTGCGCGGGTTCTGGTGCAGAACGGAATCGGGTCTGCGGTGGTGGTCGAGGGTCAGAGCGTGGTCGGAATCCTCACCGAGCGCGACGTGCTTCGCCTGGCGGCGGACGACCCGGCGCGGCTGGCGACGATGCAGGTTTCCGAGTGCATGAACTCCGAACTGGAGGTCGGCGCTCTCACGGAATCGGTGAATCACGCGATGTCGGTCATGACCATGCGGAGAATCCGCCATCTCCCCATCATGGACGAAGGCAGGCTGGCCGGCCTGGTTTCCATCGGAGATCTCGTCAATGCGAACCTGACGGAGCTCACCGACGAAAACGAATGGCTCCGGGACTACGTGCAGGGAGGGGGCTGAGGTCAGGGCGTGCGGGGTCGGTCGTGAGCGGCAACCGACGCGCTTCCGGATCGGGCCCGCCTCGAACGGGCGGGAGCCCGAGACCTTCTCTCGCGGGGCCGCCCTCATGATCAACCACACCTGCCGGGACTGACGGGCCACGGCTCTACCCTGATGATCGACGCGCCCCCCCTCACCGGTGAGATCGCCATCACCCTGGCGATCGGACTGGGTGCGCTCGCACTCTTCATCTGGAACCGCATCCGGATCGATGTCGTCACCCTGCTCGTGATGGTGGCGGTGATCCTGACCGGGGTGGTGAGCCCCCAGGAGGGGATCAGCGGGTTCGCGAACGAGGCCACGATCACCGTGGCCGCGATGTTCGTGCTCTCGGCGGGGCTTGTGCGGACCGGTGGGGTGGAGGTCCTGGGCAAGTGGATGAAGCGGATGGCGGGGGAAAGCGAGTTCCGGCTTCTCGCGGTCTCCCTCGCCATCGTGATCCCGGTGAGCGCCTTCATCAACAACACCCCGGT
>REBP01000094.1 GCA_007692665.1 Gemmatimonadales bacterium | reverse complement strand
GCAGCAGCAGCAGGAGTTCCCGCCCGAGGTCCAGGCCATGCTCGACGAGCTGGAAGAGACCCAGGAGAAGCTCGAGGAACTCCAGAACCGCGCGCTGGCCGGAAGCGAGTCGCTCCAGGCCGAGCAGGTACGGATCCAGGGCGTGGTGGAGGCGGCCCTTCGGATCGTCGAGCCCGAGTACGAGTCGCTCATCGCCCGCTTCGGTGAACTGCAGCAGGAGGCAGCCGCCGCCCAGCAGGCCGAGGACATGGAGGCCTTCCAGCAGGCCATGAACGAGGCGCAGGGCCTCCAGATGCGGCTCCAGACCGCCCAGGCCGAGGCCTTCGAGCGCGACGAGGTGGACACCGCGGTCACCGAGTACCGCGAGCAGCTCGTCGAGGAGATGGCGCGTCTGGACCCCGAGGCTCCGGCGCTGATGGAGCGCATGGAGGAACTGGTTGAGCGTCTGGAGGAAATTCTCGGCTGACGCCGGGACGCTGACGCTCCGACCCGAAGTACAACCGCGCCCCCGAGCTCCTGCAGCCCGGGGGCGCGGTCTCATGGGTGAAGAACCGGCCGGCAGGAATTCCATGGCGAGGGCGTGACCCCCCCGTTACCGGCGTGCGCCCCTGCATCTCCAGATTCCCTCCATGCTTCCGACTCTCCTTGCCTTCGCTCTGGCCGGCTTCGCGCTGGCCTCCCCTCCGCCCTCTCTCGCCACCTGCGAGGCGGGAGGCGGCCCTGCGCCCCCGTCGGGAGCGCTGAGAGCCGCCCCGGAGACGCTGGCCCAGGGCCGAAGGCACCCCGACCGATCCGCCCGCATTGCGCTCTACGCGCGTGTCCAGGCGGCGGCCGAGGCCCGCGTGGCGGAGGACCCCGATGACCTCGAGGCCAGGTGGTGGCGCGTCGCGGCCATGGGTCTCCGGGTCGACGACGAATCTCCCCGCCAGAAGGTGGTGCTTGCGGGTGCCATCCAGAGGGAAGCCGACGAGATCCTGGCGCGGGATCCGAACCACCCCGGGGGGCATCATGCCCTCGGACGCCTCCACTCCGGAGTCCTCCGGCTCAACCCGGTGCTGCGCTTCTTCGCGCTTCGGATCTTCGGAGAGGCGGATCTGGCCAATGCGAGCTGGGCCGACGCCGAGCGCCACATGCACCGCGCCCGCGCCGCCGTCCCCTGCGCGCTGATCCACAGGTATGAGCTGGCGCGGAGCTATGCCTACCAGGGGAAGCTGGCGGAATCTCTGGCCGAACTGGACGCGCTCCTGGCCCTGCCCGATCGGGCGCCCCAGGACCCCCAGGTTCGGGAACTCGCACGGGAACTGCGCAACGACGTTCGGGGCCGGATGCGCTGAGGCATCCGACCCCGCACGTCAGGACTCGATCATCAGGAGCCGAAGCTCGGAGGCAGGAGCACCCCGTCGATGAGGTGGACGATCCCGTTCGTCGCGAAGAAGTCCAGGTTCGCCAGGTTCAGCGTCGCCTGACCCCCGTTGAACTCGATGGTCTGCGCGTTCACGAGCGTGATCGTCACGTCCTCGCCCTGCGCCGTCGGCAGGACCACGACGCCGTCGTTTTCTCCCAGGAGACCCAGGAGCGTCGCGGAGTCCACGGCGCCGTCGGCGAACACGTGGTACTGGAGAACCTGCTGGAGTTCCTCCACCGACAGCCCCGCCGCGACATCGGCAATGGCCTCGAACGCAGCGTTGTCGGGAGCGAACACGGTCCACCCGTCCGCGCCCACGAAGGCGTCCACGAGCCCCGCCGCCACGACGGCATCGAGGAGCTCGCTGGTCTCGTCCACGATGGTCACGACGCCGGCCAGGTTCCGGCTCCCGGTGAGGGTCCGGTCGATGACATGGACAATGCCGTTTTCAGCCTCGAGGTCGGGGGTGACGACCCGCGCCCCGTCGATGTAGACCTCTCCGCCGTCGATGCGCACACTGAGCTGGGTGCCTTCCAGGGTCGTCAGGGTCTGGCCGTCCTCGAGCTGCGAGGCGGTCACTGCGGATCCAGGCACGACGTGGTAGAGGAGCACGGACTCGAGTGCTTCGGCATCCCCCAGCAGCACGTCGAGGTCCAGCGCGCCGAAGGCGGCGTTGCCCGGAGCGAAGACCGTGAAGGTGGCGTTCGGATCGTCGAGTGCGCCGGTCAGGTTCGCCGCCTCGAGGGCGGCCAGGAGCGTGGAGAATCCGGAATCCGAGGCGACGATTTCCGCAATGGTCGGACCGGGTTCCGGGGTGGGATCGGCCGGACTGGAGTCGTCACAGGCTGCGAGTGTCAGGCTCACGGCCAGAATGGATGTAACGCCGAGCAGGCCGCGAGGGCCGCGGTTGAGCGGGTTGTGCATGGTGTCTTCCTCATCGAGGGAACGAATGGACTGAACATCTGCGATGAGGGGAGCAGCAGGGGTGACCCCGCTGGTGGTACAGGCAGGGGGGGCTACACGGACCCCCGGGGGAGGTTCCGGATCGGGCGCATGGGGGGTGCAGGGCTTGAAACTCGCCGTTTTGAGCGTAGGCTATCGGGCATGAACCGATTCCCGAAGGACCTCATCCAGGCCGGCACCGGCACCCCCCGGGGCGTGGTTTCCGCCGCCCGTGCCCGCCTCCGTGCCCGCACCCCTGCCCTCCGCGGGGCCCTCCTGCTCGCAGTGGGCATGACGCTCGCTGCGGGCACCGCACTCCTCCCCCGCGCCGCCGCTGCCCAGACCATCCTGAACACCGAGCGGTTCCAGCTGAACCAGGTGGACGGCCCGCACCTGACCGCCAACCTGTCCTTCACCGGGCGGCGCGGAAACTCCGAGATCTTCGTCGCCGACGCGTCGGGGATCGCGGGGATCCTCAGGGGCAACCACTGGACCCGGCTCATCTTCGGGGGCACCTACCTGTCGGACGGGGAGCGTTCCCTCCTGGACGCCCGCTTCGTCCAGCTCCGGTATTCCTGGAGCGTGCGCCCCCGGGTGCAGACCTTCCACTTCGTCCAGGCCCAGCAGAACGAGTCGCTCCGCCTGCAGAGCCGCTGGCTGGTGGGCTCGGGGGCCCAGGCGGTCGTGCTGCGCGGCGACCGCTCCTCCCTCACGCTGGGGACCGGCGCCATGCTCGAGTTCGAACGCCTCGACCCCGAGGCGGTGGCCCCGGGCGAAGCCACCGCCAGGGACGTGGTGCGCATGGCCAACCTCGGGGTCCTCCGCCACGAGACCGAGACCGGGGTGCGCATCCTGAACATCTTCTACCTCCAGCCCCGGTTCGACGACTTGGCCGATCTCCGGGTCCTGAACGACCTCGGCGTCACGGTGCCCCTGAACGACCAGGTGCGCTTCACGGTGAGCGGCGAATGGCGCCGCGACACCCGCCCCCCGGGGGAGCTGGAGCGCGACGACCTCACCCTTCGCATGGGCATCTCGCTGGACTTCCGCTGACCGCAGCCTTACCGTGCGGGAATCCACCCGACATCTTGCGTCAGCCATCCGAATCCCCGACAGGGGTTCCCGACCCGGATCGCCATGTTCACGATGCCCGCACACTCGACGTTTCGCGGCGGCACTCCCGTGCCCTGCCTCGGCCTGCTCCTGGCTGCCACCCTTCTCCTTTCGGGATGCGATGGCCTGGATCGCGCGAAGGGGAACGGCACGAGCGAGACCCTCACCCCTTCCGGATGGACCCTCATCGAGGGGGGGTGGATGTTCGAATCGGAAGCGGGGGTGCGAGTCCCCAACCCGGGGGTGCACGTGGGGCCGGACGGCCGCATCCACGGCGTCGGATCCGAGGGCGGGACCGCCCCGGCCGGGGGTCAGCACGCCGTCATCCGGCTGGCCGACGACGAGACGCTTCTCCCCGGCCTCATTGACCTGCACGCCCACTACAACATGAACCTCACCGGCGACGGCCGCGTCGAGGAGACGCGGTGGAACCCCCTGGTCTACCTGGCCAACGGGGTCACCACCACCTTCCCCGCCGGCGAGTACCTCCCCGAGCAGATGCTCCAGCTCCGGGACCGGATCGCGGAGGGGATCTGGGAAGGCCCCCGCATCCTCCCGTCGGGCCCGTATTTCGGGAGTTCGCGCCCGGGGTGGAGCCAGGACATCACCCGCGAGGAGCTCCACGCCGAGGTGGATGCCTGGTGGGAGCGGGGGGTTCGCCACTTCAAGGCGAAGGGCGCGGGGCCGGACCACGTCCGCTGGCTCGTGGAGCGGGTCCACGAGCTCGGGGGCACCGTGACCGGGCACGTGGACTCGGGCGCCCGGGGCTCCACGAACTCGGTGGACGCCATCGAGGCCGGCATCGACCGCATCGAGCACATCCTCGGGGGCTACGTGCTGGACCGGGAGCAGGCGGCCTACCCGGTGTGGAACCAGGTGGATACGACATCCGCGGAATTCCGCCGGACCGTGGCGCTCTTCCTCGAGCGGGGCGTGAACTTCAATCCCACCATCACCGCCCCGGTCTACTTCACCGAGCTGGAGGAGGGCTTCGACGACTGGGCCGACGAGCGGAGCTTCTTCACCCCGTACATCCAGGCCCGGGTGGCCGAGCGGATCGAGGCGCAGGGGCGGCCCAGGAACGAGCTCATGTCGAACCTCTACCAGGCCATGAAGCGCTCCACGCTGGCCTTCTACAACGCCGGGGGCGGTCCGCTCATCACGCTGGGAACCGACAACCCCTCGGCGGGCGAGTTCCTGCCGGGGTTCTCGGCCCACCGCGAACTGCACGCCATGGTGCTGGCCGGCATGCCTCCCGCGTCGGCGCTCCAGTCCGGCACGCTGAACGGCGCACGGGCGCTGGGGATGGAGGACGACCTGGGCTCCATCGCGCCGGGGAAGTGGGCCGATCTCTTCGTGATCCAGGGCGACCCGCTGGAGGACATCCGGGCCACCCGGAACGTCCGGTGGGTCATGCGGGAAGGGGAGCGGCACGACCCGGCCGTGCTCCTGGCGCAGGCCCGCGGGCAGATCGGCCCCGCCGGCCCCGACGAGCACGACGGGTGGTGGCGCTGGTAGCAGCCGACCGGTACCGGGGCGTCGCCGGGGCTCAGCCGTCGTCCCGCCCGGGCGCCGCCGCCATGGTCGCCAGCGCCGCCTCGGCCTCCTCCAGAAGGGCCCGCGTGAACCCGCCCACGTGGTCCGGCCCCGTGTCCTCGGCCATGAAGGGATCCATGACGGTGGCCCGGAGCACCACGAGCCCCGCCGCGCCGCCGGCCTTCCACGCCTGCTGCGAGCCGACGCCCAGCGCCTCCAGGATCGGCTCGATGGCCCCGTCGTACATGGGGGTCTGGAAGCGGGTGCGGGTCAGGATGTACTGCGGCGTGGCCCCGGGCTCCGACAGGCTCATGCGGGCGTAGATCCCCTCGTTCAGCGCATTCACCTGGGCCAGTTCCCGGAAGTCCGCGTGGGTCACCACGAAGCAGACGATGTTCAGGTCCGGCTCCGGCAGGAGCACCAGTCGGAAGGGCTCGGTTGCGGGGGCGGTTGACGCCTCCCGGAGTGATGCGTGCAGCCGCCTCGCCCCCGCCGCGGTGCGTTCGATGAGGAGACCGTACCCCGTCGCATCCAGCGGAAGCACCTTGTGCGACAGCCAGACGGCGGCGGCCGCGGCGCCGGGCTTGGACCCCTCGAAGACGAAGCGCCCCAGGAAGAGGTCCTCGGCGGAGTGGAGTCCCTGCGTGGGCGTCAGGTAGGGCGGGTCCACCGCCACGAGTTCCCGGGAGCGGCGGTCCCGAAACACGATGGCCCCCGCCGGATACGGGATGTACCCGAGCTTGTGGGGGTCGATGGTCACCGAGTCCGTGCCCTCGAGGGCGGCCATGGCGCGGACCCAGGCCTCGGAGGGCCAGCGGCTCCCGTCGGCGTCGGGGACCGCGTCGGTGGAGGCGCGGATCTCCTCGGCGCTCCGGAGCCCGCCGCCGGGAGCCCGGATCACCGAGGCGGCGTACCCCCCGTAGCAGGCGTCGGCGTGGAGGTGGAAGGCAACCCCGAGCTCGTTCCAGGCCCGTTCCCGGACCTCGAGGACCTGGTCCAGCCGGTCCACGGCGCTCTCCTCCGTGGTGCCGCACACCGCGATGCACCCGAGGATGGGGACGTTCCGCGCCGTCAGGTGCTGGATCGTCTCCCAGAGGGCATCGGGGTCCATGCGAAACCGGTCGTCCACCGGGATGAAGAGGAGCTGGTTCGAGCCGATCCCCAGCGCCCGGACGATCTTCTCCCACGAGTAGTGGGCGGTGGCCGCCACCAGCACCACCGAGGGGGGCAGCACGTCGGGAAACCGCGTCGCCAGGCGCGCCGAGTAGTCCTGGTAGCCCAGCGCCTGCAGGGAATGGTCCTTCAGGTGCGCCAGGATCTCGTCGCGGGGGCCGGAGCTCCAGAGCGCCTCCCAGAGGTCCATGGCGGCCGAGGGCCGGACGTTCAGCAGCTCGCGGAGGGCGAGTTTCCG
>REBP01000228.1 GCA_007692665.1 Gemmatimonadales bacterium | reverse complement strand
CAGGACGGGAGTTCCGTCTTCGGCCCCGATGAACGCGGGACCACTTACTACCGCGCGGCCTTCGCCGGGCGGATGGCGGAGGAAAACTGGAGGCCGTTCGGATTCTTCACCGAGTTCAAGCCCCGCGTCTCGCAGGGGACGGCCGGCTCCCGGCCTTCCTTCAACTGGCGCTACGAAACCTGGTCGGTGGGTACGGCCGGGCCCTCCAAGGGCCAGCTGGGGAACCGGCTCCTCCGTCCCGAGCTCGCAACGGAGCGGGAGTACGGCCTCGACATGATCATCCGCGACCGCTTCTCCATCGAGCTGGTCGTGGCGAACACCGAAGTGCGTGACCAGCTGATCCCGATCCCGCTCCCGGGCGTGTTCGGGTACAGCAGCCAGTACCAGAACGCAGGAACCGTGCGCTCCAACGCGTACGAAGCCACCTTCGAGGCCGTGATGGTGAACCGCCCGGGCCTCACCTGGCGCACCGGGCTGGTCATGGACCATTCGAAGGCCACCCTGCACGACTGGCCGCGCACCTGCTACCGCACCTCCACCTTCTACCGGTGCGAGGGTGAGAGCTTCTCGACGATGTTCGGCAACCGCTTCCTGACGGGTTCCGCCGACCTGCAGACGCACCACGGTGGCCGCTACGCCGGATTCGCCAACCAGTTCCAGGTCAACGACGACGGGTACCTGGTGCCGGTAGGAAATGCCAACTGGTCCGACGGCATGGCCCAGGGCCTCTGGGGCACCACCGTCAACATCGACGGTGTGAACTTCCAGTGGGGACTCCCCCTCATCGAACTGGACGACGCCGGCGTGACCGCGCTGTCCAGGATCGGAGATGCCAACGCAGATCTGAACCTGGGGTGGACGAACAACCTCCGGTGGCGGGGCATGCAGTTCTTCACCCTGTTCGATGCCAAGATCGGCGGCGACGTCTACAACGGAACGCGCCAGTGGCCCTACCGGGACTTCATCTCCCCGGACATGGTGCAGGTGGGCAAGGCCGAGGCCAACGTGAAGCCCATCGACTACTACAACCGCCTGTACAACATCAACCAGATCAACAGCGCTTTCGTGGAGGACGGCTCCTACGTCAAGCTCCGCGAAATGTCCCTGTCGTACCGGTTCAACCAGGAGCAGCTGCAGCGCGCCCTGGGCGGGTTCGGAATGAGCAACCTCTCGCTGGAGCTCATCGGACGTAACCTGCTGACCTTCACGAACTACAGCGGTGACGACCCCGAAGTCGGATCCACCGGTGCCGGTGGCGCCACGGAGAACCCCTTCGACGACTTCGGCTACCCGAACTTCCGGACCTTCACCTTCGGCGTGAGCATCGAATTCTGATGCGCGCCCGACCGGATACAATGGAGATTCGATCCATGAACAGATTGAGGACGCTTGGCGCCCTGGCCATGCTGGCGGTCGTTCCCGCCTGCCTGGACATGGACGTCGTGAACCTGAACGAGCCGGACGCGGACAGGGCCCTGGCCTCGGCGTCGGACGTGGAGGCACTGCTCTCCACGGGTTACTTCCGGTTCTGGAACGGGACCCAGAAGTACCTCTCCCTCCCCATGATGGTCTCGGCCAACGAGATCACCTCCTCCTGGGGGAACTGGGGGATGAACGAACGGGGAGAGCGCCCGCGCATCGCGTGGGACAACTCGCCCACGTACGCCAACCGCGGGATGCTCACCACCCCGTGGGGGCAGCTCTACGAGGCCATTTCCAACGTCACGGACGGCATCGTGGCCCTCGAGAGCGGCCTGAACTTCGTCGGGCCCAATGGCGAAGACCTGAACCCGCGGGCCCTGGCCTACGCGCGGTTCGTGCAGGGCATCTCCCACGGCTGGCTCGCCATGACCTTCGACCAGGCGATCATTTTCGACGAGACGATCAACCTGGAAGACGGCGTGCCCGCACCTTCGCCCTACACCGAGGTGATGGCAGCGGCGCAGCGGTACCTGGAAGAAGCCATTGCCGTGGCCGAGGCCAATTCCTTCACGCTTCCCGCCGGGGACAACGCCTGGATCAACGAGCGGCCGCTGACCAACACGGAACTCGCCCAGTGGGCGCACTCGTACCTCGCTCGCTACCTGGCCGGGATCGCCAGGACGCCTGCGGAACGCGCGACGGTCGACTGGGCGCGCGTGGTCTATCATGCCGAGCGTGGCGTGCCGGACATCGCATCGGTCGAGGGCGACGGATCCATCTGGTGGTGGGCGGCAGCAGAGCGTCCCCAGGACTGGATCCGCGCTGCCCACGACCTCGTGGGCCCCGCTGACGAGAGCGGCTCGTTCGCCGCCTGGAAGGCAACGCCCATGCTGGACCGGAACACCATTGTCATCGAGACCTCGGACCGCCGGATTCACGGCGCCGAAGGGCCGACGTCGGTGGGCAAGTACTTCCGCCTGATGCCGTCGTCACCCTTCGGGGCAGCCCGGGGCAACTACTTCCAGTCCCGCTACTTCCAGCAGCGGTTCGCCTATCATCGGGCGACGTCCTTCCGGGGCGAGATGCCCGCGGTGCAGCGGGCCGAGCTGGACCTCCTGCGGGCCGAGGCCCGCCTCCGCAACAACAACATCCCCGGTGCGGTGGAACTCATCAACAAGACCCGCGTCGCCAACGGGGAGATGACCCCCCTCGCAGGGACCATCTCGTCCGACGAGGCGTGGAAGTGGCTCATGTACGAGAAGCTCATCGAGACCGCCTTCACGCAAGGTGGCCTTCAGTTCTGGGAGCGTCGCGGGTGGGGAACCCTCGCCTGCAGGACGCCCATCCACTATCCGATTCCGGGAACGGAGCTGGAGCAGCTCGAAATCCCGAACTACACCTTCGGGGGTGACGGCGAAGGCGCTGCAACGCCGGCCGCCGGCTGCATGGCCGACTGAGGCCAGGAAGTGAATCCTGAAGGTTCCCGTCCGGGAGGCCGAAAGGCTCCCGGGCGGGTTCCGGGGGATGCAGGTTCCGAAAGCTGAGGGGGGAGGTCCCGGCGCCACCAGCGTCGGGGCCTCCCCCCTTGCCTTCGGGGACTACCCGGGCCGCGCTCCACTTGCGGGGTACGGCCACGGACAGAAACGGAACCGGAAGAGGATGATCATGACGACGAGACAACGAGGGCTGGAAGAGCGAGGAGCCGTCTGGCCGGGCGCTTCCCGGGGCGCCTGCCGTTGGCGCCGGCGGCGCGCGGGGCTCGGACTCGCGGGTCTCCTGCTGCTGGCGGGATGTGCCTCCACCGAAGGCGCTGCACCGACCCAGTCATGGGACCTTGGCCTGGCCACGCCTGGAGATGCGGCGCAGAAGTCCACCGAGGTCCTCCGGAACTACCGCTTCGAAGTGGAGCGGTCGGAGGGTCCACCCAACATCTTCATCCTGACCCGGTGGCAGCAGAGAACGCCCCTGGAGGACGAGGCGGCGCTCGGGGCCGTCCTGGCCCAGACCCGCTTCATCGTCGAGGCCCGGGCCCGACGGCGAAACCCCCAGGGCGAGGATCTCTTTACCGTGCGCCTGCGGGTCGAGAATCAACTCCGGCTCGACGGTGCGATGTCGGACTGGGTGGAACAACCGCACACATCCGACTTTCGCGCGTTCGCAGCGGAAATCGCCGCAGAGATTCGGGCGTCGCTGCAATCGGGGATCCGGGTGACCGGGCCCGGCTAGATCGCGAGACACCGGGCCCGGGTCCGGCCTGAATCAGGCCTGAATCAGGCCAGGAAGAAGAGCCCCGGGGGAGGCGCGTGGAATGCGCTCGGGCCGCCGGCATCGGGCTGATCGTTGGGGTCGTCGCCCGATTCCGGCGTGGGAAACGTGGGACTGGCAATGCACCCGACAAGAAGCAGCGCTCCCAGGATCATTCCTCCCAGGAGCCGGGTGCGCGGTGCGGACAGTGGGGTGGAGGTCATGGAAAGCCTCTGCAGGTGGAAGCGTCCTGAAGTTGGCCCCGCCACGGCGGCAGGACCCCAGGTGCGACCGGTTGTCCCGGTGGCGACGCTGCAAGCCCGGGCGGGATCATCCCTCCCGGCGAGGGGTTAGCAGCCCCTTGTTATAACTGAACACGGCGACTGGTTCCGGTAAAGGGGCCGGCGAAACCTGCAGCGGCGAGGACGGATGAACCAGAATGGGCGAGGGAACGGGGGGAGCGGGACGGGTGGCAGCCGATCCTTTTCTGCGCTCCGCCCAGCCGGAGGGAGTCGCCGGGCTCCGGGTCGCGGGTTCGCCTTTCTGATCGCCCTTCTCGTCGTTCTCCTCGGCGCGGAGGATGCGCTGGCGCAGGGCGCGGCAGGCGAACGGGGGTATGGCAACGAGCGGGTAACCGGACTCGGCTACGCCGGTGTGCTCTCGGAAGCCCTCATCGGGGTCGGAGCGATCCACTTCTTTCCGGGCCGGGCCATCGGGGTCTTTGCAGACTGGAAGATGACCCACGAGTCGCTCAGGAACTCTGCAGCCTTCCTCCCGGACGTGGACATCAACGCCATCACCGATCCCGTGGTCCGGTCCGAGAACGAGTGGCTCGTCTTCAACGGAGGCGTGCTCCTCGCGCTCAGTTCGGAGTTCGCCCTGATGGGGGGGCTGGGGCTAGCCGACCGCCGACACATCTACGAGTTCATCGACCTCGCTGGGGAATTCAGTTACTTCGCGCAGGACCCCGCCACCTCCGGGTGGCAGCGCAACGTGGTCTTCGGACTTCTCTTTCGCGGAGGAGACGACGTCTCGTTCCGGTTCGGTCTCGAATCCGGCCCTCGCCGCATCTCCATCGGGGCCTACCTTACTCGCTAGGAAGGCATGTCATGCCCACGCTCCCCATGCACCTGGCTCTGGTGGCCGCGGCCTGGCTCACGGGGGCTCTTTCCCTGAGTGCCACGGCCCCCGGCGCTCCTGACCTCGCCCTCCTGACGGGCCCGCCCGCGACGGAATCCATGACGGTGGAGGCGCCCTCCGCCTCCCCTCCGACAGAAAAGCCCGGGCTCGCCTCCACGCCCCTGCCCCGGCTGGCGCGCATCCAGGGACGCGTGGTGGACGAGGAGACCGGCGTTGGGGTGGAGGCCGTCACCATCGAACTCCGGGAGACCGAACGCGTCCAGGTCTCGGGGGCGGGCGGACGGTTTGCCTTCGACCGGATCCCTCCGGGGGACTACGTGCTGGGCGTGACCCACCTGGCCTACACCTCCGTCTCGGTGCCCATCTCCATCACCGAGACCGATGCCATCTACCAGGTGGAGATCCGGATCGCCCCGGAAGCCATTGCGCTGGAACCCCTGGTCGTGGAGGTCCGCCGGGCGGGCATCCAGGGGACAGACCGGGACCGGATCGAGTGGATGGGCGTGGTGGGGCTCGGCACCAGCTTCGACCGGGCCGCCATCGACGCATCCGGCGCGATCCGCGTCAGCCACCTGATTTCCCGGATCCCGGGGGTGCAGCTCAGAACGATGTCGGGACGGACCTTCGGCTCCGAGCTTCGCCTGGTTCCGCAGCAGGACTGCGCACCTTCGGTCTACATCGACGGGATCCGGTCTCCCCTCTTCGGCGCCAGCGTGGACGACCTGGTCTCCCTCGGAGAGGTGGAATCCATGGAGGTGTACCGGCGTCTGTCGGAACTACCCGGGGAATTTGCCGACGACGTGGCGCGCCGCTGCGGGGCCGTCATCATCGCCACCCGGCGCGGCTGGCAACCCGGCGAGGTCTTTGGATGGCGCCGGATGGTCGTGCTCACGGGCTTCGTGACGGTCAGCTACCTGCTGGGAGCCGCGACCCGCTAGAGCGGCCCTCACGGTCCCCGGACGCATCGTCCGCACCCCGTCCCCACCCTGTCCCCATCCCTTCACCGTTCCATGGAGGTCCAGGGCCGCCCCGTCAGGTACAGGGTGAGCCGGGCGCGGAGGCCGTCGGTAACCTCCGGGCCCGCGCCGGCCTCCTGCGCCGCCTGGAGCGCCTCCGTGACGAGCTGGACCGCCTCCGGAAACGCCCCCCCTGCCGCCAGGGCCGCCGCCGCCACGTCCGACACCACGGGGCCCGGACCTGCCACGTCACGGATCTGGAGCGCCAGGTCTGCCGCCAGCTCCGGATCCCGACCGGAAGGTTCCGGGTGGGTGGCGAGGATCCACGCCGCCGAAAGGGCGGCCGAGAGGTTCCCGGGGTCCAGCTCCAGCGCCGCCTCCAGCGCCTGGATTCCCGCATCCCGGGCCCCGGAGGTCAGGTGGGCCAGGGCAAGGTTGAACCGGGCTTCCGCAAACGCCGGGTCCGCCGCCGCGGCGCGGCGAAAGAGGTCGACGGCGTCTGCCGCTCGGCCCTCCTCCATCCAGAGACTCCCCAGGTTGTTCAGGGCTTCCGGATGCCGGGGATCGAGCCCCACGGCGCGGTCGAGGTAGCCCCGGGCCTCGCTCCGGCGCCCCTGCACGGCCAGGAGGCGACCCAGGTCGGCGAGGGCGGCGGGGTTTTCCGGC
>REBP01000142.1 GCA_007692665.1 Gemmatimonadales bacterium | reverse complement strand
CCGAGAGGCTTCCCCAGTCGAAACGCTGCTGCACCCCGGCCTGGGAGTTGATGGATGAGGTCAGTTCCCGCGGGTCGAGGGAGTTCTGCGTGACCAGGCGGGTATTCGAGACGTAGTTCCCCGAGACGTTCAGCCGTGTCCGCTCGGTGGGCTCCCAGTTGTTCCGGGTCGAAAGGGCCAGGTCCCGCCCACCGGCCTCGCGCCAGAAGTGGCGAGCCGAGAGCTCTCCCTGCATGAAGCGCTCCGCCCAGCGGAACCGGACGTTGCCGGTGAGGGCGGTGTACTGGCCGGACCACCAGTCGGTGGCGAGCGTGGCATCGGAGTAGTCCGACATGGCCCAGTAGAGTCCCACGTTCGAAATGCGCCGCTGGTATCCTCCCGACGTGCGCACGATGTCATTCACGGAGAAGCGCGGCGTCAGGATCCCGCTCTGCCGCCCGGAATGGAGGGGCTGGGCGAGGAACGGAAGCCAGGCCACCGGGACGTCCGAGAAGTGAAGCCGTACGGATCGGGCCACGAGGATCTGGTTCGCGATGACCTTGAGCTCGCTGGCCTCGAAGTAGGAGTTGGGCTCGGGCCGGTCGTCGGAGGTGAAGCGGGTGCGGGACCCGTAGATGCGGCCGTCTTCCACCGAATCCAGGTTTCCCCGGACGATCCACTCCCCGCCGCCCTCGGCATAGGTCGTCTCGGCACCGAGGGCGGTCCCCCTGGACGTGGCCACATCGTAGATGAGCGTCCGGCTGCGGACCGGGTCGCCCCGATCCGGCGTGAGGAGCGTGGCCCCCTGGGTCCGGACCCTTCCGCTCCTGTCGTCGAAGGCCACCGAGGTGTCAGCCTCCACACGGACACCCTGCCCGTAGAACCGGGCGGGGATCCGGTTTTCGGCATCCGAGGGGTCACCCCAGAGCACGAGCCGGCGATCCAGGGCAGCATAGTCGGCCCTTGCGCCCTCGAACGTTGCCGCCGTGAACCCGGGCAGTCCCGCCAGCGCCTGCATGACGGAGTCGGCCCCGGAGGGAAGGGAGACCGCAGCCGGGCCCGTCGTGGCGGGCCGGGTTCCCGGTCCAGGGCGGACAGGGGGCGCCTGGGGAGAGGGAGCCCCCGGGGGGAGCGGGACCGCCCCCACCGTGTCCCGGACCGCCGGGCTCGTCTGCTCGCGAACCCGATCCAGCACCCGGGCCCGCACGGAGTCGGCCCGGGTCTGGAGCGTGTCGGTGGATGCGCCCGGAGGCGGGGAGGCAGGGGGGCCTGCCTGCTCGGCAACGAGCCCCATGGGGACCACGAGGGCAGCGAGCAGGAAAACCAGTCCGGCCCGCGCCGGGAGTCCGACGAGCGGGGCCACCGTCATGGGCTCGACTCCACGGCGCCTTCGGGAGGTTCGCCGGAGGGACGCAACGCTTCCGCCTCGCTCTCCTCCCGCGCTCTCTTCTTTCGATAGATCATGGCTGACAACACGATGCTCACTTCGTAAAGAACGATCATGGGCCCCATCATGAGGAGCGTGGAGGCCAGGTCTCCGGGCGTCAGGAGACTCGCAAGCACGGTGGCACCGACGATGGCGTGGCGCCGCTTTTCGCGCATGAACCCGGGGGTGATGAGCCCCATGGCCGACAGGATGATGATCACGACGGGGAGCTCGAAGACCGCCCCGAAGGCGAGTAGCAGCCGGATCACGAACCCCAGGTACTGCCCCGCCTCGATGGTGGCCCGGAGATACTCCACCTGGAACCCCATCAGAAAGCGGAGTGCCAGCGGAAGCACGAAGATGTAGGCCAGGGTGGCACCGGCGCCGAACAGGACCAGGCCAAGATAGAGACTCGGAACGATGACCTTCTTTTCCTCGACTTCCAGCGCCGGCGAGAAGAAGGCCCAGACCTGGTATACTACGACCGGAAGCGCGAGAAGGATCCCCACCAGGATTCCGAGCTTCAGCGTGAACATGAAGGCGGTGGTGGGACTGAAGTAGGCCAGCTGGCCACCGTCGAGGTAGGGTTCGATGGGCGAAACCAGCAGCCCCATGACGATCCCCTCGTAGTGGACCACGAGGAAGAGGCCGATCCCGACGCCGACCACGAGCGCGCCGAGAATCTTGAAGAGCCGGTGCCGGAGTTCCTCGAGGTGATCGAGAAAGGGCATCTCGCCGGCGGCGGCCGAAGGCGGCGCCGAGCGGCGGCCGAAACCGGGCAGACGGGGGGTCATGGCGGGTGGCTCCGGTTCAGAAGGGGAGCTCCGACTGCTCCCGTCGCTGGAGTTCGAGGCGGCCCCGCTCGTTCATCTCGTCCACGAACTCCTGGAATTCCCCCACATCCTGGAAGTTCCGGTACACGGAGGCGAAGCGGACATAGGCAACCCGGTCCAGTGGCTTGAGGTGCGACATGACCAGTTCGCCGATGCGGTGGCTCGGGACTTCGACGCCCGCCTGGCCACCCAGCGTGTCCTCGACGCGGTCCGCGATTTCCTCGATGGCGCTCATGGACACCGGTCGCTTGGCACACGCCGTTCGAACGGCACGGATAAGCTTGGCCCGGTCGTACTCCTCCACGGCTCCACTCTGCTTGAGAACCTGGACCGGTCGTTCCTCGACGAACTCGTAGGTGGTGAAGCGCGTCGAGCAGGCGAGGCATTCACGGCGGCGGCGCAGCGCACGACCTCCCCGGGAAACCCGGGTATCGACCACCCTGTTCTCGGGAGCGTCACACTGGGGGCAGCGCATGCTGGCGCCGGTTCAGCGCCGGCTGCCGCCCAGGAAGGCGCGGGCCATGTCGGCCACCTCGCTCTCGGGCCAGGTATTCACGATGCGGGTGAACAGGGCCCGGGCCTGGTCCGAATCACCGCGATCACGGTGAATGAGACCGGCGCGGTAGAGGGCCTCGGGTACGCGTGGGGCCGTGGGATAGAGCTCGGCCACCTGCATGAACCCCCGGAGCGCGTCGTCCAGCTCGCCCTGTCGGGTGAGGATGTCGGCAAGGTAATACCGTGCGTCAGGTGCGAGCTGGTGATTCGGATAGCGGTCGACGATCTCCTGGAAGCCGAGCCTCGCCGCGGCCAGACTCGAACGACCGTGCGCCGTCAGCGCCTCGGAATACAGGTCATCGACGGTGCTCCCACCCTCGGATTCATCGAGAAATCCTCCGGCGCCGGTGCGCCCCGGGGTACCGCCTCTCGTCAGCTCGTCGCGGACCGCTGCCAGCCCGGCCTGGGAGGCGCCGGCCAGTTCGCCCACCATCGTGACTTCCTCCTGCAACTGCCGGAGCTGCCGAAGGAGCTGGGTCTGACGCTCCTCCTGGGTGGAGGAGAGAGAGCGGACCATCGTCTCGAGGGACTCCTGCTCGGCCCGAAGCTCGGCGATCCTTTCCGCCTGGGCCTCGTTCTGGGCTCGGATTTCCAGGCCAAGGTCCCGGATGTCCCGCTTCGTCGCGCAGGCTGCCAGCGGGACCATGAGGAGGAGGACCACACCCATGCGAATCCCCCCCGAACGTCGCCGGGAAAGGGACGAAGGGAGGGTGGAGGTCGAAGTGCGGGATTCCCTTGACGTGCACATCTTGGCTGCTCTCCTCGAGCCGCAGGAACGACCCCGGGAGACCCCGGGGCCGTTCGGCTGCGGCAGTTTTCAGGTTCGGAGGGAACTTCCCCCGGACCATCGCCCTCGGGTCAGTCCTGACCCGGAGGGTTGATCTGGTCGTTCCCTGCAATGATGGCGAACTCGACGCGCCGGTTCTGTGCCCAGGCGGCCTCGTCGCTGCGGTTCACCAGGGGCCGCTCCTCACCATAGGAGGTGGTCTCGAACCGGTTCTCCGAAATCCCGCTGTCACGGAAGAAGTTGAGCACGGACTGGGCGCGTCGGCTTCCGAGCGCCAGGTTGTACTCGCCGGATCCACGTTCGTCGGTGTGTCCCTCGAGCCGGAGACGGACGTTGGGGCTGGCACGGAGGATCTCCACCTTCTGGCGCAGGATCGGCTCCATGTCCGAGCGGATGCTCGAGTCATCGTAGTCGAAGTTGACCATGGCGGTGAGCGTGGCGCGGGCGGCCTCCACGCGGCGCTGACGCTCGGCCTCGGCGCGGGCGGCTTCCTGGGCCCGTGCGACCGAGTCCTGGTAGGCACGGAGAGAGTCCATGTCAGGGCCGGCCTGGGCCGGCGGCGGCGGCGGCGGCGCGGGGGGCTCCGGGGCGTCGCGGCGGCATGCGGACACCGACACCGCGGAAATGACCGCGGCAACCATGAAAAGGCGGGGGAAGTGCATCGTGGCTCCTGAACAGGGGGGTGATGATCGGACAGGCGGTGCGCGACTTGATTGAACCCCCGGAGTCGCGCGGCACCTCCGGGGAAAAACACCTGTATTCATATACCGGAAATTGCGGTTTTCCGCAACAGGTCCGGGAAGCTTTTTGCCAAGCGGGGCCGGGAGTTTCAGCCAGATCCTCACGACCCGGAAGGGGCCGCGGGCGGCCCGTTACCGGTCGTCCACCGCAGTGACCAGCCGGGCCAGGGACGGAGACCAGTCCGGATACTTCACGTCCATGCCCGAGACGAGCGTTCGCGTGTTCCCGGTCACGGCATCCACGATGCGGAGACTGGTGGCCCCCCCCCGCCCGGACCCGTTGGTAAACACCAGGTGCCGGCCATCGGGGGCCCAGCTCGGGTCCTCGTTGTTGCCGCTCTGGTTCGGGGTGAGCTGGAGGATTCGATTCCCCCGGCCGACTTCCGAGATCAGGATCTGGTGCCAGCCGATGCGGTCGATTCGCCCGTAGTACGCCACCCGGTCTCCCCGGGGGGACCAGTCCGGGGAGCTGTAGTAGCCTCGCCGGTCGAAGCGGTAGGGGGAGAGGATTTCCGCCTGCCCGCCACCCGCGGGCATCAGGTAGATCTGCGGCGCGCCCACCCCCAGCCGGTTGGACATGAAGGCGATTCGCCTTCCGTCGGGCGAGAAGGTCGGCGACAGATCCTCGTTCCGGCTCTCGATGAGCGTGGTGAAGCAGCACTCGCGCCCGATGTTGTACGTGTAGAGCCCGGAGCGCCCGGAACTCCCGGTGATGGCGAAGGCCAGGGTCTGGCCGTCCGGGGCATAGGCCGGCGTGATGTAGTCCCCGGAGCGCGGCGCAGGCACCTGGCGCTCCCGGTTCGTGGCCAGGTCGAGTTCGTAGATGCGGGGGAGGCCGCTCACGAACGAGGTGAACGCAATCCGGCGTCCGTCGGGAGACCAGGCCGGAGTGAGGGCGAGGTTTCCGTGATTCGTGAGGCGCCGCAGGTTTTCCCCGTCCGAATCCACGACCCAGAGTTCCCGGTTCCCGCCCTCGCCCAGCCGGGAGAAGACGATGCGGGATGCGGCCATCCCCGGCTCCCCGGTGGCCCATTCCACCGCGGCGTCGGAGGCGGCGTGGACGGCCATCCGGAACTCGGGCGTGTCCACGCCCGGAAGGGCAAAGCGCCCCTGTCCCCGTCGCTCCCGGTAGATCACGTCGTGGACCTCGGTGACGAGTTCCACGCGGTTGCCGGAGACCTCGATGCGCCCGGTCAGGAGAAACGCCGCGCCCACCTGGTCCCAGAGCGCGTAGTCCACCTCGCTCCCGCGCGTGATGGACGACGGGAGCGAGTCCAGCACCTGGAATCGGTTGGAGTACCGGAGATTTCGGGCGGCGATGTTCTCGGCCCGCTGCGCCAGGTCCTCCCGTCCGGGGGGCGCGGCGAAGGGCTGGATCGCGAAGGGGAGCGCCCGGGTGCCCTCGGAGATCAGTTCCAGCGATACCCCGGGGAACCGATCCTCCACCACCTGAGCCTTCGCCGGTGCGGCAAGGGAAAGGAGGGGAAGTGCGACGGCCACGAAGGCCGCGAGGGCCCCGGCGGCGCGACGCGGGGAAGAGTGGGAGCCTGGGCCTGGAGAGATTCGTGGGCCGATCATTCGCGGAATCCGGTAGTCGTGAAGGTGAACTGCACAGGGAGTCGATCTCCCGGAATGTCGTCGGGCAGCGGGGGGATGCGCTGGTTCTCGCCTGCGCACTCCACCGCCTGAACGGCCCGCAGGTCGAACACCCCGTTTCCGGACCGCCGAAAGGGTTCGATGGAACGAGCCCGAATCGTGCCGTCGCGTTCAATCTCGAAGCGCAGCGTCGAGGAGACCCCCTCCACGCCGGGCGGGGAGCGCCAGCAGGCACTCATGGCCGCCAGGATCCGGCCGTAGTAGGCCGGATAGTCCCGCTGGAGCCCGGCCATCCGGACATTGATGTCGACGTTGGCCGGGGTCTCGGGGCGCTCCGGCGGCGGATCGGACGGCGGCGGTCGCTGGGCCGGAGGCGGCTGACGCGGCGGATCCACCCGGGGGGGATCCGGCGGCGGCGGTTCCCGGGTTGGTGCCGGCTGCGGCGGCGGCACGGGGTCCGGCCGGGGCTGCGGAGGCGCCGGTTCGGGCTCCGGCTCGGGGGCCGGGGGATCCGGGTCGGGGATCTCCACGACAAGTTCGTCAGGATCGGGAAGGGCGATCTCCTCGGGCAGATCGGGATCCGCCATGGAAACGATGTTGATCTCGTACGCCACGAACTCCGCAGGCGCGAACGTGAGGTGGTGAAGCACGAGCGCGCCGACGATCACCGCCACGTGGAGGGTGACGGAGGCGACCACAGGGCCGCGGTCAGGGCGATTCGGGTTTCGATTCCATCCGGTCATGATACTTGGGTGGTACCACGGGCGGGGCTCCGGGGGTCCCGATGCGGCGCGCGCATCGCTGCGGGGGCCCGGATCAGCGCCGCATCTCGGGTTCGGCGATGAAGGCCGCGGTGCCGCCCCGGGCACGGGCCTCGTCCAGCAGGTAGCCGAAGACCCAGAAGGCGAGGCCGAGCCGGTTCTCCTCGTCGGCCTTGAGGAATGCGTTTCTCGCGCCGGCTACCTCCATCAGGCGTCCGAGGGCCGCGGGGAACTCCTCACGGGTCACCTGCGTCTCGCCGATGTAGATGCCGCCGTCGGCATCCACCGACACGATGAACGAGTCGTCGGTCACCGTGAGGGGCTGGGTCCGGGTCTCGGGGAGGTTCACCTCCAGCCCGCCCGTGAGGGCCGGCGCGGTGATGATGAAGATGACGAGGAGCGTGAACGCCACGTCGATGAGCGAGGTGACGTTGATCTCGGCCGTGATGGGGAGATCCCCGCGCCGCGCCGCGGAGCGCCAGCTCGAACCCGTCATACCCGACCTTCCCGGGCCAGCGTCCCGATGAATTCGCTGGAGAAGCCCTGGAGCTCTCCGCTGACGAGGTTCAGCCGGGAGACGTAGTAGTTGTAGCCGATGACCGCGGGGATGGCGACGGCCAGTCCCACCACCGTCGTGACCAGGGCCTCGGCCACGCCGGGCGCCACGGCGCCGATGTTCGTCGAGCCGGTGGCCACGATGCCGAGGAACGCGTTCATGACGCCGATCACCGTCCCCATGAGCCCCAGGAGCGGCGAGATCGAGCCGATGACGGCGAGCCAGGTCATGCCGTGGGAGAGTTCGTCACGCTCCTCGGCCTCGCCCTTCTCGAGGACCATGCGAAGGGTCTCGAGCTGGGTCAGCGAGAGTCCGTCGCCGGTGGGTGCGCCCTCCCGGAGGGACCCGGGGCGGAGTTCCGAGAAGAAGTTCACGCCCTGGCGAAACACCCTGCCGTAGGGGGACTCTGGGAGGGTGAGAATGACGCGGTACGCGTCCTCGAGCCGCTGGGCCCGCTCCATGGCCTCGAGGAACCGGTCACCCTGCTCCCGCACCGTCCGGAACTGCCGCCATTTCCAGAAGATCAGCACCCAGCTCGCCACAGAGAACGCCACCAGGATCAGAAGGATCACCTTCGTGGGCCACGTCCCGCCGAGGATCAGGTCCATGGCGGTCTGCGGGGCTACGGCCTGGAGGAGGAAAGCGGGCGAAAGGCTCGAAAGCATCAGTACGTTCCGGTGGTGAAGAAGAAAAGGGGGTTCACGGGTTCAGGAGGCGGAGTCCCGGATCCACCCGAAGGTCGCACGCAGTCCCTCCTCGAGGGAGACCCTGGGGGCCCAGCCGAGGCTGCGCAGGCGTTCGGTGTCCAGGGACGAATAGCGCAGCTCGCCGAGGCGCGCGTCCCGGTAGATCCGGCCCGTACCGGTCCCGGCGACCTGCTCCAGCGTGTCCGCGAGGCGGTGCACGGAGGTCTCGGCGCCGGTTCCCACGTTGAACGCGAAATCGTCGAGGACGGCGCCCGTGGGAAGCGGGGCTTCCCCCACCATCAGGTTGGCGCGCACCACATCCCCCACGAAAACGTAGTCGCGAGTCTGCTCCCCGTCACCGAAGATCGTCAGGGGCTCCCCCGAGAGGAGGCGCTGGGAGAAGATCGCCACGACCCCGGCCTCGCCGTGCGGATCCTGACGGGGTCCGAACACGTTGGCGTACCGCAGCGTCACGGCCTCGAGCCCGTGGAGGCGGCGGTAGTAGTCCAGGTAGACCTCGGCGGTGAGCTTGGCCACGCCGTAGGGGGAGACGGGCAGCTTGTGCGCGGTCTCCACCGTGGGACGGGGGACGCCCTCGCCGTAGACGACGCCGCCGGAGGAGACGTTCACGACACGGGTGGACCCGCCGGTTTCCCGGATTCCGTCCCGGACACCCTCGAGGATGTTCAGGAGTCCCAGGAGGTTCGTGGAGGCATCCCGGACGGGATCCACCACCGAGACCCGGACGTCGACCTGAGCGGCATGGTGGTTCACGAGGTCGAACGCCTCGGTACGGCACAGTTCCCGGGCCTCGGCGCTCAGCACGGAGGCGTGGAGGAATCCGGCCACCCCCGCAGGCACGTTGGCGGGCTTCCCGGTGGACAGGTCGTCCACCACCCAGACCTCGTCCCCCCGAGCCACGTACGCGTCTGCCACGTGGCCACCGATAAACCCCGCGCCGCCTGTCACCAGTACTTTCATCACTCCGTCTCCTTCGGCCTGGATGGATCCCTCCCCGACATGGTGTCCGAGTGGGGCGGGGTTGTCATGTCGTGAGAGTGTCGCGGAATCTCGTCGATCTCGGGTGTGCCTTCCACCCCGAGCAACGCTTCCGGGTTCTCCCCACGCTCGGCCCCGCCCTCCACCCCATACAGGAACCGTACCGCATCCACCAGTTCGGCCCCGCCGCCCTCCAGCATCCCCTTTCGGAGACGGACGGTGGGGTCGTGCAGGAACTTGTTCAGCAGTCTGCGGGAGAACGCCTCGACCCGGGCGCGGTCTTCGGGGCTGATGTGATCCAGTCCCCGGAAGAGCCGGTCCACCTCCGTCTGGCGGTGCGACTCCGCACGCTCCCGCATATTGCGAATGACCGGCACGACTTCCAGGGATGCGTACCAGCTCCGGAACTCCTCGGAGTGGCGCTGGATGATGCGTTCGGCGGCGGGAACGGCGCCGGCCCGCACCCGCACATGATCGTCCACGATCTTCCGGAGATCGTCGACATTGTAGAGAAACACCTCCGACTCGTCGCCGATCCGGGGGTCGATGTCCCGGGGGATGGCGATGTCGATGGCCAGCAGCGGCCGACGCCGGCCCCGCGGGAACGCCTCCCGGAAGAGGGCATGGGTCAGGACGGGGTGGGGCGCCGAGGTCGAGGAGAGGATGATGTCGACGGCGGGAAGCGCGTCTCCCAGCCGGTCGAGGGAGAGGGCGTGCCCGTGGAGGCGTTCCGCCAGGGGGACCGCGTGCTCCAGGGTGCGGTTGGCGACGAAGATCCCCCGGACCCCGTCTCGCGCCAGGGCCTCCACCATGAGTTCCGCCGTCGCGCCTGCGCCCATGATCAGGACCCGCTTCCCACGGAGGGATCCGAAGATCTTTCGCGCGAGCTCCACGGCCACCGAGGCCACCGATGCCGCGCCTTCGCCGATGGGGGTTTCCGCCCGGACCTCCCCGCCCACCGAGAGCGCCATCTGGAAGAGGCGGTTCAGGACCGGCCCGGCCATGGGGGGCTGGACCGGGAGAGAGGTGGCCCGTTCGTAGGCGTCCCTGACCTGCCCCTGGATTTCCGCCTCGCCGGTGACCATGGAATCCAGCCCGGAGGAGACCTGGAAGAGATGCCGCACGACCCCCTCGCCGTGGCGGCGGAAGAGAAAGTCGGCCGTGGGGCGATCCAGGTCACCGGCCCGCTCCCGGAAGATGGTCTCGGCCGCCGCCAGGCCGCGGCGATCCGCCGTGGGGAAGAGGTAGAATTCGCTCCGGTTGCAGGTGGAGAGAAGCACCGCCTCTTCCACGCCACTGGTGGCCCTGAGCCGAAGGAGCGCCTCCTCCGCATCCCGGGTGTCGAAGGCCATGCGCTCCCGGACCTCGACCGGTGCGGTCCTGTGGCTGACTCCAACCACCGCCAGGGGCAACGAGCGTCGGGGTTCCATGGCGTCAGGGCAGGAATCCGGAGCCCGGCGACGTGAGCCGAACCACCAGATAACTCCCGAGAACGAGGCTGAACCCCACCACCGATGCGAGGGCGCTTCGGTACTCCCGCCTCCCCCTGCCCCGCCGCAGGAGCAGAACGGCCGCGAAGACCACCCAGGAGAGGATGGCCCAGAGCACCTTGGGGTCCGACAGGGCGATGACCTCCGGGTGCTGGACCGTCCAGGCCCATCCGAAGCCCAGCGCCAGCGAGAGGGCGACGAAGCCGACCCAGACACCGATCTGCCCCAGCAGGTCGAGAGTGGCGAGGGGGGGGATGAAGTGGAAGAAGCGGCCCATCCGCTTCGCCTTGAGCTCGTGGTGCTGGATGAGGTAGAGGAATCCAGCCGAGGAAGCCAGGGCGAGACCCTGGTACCCCAGGAAGGCGAAGGTCACGTGAAGGATGAAGCCGGCCCCCTGGAAGGCGAGGGCCTGGTCCGAAGGCTGGATGCCGACCAGGAGTGCGATCCCCTGGCATACCGTGATGAAGGGGAGGAGGGCCACGCCGACCCGCGAAACCTGCCGGACCGGAAGGAGGGCAAGGAGGGCCAGGCCGCCCACGAAGGCCAGGGTGGAGAGGGCAGCCCCGGGCCCCGCGAGCGGGAGCTCGCCGTGTTCGGCCCAGAAGGAACCCAGGGCCACCGCGTGCGCGACCACGGCGAGGCCCACCACCCCGGATGCGAGGTTGGGCCCATCTCCCCTGGCTCCGGAAACGAGGAACCGGATCCAGAGGAGGAAGGCCCCCAGGTACAGGAAGAATGCGAGAAGATGAATCACGCCGCCGGTTCAGCGGGAGGGTTCGATGGGACCGGGACTACGGAAACCCGGAGTTCAGGGCATCTCCGAAACCAGGTGGACCCGCGTTCCGACCCGGATCTCTCTCGGTTCGATGGTCTGCATGATGCGGAGTGTCGCCGCGCCGTCCTGTACCCTGACCACCTGGAAGTGTCCCGCCACCGAGGCTCCGGCGGTTCCCTCCGCTGCTTCGGACGCCTGCGTCAGGGCCATGAAGGTGTCTCCGATGGAGATGCCGGCCTCCGAACCCCGGTTGATGAAGAAGCGATCACCCACCAGGTAGAGTTCCTTCCGGTCCTCGAAGGCCACGATGTCGGCGTCCAGATCCTGCGTCGTCTCCCGGGCGGACACGCCGATGGGGACGTGGGTATGGAAGGGCTCCACGATGAACTGTCCGAGCTTCACCGATTCCCAGGCCCGCGTCACCCGCACCACGGCGTTCCCCTCGTCCACCGAGCGCACCTCGACCTCTCCGGTGGGAATGACGATCCACCCGAAACCATCCACGAACAGGGGCGGCCTCACCGTCGTGAAGGTGTCGCCGGGCCGGAGCGCGATGCCGGGGCTGGCTCGCACGACGGCATCGTCGCCGACCAGAAGGGCCGCTTCGCTGATCTGGAGGGCCCGCTCCGTGGCGAACCGCCGGATCTGCCCCAGCTCCTCGAGGGAGGCCTCGTCGGCGACGACCCACCCGGCGGACCGCGCCACTGCGGGGGGCACGACGGGGAGTTCGCTCTCGGGGACGAGGAGGACCTGCGCGTACATCTCCGACTGAACCTCGCGGGCGGCAGCGCCGAAGAAGATGGTCCGCTCGGACTCGTGGGGCTGGGGAGCTGCCATGGGCTCGAAGCGCCGGCGCTCGAGGAGCGCCCTCCGGTCACGGTAGTCCCCCGACCCCGAGGCCACGGGCGACGCGGCCTGCATGCCGGGTGCCGTTCCGGTGACCTGGACGTGGACGACGCGAGCGGCGCCCGATTCCGCGGCGGCACCCGGAAGCACGAGGACCGTCCCCGCCGCCATGCGGCTGGGGTCGGGGACCCGGTCGCGGTTCAGTTCGTGGATCTGTCGCCAGGCCGCCGCAGAACCCAGCCGCGCCTCCGCGATGCTGCCCAGCGTCTCGCCGGGACGCACGGTGTGGGTGGTCTGGCTCGCCGCCGAGGCCTGGGCGGAAACCTGTCCGGAAACCGGGGCAGGAGCCAGAAGTGCCGAGGACACAACGAGAAGACCAACTACGAAACTCACCGCCGCCGTTCGCGACATGACGGTTCCCGGGTTCGAGGGGGAACGACGGGCAGGGAGGTGCCGCCGCTCCCGCAAGATACGGGGGAGGGGGAAAGGGGTCAACGAAGCCGGCGTCAGATGTTTCCCCGGGGCCGCCCGTTTACCCCCGGGACCGCCCTTCCTGCCGGGCGAACTCCCGGGCCCAGTAGGTCAGGATGATGTCTGCACCGGCCCGATGAATTGACGCGAGCGCCTCGGTCATCGCCCTGGGACCGTCCAGCCACCCGCGCTCCGCCGCCGCCATGACCGCCGCGTACTCGCCCGACACGTGGTACGCTGCGACGGGCACATCCACCGAATCCCGAACCTGCCGGATGATGTCGAGGTAGGCGAGGGCGGGCTTCACCATGACCATGTCGGCCCCCTCGAGGAGGTCCGCCTCCACCTCCCGGAGGGCTTCCCGGGCGTTGGCGGGGTCCATCTGGTATCCCCGCCGGTCCCCGTGGGACGGGGTCGAATCCGCCGCATCCCGGAAGGGTCCGTAGAAGGCGGAGGCGTACTTGGCGGCGTAGCTCAGGATGGGGACCTGCTCCATCCCCTCCGAATCCAGTGCCTCCCGGATCGCTCCGACACGGCCGTCCATCATGTCGCTGGGTGCGACGACATCCGCACCGGCCCGGGCATGGCTCACCGCCGTGCGCGCAAGGAGTTCCAGCGTGGCGTCGTTTCGAACCTCGCCACCGCCGTCGAGAAGGCCGCAGTGGCCGTGGTCCGTGTACTCGCAGAGGCAGACGTCGGACACCAGGAGGAGGTCGGGCACCTCCGCCCGGAGCGCGCGCAGCCCCCGCTGAACGATGCCGTCCTCGACCCAGGCCCCCGTGCCCTCCGCATCCTTGGACTCGGGGATCCCGAAGAGAATGACGCCCCCGAGCCCGAGTTCCGCGGCCTCCGCCCCGTCTCTCGCCAGCTCGTCCACCGAAACCCGCTCCACCCCGGGCATGGACCCCACCGGTTCGCGAATCCCCTGCCCCGGCACCACGAAGAGGGGAAGCACGAGCCGGTCCGGCGTGAGTCGGGTCTCCTGCACGAGGTTCCGGAGTCGTGCGGTCTGGCGCAGTCGGCGCCCGCGGAAGCGGGGAAAATCGTTCATCTGGGCGTGGATCCGGAAGGATGCGAGGGGGACAATGGGGCGGAAGCGGGAAGTCCCCGCGCCCGCAGCTGGCAGGTCGCCCGGATCAACCGGGGGTGGGGTCGGAGTCGGAAACCTGATCGGACGTCAGATCCAGGGCCATGATCACCGCGTCCTCCGGCGGCATCCGATAGTACTGCGGGCGGCGTCCCACGGGAACGAAACCTCGCCGCGCATAGAGAGATCTTGCCGCGTCGTTGGATTCCCGCACCTCGAGGAAGACCTTGCCCACGCCCCGGACCGACGCGGCGGCAAGAAGGGCGTCCAGGAGGAGCGCCCCACCCCCCCGGCCGCGGAAGGCCGGGGCCACCGCCAGGTTTGCCACCTCGGCCTCGGGGCCGACCCACCAGAGGACGCCATGGCCGGCCACCTCCCCCTTCTCCTCGAGCACCAGGAAGGAAACGGTCTCCCGGCCGAGAAGCGCCTCGAAGGCGCGCCGGCTCCAGGGGGTCGAGAAGGAGTTGCCTTCGGTTGCAAGGACGGCCGGGAGGTCATGGCGGGTGGCCGGGCGGGTGGCGAACTCCGTTTCCGTCCCCGGGCCGGGTTCACCCGGCGTATCCGCCGCGGCGAGAACCCGCGGGTCGTGCTTCGCCGCCGCCCTTCCCTCCGGACCCTCGGGGCGCTCCGAGCCGGCCCGCGCGCGGGCGCTCACGGACGCGGCTCCAGAGCTCCCAGCGAGCGCCCCCCGGACCCGGAGGCATTCGTCGGGCTTCGTCCCTTCGCATCCCCGCTCCCGGGACCCCGGGCCTCCCGCTCCGGCTGGGAGGGGCGCAGGTAGTCGGGCTCCCATGCGGAGCCGGGACGCTCCGGATTCCGGTTTCCACGAAGCTGGAAGAGGCGAAGAAGGCCCTCTGCCAGGGGAAGCCCGGCCGGGTAGGGAAGAATCCGGTGGTCGTGGGCCTCGAGGACCTCGGCATGTCGGTGTGCGCCGCTCCCGCACAGTAGCAGGTGGGGAGGCAGGTCCAGATCGAGGAAGTCGTCCAGCGTGAGGGCGGCGGGCGGAGCCAGTTCTTCCACCCGATCGGCGTGAAAACGCCAGCAGCCCCCGTAGAGCCGGTCCGCACGGGCGTCGAAGAGCACGAACCGGGGCAACCCCTCCGCTTCCGCCGACAGGTCGAGTCTCGCGGTTCGCGCCGGCGCAGGCGGATTCACGGGAAGGGCTGACGGGGTGTCCCCCCCCAGTTCCCCGGCAAGGGCACCATAGGACGCGGCACCCGCCTGAAGGGAGGAGAATGTCCACACCGGGAGGCCCAGCGCGTGGGAGAGGCCGCGGGCCGTCGCCGCGGCAATCCTGACACCGGTGAACGAACCGGGACCCCGGCCCACGACCAGACCGGACAGGTCGGAGGGTGCCAGGTTCGAGGCCTCGAGGGCCTCGCGGATCCGCGGGACGAGAAGCGCCGCCTGGCGGCCCCGGTCCGGAAGAAAGCGCCGTCCCAGGATCTCCCCGTCCACGAGAAGGGCGACCGATCCGAGGTCCGACGACGTGTCGAAGGCGAGAACGGGACCGGTCGCTCCGGCCGCCCCCCGCCCTGCTGCACGGTCGGTTGCCTCGCTCATCGGCCCGCCAGTGATACCGGGAAGCCTGGAAGATGGGGCGGGGCCCCGACCCGGTGAACCTGAACGGCACGCACGTTCGCCCCCGGGTCCGGAACCGAGAGTTCGATGTCCCATCGATCGTCGGGAAGATGGCTGCCGGCGCGCTCCGGCCATTCCACGAGGACGATTTCGGCGCCCTGACCAAGCTCCTCCCATCCGAGTTCCCAGAGTTCTTCGGGATCTCGCAGCCGGTAGAGGTCCAGGTGGGCAACCTCGGTGCCGCTTTCGCCCTGGTACCGGAAGAGAAGGTTGAAAGTGGGAGACGGGAGGGCGCCCTCCACCCCCGCTCCCCGGGCAATCGAACGGGCCAGGACCGACTTTCCCGCGCCCAGGGGGCCCCGGAGCCCGAGAAAGATCGGAGCCTCGACCTCGCCCCCGATCCTTCGTCCCCACTGGACGAGTTCCGTTTCGGTGAGGATCACGACGACCCCTTCCTTGGTCCGAGGCTCACGCGCAATTCGAAGAGTTCATCCCGGAGAAGCGCCGCTCGCTCGAAGTCGAGCCCCTCCGCCGCCGCCTCCATCTCCGCTTCGAGCTGTTTCACCCGCTCTTCCGCGTTCAGTTCATCCTGGTAGGAGGGCGCGGTCTCGGCAACCCGGGCGGCCTGGCCGGGGAGCCCGGGGATCGGGCCCTCCCGGGCGTCGGCTACACGCGTGGAGAACTCGATCTCCTGGATCGATTTCCGGATCGTCTCCGGGGTGATGCCATGCTCGAGGTTGTGGGCCACCTGGATTTCCCGCCGGCGGTCGGTCTCGTCGAGCGCCTGGGCCATGGACCGCGTCACCCGATCCGCGTACAGGATGGCCCGGCCGTTCGAGTTCCGGGCGGCACGCCCGATGGTCTGGATCAGGGAGCGGGCGTTCCGGAGAAAGCCCTCCTTGTCGGCGTCGAGGATGGCCACCAGCGAGACTTCCGGAAGGTCGAGGCCTTCCCGGAGGAGGTTGATGCCGACGAGCACGTCGAAGCGCCCCAGCCTCAGGCCCCGCAGGATCTCCATCCGTTCGATGGTGTCGATGTCCGAGTGCATGTAGCGCACCCGCACCCCGACGCCGTGGAGGTACTCCGAGAGATCCTCCGCCATGCGCTTGGTGAGGGTCGTCACGAGGACCCGTTCTCCAACAACCTCCCGGGCCCTGATCTCCCGGAGAAGGTCGTCAACCTGGCCCTTCACGGGGCGCACCTCCACCTCGGGGTCGATGAGCCCGGTGGGCCGGATGATCTGCTCGACGACGACTCCGCCCGACAGTTCCAGCTCCTTGTCCGCCGGTGTCGCCGACACGAACACGGCCTTCGGGACCAGGCTCTCCCACTCCTCGTAGGTCAGGGGGCGGTTATCCAGGGCCGAGGGCAACCTGAACCCGTGTTCGACGAGGGTCAGTTTCCTGGCCCGGTCTCCCTTGAACATCCCCCCGATCTGGGGGAGGCTCTGGTGGGACTCGTCCACGATGATCAGCCAGTCATCGGGAAAATAGTCGAGCAGGCACGACGGGCGATCCCCCTCCTGCCGACCCGCCATGTAGCGGGAGTAATTCTCGATCCCCGGGCAGGTACCGATCTCCAGCATCATCTCGAGGTCGAAGTTCGTTCGGGACTCGATGCGCTGCGCCTCGAGAAGCCGCCCCGTGCGACGAAACTGTTCGACCTGCGCTTCCATTTCCGCCCGGATCATCGGGGCGGCCTGCTCGATGGTCCGGCGGTGGGTAACGTAGTGGGAGGCCGGGTAGACCGCCGTGCGCTCGAGCTGCGTGATCAGTTCTCCGGTGAGCGGGTCGAAGCGGGTGATCCGTTCCACCTCGTCGCCCCAGAACTCGACCCGGATCGCCTGCTCCTCGTACGCAGGGAGGACCTCCACCGTGTCCCCCCGGACGCGGAAGGTCCCCCGTTCGAACGCGATGTCATTCCGGCGGTACTGGATCTCCACCAGCGCCCGCAGCAGGTCATCGCGGCGCATCTCGTCCCCGACGTTCATCTCGAACATCAGGCTCCGGTAGTCCTCCGGGTTGCCGAGCCCGTAGATGCACGAGACCGAAGCCACCACCACCACGTCCTCCCGTTCGAAGAGCGAGGAGGTGGCCCTGAGGCGGAGGCGGTCGATGTCCTCGTTGATCGCCGAGTCCTTCTCGATGTAGGTGTCGGTGGCCGGGACGTAGGCCTCGGGCTGGTAGTAGTCGTAGTAGGAGACGAAATACTCCACCGCGTTTCGGGGGAGAAGCTGCTTCATCTCCCCGTACAGCTGGGCGGCCAGCGTCTTGTTGTGGGACATGACGAGGGTCGGACGCCCGTACTCGGCAATCACGTGGGCCATGGTCAGCGTCTTTCCCGTGCCCGTGGCACCCAGGAGCGTCTGGAACCGATCGCCCCGCAGGAGCCCTGCCGACAGCTCACCGATGGCACGGGGCTGGTCTCCCTTGGGCGTATAGGGTGATTCCACCAGGAAGTCAGGCATCAGCGCCCCTCGAACTCCAGGAGGTCCGAGTCTCCGAGGGATTCCCGGCGTTCAACCGTGAGAACGCCTTTGACGCGGGATACGCCCCGGACCACCTTCTTCAGGTGCTGGAGATCCTGCACCTCCACGACGAATTCTCCGATCATTCCATCGTCCGAGGAGCGGATGTCGGCATGCTGGATATCCGTCCCCGTCTCGGAGATGGCCTTGGCGATATCCGAAAGGAGACCCCGGCGATCGGTCCCACGGGTATAGAGCTTCACGAAGAACCGCTCGCCGGTTTCAGCCGTCCATTCGATCTCGACCCGTCGCTCGGGGTCCCTCGTCAGATTGAGGACGTTGGGGCAGTCCTTTCGGTGGATCGAGACCCCCCGCCCTGCGGTCACGTACCCGATGACATCGTCTCCGGGGACAGGCTGGCAGCACTGCGAATATCGCACGAGGAGGTTGTCCAGCCCCTGGATGCGGACCCCCTTGTCGGACTTCCCGATCTTCCGCGCCATCTTTCGCAGGGGAGAGTCGGCCTTCCGCTGCGCTTCCTCCACCTCGCTCTTCGGCACGATTTCCCGGATCACCCCCGCGGGACCGATGTCACCCCGCCCGAGAGCGGCATAGACATGTTCCCAGTCCTGATACCCGAGGGCGTCGGCCGCATCCGCGAGAACCCCTTCGGCCGGGAGAGGAGTCCGAAGCTTCCGGAGTTCCCGTTCCAGAAAGTCCTTGCCCAGGCGCACGGACTGGTCGTGCTCCGTCTGGCGGATCCACTGCCGGACCTTCTGCCTGGCGCGGGAGGTCTTCACGAAGGCAAGCCAGTCGCGGGACGGAGTCTGTTTCTGGGAGGTCAGGATCTCGACCGTGTCCCCATTCCGCAGTTCTCGCGAAAGCGGAGCAATCCGGCCATTGACCTTGGCACCGGCACAGTGGAGCCCTACCTCGGTGTGAACTGCAAAGGCGAAATCGATGGGGGAGGCGCCCACCGGGAGCTGCTTGACCTCTCCCTTGGGGGTGAAGACGAAGATCTCTCCGAGGAAGAGGTCCATCCGGAGGAATTCCATGAACTCCTCGGGCTCCGCCGCTTCCTGCTGCCACTCCAGCACCTGTCGGAACCAGGAAAGCGCCTCGTCGAACTCATCGGCGCGGCCCACCTCCCCGGGGGTCCCTCTCGAGGCTCCCACGGCGTCAGCCCCTCCTTCAGCGCTTCCCCCAGCGGGTGGCGCCCCGCCACCCTCCTTGTATCGCCAGTGTGCCGCGATGCCCTGTTCCGCAGTCCGGTGCATTTCATCGGTCCGTATCTGGACCTCGTAGCGACGCCCCCCAGGCCCGAAGACGGTGGTATGCAGCGATCGATACATGTTGGACTTCGGGGTGGCGATGTAGTCGTGGAAGCGATCCTGGATCGGGGTGTACCGGGAGTGGATGAGTCCAAGGGCCGCGTAGCAGCTCTGCACGGAATCGGTGATGACCCGCATGGCCATGAGGTCGTAGATTTCCGCGAAGGGCTTGCCCCGGTGCGTGATCTTCCGGTAGATCGACCAGAGGTGCTTCGGTCGCCCGGTCACTTCTGCCGCAATACCGGCGTCGCGCAGCAGATCCTCCATCGGGCGCTGCATTTCGAGGATCTGCCGCTCCCGTTCCTTCCGTCGCTGCTGAACCAGGCTGCGGAGGTCCTCGTACTCCTCCGGTTCCAGGAACTTGAAGCAAAGATCTTCGAGCTCCCACTTCACCTGCGCCATCCCCAGTCGATGCGCGAGAGGTGCGTAGATTTCCCTCGTCTCGAGGGCGATACGCCGCTGCTTTTCGGGGGGGAGATATTCCAGGGTCCTCATGTTGTGCAGGCGGTCGGCGAGCTTGATCAGGATGACCCGGGCATCCTCCGCCATGGAGAGCAGGAGCTTCCGGTAATTCTCTGCCTGCCTCTCGGTATGCGAGCGAAACTCGACCTTTCCAATTTTCGTGACCCCGTCGACGATGGCGGCGACGTCCTTTCCGAACCGCTCCTCCACATCCGCCAGGGTGAACTCGGTGTCCTCGACGACATCGTGGATGAGGCCCGCGACGATCGAGTCAGAATCGAGGCGCAACTGTCCCAGAATCGTGGCCACCTCGACGGCGTGGTTCACAAAGCTCTCACCCGATGCCCGCGTCTGCCCCCGGTGGGCCGACTCCGCCAACGAAAAAGCGTCCTGGATGCGAGTAACGTCCAGCCGACCGGCATACGCCTCCAATTCCCGCGCGAGGGGGCGAGGGAGTCCCCGGATGGTAGGGGAAGCGGGTTCGGAGGCGGACTGGGAAATCTGGGGCATGAACTAGGGTTTACCCGCGGGAACTCCGCGTGCTCCGTTCAGGGTGGCACATGAGGGGGCCGACCAATAGCTGGTGGTCTGTAGCTGGTGGTCTGTCATCGGATTCACATCATCCGTACCGGTTGGGGGATCAGCCGCTGTCCGAAGATAATGTGGAGTCCCGGCGGATGCGTCCCCCCGGAGCCTGCCCGGCACCCAGCGACTCGGTCCGAATCACGCATGGCATCGCCCCCTCTGAAACCCATCTTTGTGAAAAAGGTTGGCCCTGTGCCTGGGAGACCTCCGGTTCGGCCATCATCGGAGGCATTTTTCCGCATCGGGGCAGCCCGGCTCAGTCACCCTCCCCCTGCATCCAGAGAAACCAACATGCGATCCGGACAGTCGGCTGGGCACGGTCATGAGACCCGCGCCGGTTCAGGGTGTGGTCGCCGTTCCGACCCCCTCCGAGCCGCCTTCATGGAGGCCCGCACCCTCGACCTCATCGTCTGGCTGCGCGCTCGCCGGATCCAGGAGACTGCCGATCCGGACGCCCTCTCCGCGTCGCCCGGCTCCCTGGGAGTGGATCGGAGGAACCCACCCTGTGCCCGCTGCCGCTGCACTCGGACCCATCGGTGGGGTTCTTTCCGCGGACGTCAGCGGTGGCGGTGCCTCGGATGCCGGCGGACCTTCAGCGACCTCACGGGAACACTGTTGTCCCGGACGTGGGAGCCGGCGGCGTGGCTCACGTTTGTGGAGCACCTGAAGGAAACCCCGACAGTTCGGGAAAGCGCACGTGCGGTCGGAATCAACAAGGACACGGCCCTCAGGTGGCGCCACAGGCTCCTGGACGCGCTGGATTTGGCTCCTCAGGCCCGGGCCCGGCAACGTTCCGGGGGTCGGGCGGGAGTCGGAACGCTGGGCGCCTCCGCTGCTGGCGACGGGGAGGCCCCGACGTCCACTTTTCTCCTGCTTGGAATGCTTCATCCCTTTGTCCGGCCTCGCGAACGCTCGGGAAGACCCGGGCGCGCAAGTGGTACCGGGATTCTCCTGGTCCGCAAATGCGAGAGGATTGTTGCGGAGGGAGAAGTGCGAAGCAGGAACTCACCGACGGAACCGGAGGAGGACTACCGGGGAATCCTCCTCCAGCGGGTGATCCGTCCCGGCCGGGAAGGCGGAACGACCGAGTCGATATCGGCGGAGCTCGCAACCCTCGAACACCACTCCCTGCGCCTCCTGCCCCACCCCCGGGACAGCAAGCCTCTCCGCGACGCCGCGGCTGCGGCGGGGTGGGAAACCCCTCACCCGCTCGAAGCCTGGGCAAAGCGCAGGGCAGGCAAGCGCCAGATGGCAGCGCGCGGGCCTGTCACGGACTCACTCTCGCTGGCTCGCGCCGAGCGAACGACGGTAGGTGCCGGGGTTCTCGCGCTCAACAGGTACGTCGGGAAGTTCAAGGCCTGGCTGCGCCGCTTCCGCGGGGTGGCAGCCGCCAACCTGCAACGATACCTGGACTGGTATCTCGCCATTCTCACCCCGGACCTCGCACTCGTGACGGGTTCTTCCAGGGTTCGGACCCTCCTCGTTCTGGCGTCCCGCTCGTGGCTCCGGGCCGGCTCACGGCGCCCGGGGGAGGTTTCCTGACGACCCAACCGTCGAACCCATGGAAATGGGGCGGGGATAGCGGATCGGCCCGATCGGTGTGTCGACAGTCGGCGTGGCATCCAGCCTGACCGCCACGGGTTCACCGCCGACGCCGGCGAGGCCGGCTGCGAGATTGACGAGATCCCGCGCACTCCCATCAAAGAACTCGAGCAGTTCCAGGCGGACCAGAAGCGGAATCTGAGTGGACACTCCGGAGGGAAGGGCCAGTGCCTGGGACAGTTCACCACTCACGGTCCGCCTCCCTTCCAGGAAGAGATCCCACTCAAGGGCCAGTAGACGCGCCTCGGGATTCCCGCCGGGGTTGTCGGCGCGAACGTCGAGAACCATCTCGAGAGGGAGAGCCCCCCGCGCAAGCGCGGTGCCAATGCGAAACGCATCCAGAGGGGAGAGGTCCTCGTAGCCGCGCACACGGGTCAGATCAACGCCGGCCAGCTCGACCCGGGTGACTCCATCGAGGTCGAAAGCGACCTGCCTCAGCGCAGCGACGGAGGAGAGCGCAGCACACCCTGTCATCAGGCCGGCAGCCGCCAGTGCGGTGCATGTTCGGCCAAGGGAGCGAAGTCGAACCGATCGGATCATGGGGAATTCCCGTTGTCCAGAGAGGAGGGGGGAGAAGGCATCCGATTCGTGGCCCACGACCTGACCCCCGACCGCGTGACGATCAGGCAGAGCTTGGGACGGGGAAGGGTCGCGGGGCGCAGATCCCCGGGGGCCCTCCCTCAGGGGAGGGACTCGGGAAGGTTCGGGAAGTCTCCGGGAGACTCGGGAAGAGTCGGGCAGGCGACATGGGAGAGACCACAACGCTATCGGTGTCACCCGCAAGGCGACCCCCGGGTTCCTTCAGGGGTCCTCCGGAGGCACGGTGCTCCATCCAGGATCTCCCACGATCACGTGGTCCAGTACTCGAATTCCGAGAACTGAACCGGCCTCGGACATCTGGCGGGTGACACGCCGGTCTTCCGGAGAAGGCTCCGCATCTCCGGAAGGGTGGTTGTGAACGAGGATGATGGCGGAGGCACGTGCCTCGAGCGCGGGGGCAAAGACCTCTCTCGGGTGCACAAGAGATGCGTCCAGGATCCCCTGGCTGACTCGGGCGGTGGCGAGAACCCGATGCCTCGTGTTCAGGATGATGACGTGGAATTCCTCGTGTCGAAGACTCCGGAGCCGGGGAGCCATGAATCGCACAACGTCTTCCGGCCCCCTGAGACGGGGTCGTTCTTCCGGCGGAGGAGAGGCCAACCGCCGACCCAGCTCGAGCGCCGCAGCAAGCCTGTCTCTGGCAGCGGCGCCAACGCCGGCCACCCCATGCGCCGTTCCGTGCTCGAGGTCCGCGAGCCGCCCTCCGGACCTCCCCAGGAGTTCTCGGGCGGCCACAATTCCGGCGGATCCTCGAAGGCCCATGACCCGGGCCAGCAGCTCGGCGGTGGACCGGTTCCGTGGAATGAGTGGACGAGAAGGCATGCCCGACAATCTGGTGCCTGCCCATCAGCATCCCGTCACAGCATCAGCCGCGGGGACGAACCGATGGCGCCGGGATGGGGATCCCACGGGAACGCCCCCCTGGCGCGTCATGCACCAGGGGGGCGTAGTCGCCCGTCGGGAAGGAGACCGTCAGCCCGCTCGACCGTGGCACTTCTTGTACTTCTTGCCGCTGCCACACGGGCACGGATCGTTCCTTCCCGGCTCGTCTGGAACGGTGACGGGCTCCTGGGGCGAACTGGACCCCCCGCGGTTGGTCTGAAGCGAAGCCGGGTCCGGCCCACCCATTCCAGCCGCGGCACCCGAAGCGATCCCCCCGGAGTCCTCCTCAGGTCTCGCCGTACGCGCCGACGCGGCGACGCCCACCGGGTCGAGCCTCGCCCCACGGGGGTCCTGACGCGGACGCTGTGAGGCGGCGGCGGCCACACCGCTTGCCGCATCCGTCTCGGCAGGACCCGAGTACGCCAGTCGCTGGGGCTGGCGGGGCTGGGGCTGGGGCGCCCCGACCTGGGCCCGGTAGAAGAGTGACGTGAGCGTCTTGCGGATGTCGGTCATGAGGTCCACGAACATGTCGTAGGCCTCCTTCTTGTACTCGATGAGCGGATCCTTCTGCCCCCATCCGCGGAAGGAAATGGACGCCTTGAGAGAATCGAGGTCGTACAGATGATCCTTCCACTTGTCGTCGATGACCGAGAGGAGAATCCAGCTCTGGATCCGCTCGGAGTATTCACCGAAATCCTCGAGCTTCCGCTCGAACTGCTTCCGCGCGGCCGGGATCACCGCTTCCATGACCTCGTCGCGGTCCACGAAGTCGAACGCGTCCTCCTCCTTCTCGGGGAGTGCGTCGGCGAGGATGAAGAAGTCCATGAGGAGCCGCCGGCGAAGTCCGGCCATGTCCCAGGACTCGGCACGAACCTCCGGGTCCACGAACTCGTCCACGACCTCGCGGACCGCGGTGTCCACCATTTCCCAGAGCTCTCCACGCAGGTCCTCGCCACCATCCAGGGCAAAGAGGCGGAGGTCGTAAATGACCTCCCGCTGCTGGTTCATGACGTCGTCGTAGTCGAGGAGGCGCTTCCGGGCCTCGAAGTTGTTTCCTTCCACCCGGCGCTGCGCCCGCTCGATGGACTTCGTCACGAGCCCGTGGGTGATGACCTCGCCTTCCTCGGCGCCCCACTTCTCCATGGCGTTGGCGATCCTCTCCGATCCGAAGAGGCGCATCAGGTCGTCCTCGAGGGAGAGGAAGAACTGGGAGGATCCGGGATCTCCCTGTCGACCGGCCCGGCCGCGCAGCTGGCGGTCGATCCGGCGGGATTCATGACGCTCCGAGCCGAGGATCTGGAGCCCTCCGGGATCGATGAGGTGATCATCAGGCCGGGTGGCCAGGTCCGCCCAGCGACCGGGATCCAGGGGGGGCAGGTCCTCCAGATCGAGGCCCTTCGCCTTTGCCCACCCCACCGTGCGCGCATCCGTGACACCGGCGCCCAGCTTGATGTCCGTCCCACGGCCGGCCATGTTCGTCGCGATGGTCACGGCCCCGGGCTGTCCGGCGGCGGCGATGATGTCGGCTTCCCGCGCGTGCTGCTTCGCATTCAGCACGTTGTGCCGGATGCCCCGGCGCTTCAGCATGCGGGCCAGCGTTTCGGACACATCCACGTTTGTCGTGCCCACCAGGACCGGCAGCTCGAGCTTGTTCATGCGCTCGATCTCGTCCAGGATGGCGTTGTACTTTTCCCTTTTCGTACGGAAGATGAGGTCGTTCCGGTCATCCCGTACCACGGGCCGGTTCGTCGGGATGACGAGGACGTCCAGGTTGTAGATCTGGTGGAATTCGTTCTCCTCGGTCTCGGCGGTTCCCGTCATGCCGGAGAGCTTGTCGAAGAGTCGGAAATAGTTCTGGATGGTGACGGTGGCGAGCGTCTGGGTCTCTCCCTTGACCTCGACCCCCTCCTTCGCCTCGACAGCCTGGTGGAGCCCGTCGCTCCAGCGTCTGCCCGACATCTGGCGGCCGGTGAACTCGTCCACGATGACGACCTGGCCGTCATCACTGATGATGTACTGCTCGTCGCGCTGGAAAAGCGCGTAGGCCTTGAGGAGCTGGTGGATCACGTGCATCCGTTCGCTCTTGCGCGCGAATTCCTGCTCGAGGGCGTCGATCTGCTCCTTCTTCTCCTCGGCGGTGAGACCCTCGTCCTCCTGGATCTGTCCGATCATCTCGGAAAGATCGGGGATCACGAACGCGTCGGGCTCTCCCGGCGACAGCTCCTCGATCCCGCGGTCGGAGAGGTGCACGTTGTGCCCCTTCTCGTCCATGGCAAAGAGGACGTTCTCGTCCACTTCGTGCAGGCGCTTCTCCCGCATCAGGTCGGCCTCGAACTTCTGCACCAGCGACTGCACCTTGGGGTCGTCGGCGAAGAGCTTGAGGAGGCGTCGGTTCCGCGGAGTCCCCCGGCGGACGGCGAGCATGGCTTCCGCCGCCTCCCATTCGCGGCCCTCCTCCTTGAGTGCCTGTTCGGCCTTCCCCATGAGTTCGGACGCCAGCGTCAACTGCTTCTTGTAGAGCGCCGAAACGAGGGGATTGTACTGCTTGTAGACCGTATGCGTATCCCGGGAAACAGGGCCCGAAATGATGAGCGGGGTCCTGGCCTCGTCCACCAGGATCGAGTCCACCTCGTCGATGATCGCGTAGAAGTGTCCCCGCTGGACCCGACGGTCCAGCTGGTGAACCATGTTGTCCCGGAGATAGTCGAACCCGAATTCGTTGTTCGTCCCGTAGGTGATATCGGCCGCGTAGGCCTCCCGGCGCGCCTCCGTTCCCGGGTCATGGAGGTCGATCACCCCGATGGAGAGTCCCAGGAACTTGTACAGGGCTCCCATCCACTCGGCATCCCGCTGGGCCAGGTAGGTGTTGACCGTCACGAGATGGGCACCCCGGCCGGCCAGGGCATTCAGGTAGAGGGGGAGGGTCGCCGTCAGCGTCTTGCCCTCACCGGTCTGCATCTCGGCGGCGGTCCCGCGGTGGAGGGCGATGCCGCCCACCAGCTGGACGTCGTAGGGGATCATCTCCCACTTGATCATCTGACCGGTGACGGGTACCTCCCGTCCGAACAGCCGGCGGCAGCCGTCCTTCACCACCGCGAACGCCTCGGGAAGGAGATCGTCCAGCGCCTGGTGCAGGGCCTCGTCCCGCTCCTCCTGGAGCTTCTGGATCTGCGCCGTCAGTCGCTCCCGGGCGGGAATCTCGACGGTGTCGGCCCTGACCTTGCGGACCTCCACGATCTCGTCCTCGAACGGCTGTGTCTGTTCCGCGATGTACGCGCGAAACTCATCCGTCTTGGCCCGGAGTTCCTCATCGGTGAGGCCTTCCAGTTCGCGGAAGTTCTCGTTGATCTCGTCCACGAGCGGGCCAAGCTTCTTGACCTCGCGCTCGTGCTTGTCACCCATCAGCTTCTTCAGAAATTTCTTCATGGTTCTCAGAGATACAGCTTTGCAGCCTCGATGATCCGACGGCCGGCCTCGGGGACGAGGTACCGGATGGAACGTCCCGCCCGCACCCGTTCCCGGATGTGGGTGGACGAGATGTCAATGCGCAGAACGGGAACCTCGGTGCAGGCGGGGGCGACGGCCTCGCCGAACCCGGCGTCTCCGGCCGCCCCTTCGCCCTCTCGGGTCATGACGACGAGGGTCGCCATTCGGGCAATCTCCCACGGGTCGCGCCACCCGCCGAAGGCCCGCCACTGGTCCGCCCCGAGGATCAGGAAGAGCTGGGCGTCCGGATGAAGGTCCCGAAATGCACGCAACGTGTCCACGGTGAACGAGACGCCGTCCCGGCGCAGCTCGACATCGGACACGGAGAAGCGGGGGTCGTCCTCCACCACCGCACGGATCATCCTCATCCGCAGGGAGCCCGGCGTGAGGCCCTCCTCGTCCTTGTGCGGGGGATGCGCAGCGGGAACGAGGAAGAGCTGGTCCAGGCTCAGCGCTTCCACGACGTCCTGCGCCGCGATGAGGTGTCCTGTGTGAAACGGATCAAAGGTGCCCCCGAGCACCCCGATGCGCGCCTGCCCCGGGCCCGGACCCTCAGGCGGGTGGGTCGGTTCCACGCGCAGCTCCTCCATTCGCACTCCCCTCCCGGACCTGGTCGGCCTCCGGCGAATCGGGGTAGTTGGCCAGCAGGCGGGATCGGACCTGTTCAGCTTCCGTGTCCCAGTTGATGGCTCGATACGACCGGTAGAGCCCGAGAAACCCCCGCGGGGCCCAGGTTGTCTGGGGGAAGAAATCCACCAGGTCCTGGTAGACAAGGATGGCCGAATCGTAGAGGCCGCGGCGCTCGTAGAAGAAGCCGTCCTCGTACTCCCGCTGGGCCAGCCGTTCGATCATCGCACGCTGGATCTCGCGCGCTTCCTCGGCCACCGTCATCCCGGCAAACTCGTTGACGGTGTTCCGGCAGGCATCGACGGCGCGCTCCGTGTAGCCCTGGTCACGCTGGGAGGTCGGGGAGAGCCGCTGGTAACTCCGGCAGATCCCGAGCGAGGCTTCGGGCGCCCGACCATGACTCGGGTAGAACTGGAGAAAGCGCTCGTACTCCGCTGCGGACGTGATGTACTGCTCCCGCTCGAAGTGCGCCCGGGCCAGGTACATTCGAGCGTCGGGCGACCGGGGTTCTCCGGGGTACGCAAAGAGGAAATGGTCGAAGGCGCTGATGGCGTCGTCCCAGTCCTCGTCGTCAAAATACCCGACAGCCCGCTCATAGAGAGGATCTGCGTCGAGGCCGAAGTAGCCCGGCGTGGAAGCGCAGGCCGGCACGAGGGCGAGCAGGAGGAGCACGACGGCGAGGCCGGGGCCCCGGCCCGGCGCACCTCCCGGAAGTCCCTCTCGGCTTCGGCGTCTGCCTTCCCTGCCTTCCCACGCCCGCATGTACCAGCGTCGCATCCCACGTCCTCTCTTCTCGTGAATCCTGCAGCCATCAATGGTCGCCAAAGAAGGAGCCGGACGCAATCCGTTCAAGCTCCGTACCCGAAGAAGGAGCGGACGGCATCGATGACCCGCCGAAGGCGATCCTCCCCCAGTTCGGGGAAGATGGGAAGCGAAAGGACCTCCCGGCAGGCCCGTTCGGTTTCGGGGAGCATCCCTTCCCTTCCCCCCAGCCCGGCGAAGCATTCCTGAAGGTGCAGGGGAACCGGGTAGTAGATTCCGGAACCGATCCCTTCCCCGGCGAGGTGCTCCCTCAGTTCGTCGCGCTGCTCTACCCGGATCGTGAACTGGTTGTACACGTGGAAGTTGCCGGTCATGACCTCGGGAAGCCTCACCTCGGCCACCTCGTCCAGCCCCCCATGGTACGCACAGGCATTCTCCCTGCGCGCCCGTGCCCATTCGTCGAGATGGGGAAGCTTCACCCGCAGGATGGCCGCCTGCAGGGCGTCCAGCCGGGAGTTCGTTCCCACCATCTCGTGCTGGTACATCTGACGACCCCCGTGCAACCGGAGTTTCGCGACCTTCCCTGCGAGTTCCGGATCCCGTGCGGTCACGAGCCCCCCGTCGCCAAACCCCCCGAGATTCTTGGTCGGGAAGAAGGAGAAGGCCCCGAAATCACCGCTCGCTCCCGCACGGACGGGCGCCGCGCCGGGCTCGATCTCCTGGGAAGCTCCGATGGCCTGCGCGCAGTCTTCCAGCACGCAGGCGCCCCGCTCACCGGCCAGGGCGTTGATTTCCGCCATGGGGGCCATCTGGCCGAAGAGATGAACCGGGATCACCGCGCGAACCCGATCACTCCAGACCGGCTCCAGCGTCTCCCTGGTCACGTTGAAGGTGACCGGGTCGATGTCGCAGAAGACCGGGCGGAAACCCGCATTCCACGCAGCTCCCGCGGTGGCGAAGAAGGTGAAGGCCGGAAGGACCACCTCGTCGCCCGGCTCCGGATCGAGGGCACGCAGGGGGAGAAGGATCGCGTCCGTGCCGGACGCGCACCCGACCGCGTGGGGGACGCCCAGGTATTCGGCGAGTTCCCTCTCGAGCCCCTCGACTTCGGGCCCCATGATGAAGCCCTGGGAGGCCACGACCCGCTCGATGGCGGCATCAATGGCATCCTTGAGGGCGTGATACTGAGGCTTGAGATCCAGGAGGGGGACCTGCATCAGGTGCTCCGGTAGGAATCTGCGGTGGAGTGGCGGATCGTGGACGCGCGACGAAGGCCGAGGACGACCCGCCGTTCTCCCGGGGATGACCTCGAAAGGCCTCCCCGGGGGATCAGCATGGCCCCTCGCCTGCGCGGCGGAAAAGGATCTGGTCGATCCTGTCCCGGGCCCTCGCCGCCAGGGCGCCGGTCCCGGGATCGAATTCGATGACCCGCTCGAACGCCGCTGCGGCAGCGGTACATTCTCCGCGGCGCGCCAGGATCTCGGCGGAGTCGAACCAGGCCGGGCTCACCAGGTTTCGGGGCTCTCCGAGGTCGGTGACGGCGCGGTAGAGACGGAGGGCCTCGTCGGAGAACCCTCGATCCTGCGCTTCTCGGGCCAGCTGGTACGAGCAGTTCCCCACCTGCCAGTCCACCTCGGACCGGCGGTTCGGAGCAATTCTCGGGCGAACCTGTTCGAAGAACGCCAGGGCGCGTTCGCAGTCGCCGAGCTGCTCGTGGGCCAGGGCGAGTTCGAGGAGAATCCCGGGATCCTCGTCGCTCTCGGCCAGGGCCTTCTGAAAGTAGGGGAGCGCCTCGGCTGCCTGGGCATTCCTCACGTAGTGCCGCGCCAGATCAAGGGCAACGCCGGAGAGCGACACCCCGGGCTGGATTCGGACGGCGGCGTCCGCTGCAGCGCTCGCCACCACGCCGTCACCCCGCTCCATGGCGCGGCGGGCCACACGGAGCAGATCCGCCGCTGCCTGGTCCACGAGGGTCGAGTCCCGGGCGATGGCCGCCTCGTAGTACTCCCGGGCTTCGTCGATTCGACTCAGACGCGCAAACGCGTGGGCCGTGCGGAGCCAGGTCGTGGCGTCATCGTTCCCCTGCCGAAGCGCGAGGCGGTACTCCGAGAGGGCATCATTGAAGCTCCCCTGGGAGAAGGCCGTGTCCCCTCTCCGGATGGCTTCCTCCTCCGAGCCGGGCACGGTGCATCCCGCCAGGACCGTGAGGAAGAGGACGAGGGGCGCCAGGAACCGGGGCGCCAGGAACCGGGACGCCCCGAATCGAGGCAGCAACGGGGCTGACCGTCCGGGCGGGCCCGGGGCTGCCGGTGCCGCAACCGTGACAGGGTTTCTCTGCTTCCGAATCATTCCAGAATATAACCCACCGCCGGGAAAAAGGTCGCCCGGCTCAGGTCAGCGGGCGAGCCCTCGCGTCGAATCCCTCCACCTGGGATCTGAACCACGGGATTGTTCGGGCTAGACCGTCGGGAAGACTGACCGAGGGCTCCCATCCGAGTGCCCCCCGCGCCAGGGCAATGTCGGGCTGGCGAACCTTGGGATCGTCCTCCGGAAGCGGCAGACTGCGGGTCCCCGCAGGTTCGCCACCCTCCGATCTTCCTTCCGGGTCCGGCTTCGTTCCCGAGCCTTCTCCCCCCGGCGGACCCACCGCCCGGAGAACCTCCTCCGCGAGCTCCCGTACCGTGAACTCGTTCGGGTTCCCCAGGTTCATCGGGCCCGGATGCTCGGAATGGAACAGCCGATAGATCCCCTCCACCAGGTCGGACACGTAGCAGAAGGAGCGCGTCTGCGACCCGTCCCCGTACAGGGTGAGGGCCTCCCCCCGGAGCGCCTGGACGATGAAGTTCGAGACGACGCGACCGTCCCCGGGCCGCATCCTCGGCCCATACGTGTTGAAGATTCGCACGATCCGGGTATCGAGCCCATGATGGGTCCGGTACGCGGAAGTGATGGCCTCGGCGAATCGCTTCGCCTCGTCATAGACGCCCCTGGGGCCCACGGGGTTCACGTTTCCCCAGTAGCTCTCGGGCTGGGGGTGTACCGCCGGGTCGCCATAGACCTCGGAGGTGGATGCGAGGAGAAATCGCGCGCGCTTCTCGCGGGCCAGCCCGAGCATGTTGTGCGTGCCCAGGCTCCCTACCTTCAGGGTCTGGATGGGATATTCCAGGTAGTCCACGGGGCTCGCCGGGGAGGCGAAGTGCAGGATGCCGTGCACGGGACCGGCCAGGAAGAGGGGCGTGGACACGTCGTGCATCTGGAAATGGAAGCCCTTTCTTTCCTGCAGAAGGGCGATGTTGTCCCGCGAGCCCGTGATGAAATTGTCCACGCCCACGACTTCGTAGCCCTCGTCGAGAAAGCGCTCGGCCAGATGGGATCCGAGAAATCCGGCGGCGCCCGTGAGGACGATGCGCCGAGGCGAGTCCGGGGTGGGCGCCCCCGCGGCCGCCGTCATGATGTGGTCTCCGCAGGAGCTGCGGCCTGCGGCGTGAGACCGACGGCCACGTAGTCGAATCCGTGCTCGCGCATGCGTGCCGCCGGGAAGATGCCGCGCCCGTCGATGACGAGGTTCCCCCGCATCTCGGAACGCATGCGAGCGAAGTCCGGGCGCCGGTAGGGGTGCCACTCGGTATGCAGCACGAGGGCGTCGGCACCGGCAAGTGCCTCGTAGTTCGTCTCCACGTAGGAGATCCGCTCCCCGAAATGGTGGCTCCGGGCCTCGTCCATGGCCACGGGGTCGTGGGCAACCACGCGCCCGCCCCGGGCAAGAATCCCTTCGATGGTCACCAGGGACGGGGCCTCGCGCATGTCGTCGGTGTTCGGCTTGAAGGCGAGTCCCCAGACCGCGATGGTTCGCCCGGAGAGATCGTCCCCCAGCCGGGACTCCAGTGCCCGGAGCGGGAAGCTCTTCTGCCGCTCGTTCAGTGCTTCCACCGCCTCGAGGATCGCGGCATCCAGGCCCCCCTCCTTCATGGTCCGAATCAGGGCCTTCACATCCTTCGGAAAACAGGAGCCGCCATAGCCGATGCCCGGGAACAGGAAGGCGGGGCCAATGCGGGGGTCGCTCCCGATGCCCATGCGGACGTCATCCGCCTTCGCCCCGGACTGCTCGCAGAGCGAGGCGATCATGTTCATGAAGGAGATTCTCGTCGCCAGCATCGCGTTCGCGGCGTACTTGGTGATCTCGGCCGATGCGATGTCCATGATCAGGACCTGGTTTCCGGTCCGGACGAAGGGCGCATAGAGCTCCCCCAGCTCGACACCGACCGCAGGATCGTCCACGCCGAGAACGACACGGTCCGGCTTCATGAAATCCTCGACCGCCGCCCCCTCCTTCAGGAATTCCGGGTTGGAGCATACATGGACGGGGTGGGAGGTCTCCGCCTCGATGGCCTCGCGAACCCGGGCAGCCGTCCCCACGGGCACCGTGCTCTTCGTGATGACGATCCGTTCCCCATCCATGGCGCGGCCGATGGAACGTGCCACCGAAAGGACCTGATTGAGATCGGCGGCGCCATCCGCACCTGGTGGGGTGCCCACCGCGATGAAGAGGATCCGGGACTTCCTGACCGCCTCCTCCAGGTCGGTCGTGAAGACGAGGCGACCGGCTGAAAGGTTCTCCCCTACCAGTTCCTCCAGTCCGGGCTCGTAGAAGGGAATCTCTCCCCGCCTGAGGCGCTCGATCTTGTCGCTGTCGATGTCGGCGCAGACGACGTCATTGCCTGAATGGGCAAAACCGGCCCCCACCACGAGTCCCACGTACCCGGTCCCGATCACTCCAATCTTCATGTAGTTCCCTTTTCTGGGCTTCGGCTCTGAGGACGCTGCGTGCAATGGCGCAGCATGTGAGCAGGAATCATACCCCATCCAGGTTCGGCGCAGCCCTCACATCCACGTTGCGCCAGCGCGGGGAGCGGGCTACCGTGGGAAAGGGTTCATCCGCGAGGAGACGGCCCTTCTCTCGTCTCGTCAGGCGAACCCCCCAGACCCTGCTCCCCCCACCCCGGACTTCCATGGATGCCCCCCTCGATCGTCGAAAGTTTCTTCGCCGTCTCGGACAGGCCGCAGCGGGGGTTGCGGCCGGAACCCTGGGGGGAGCCGTCACGCCGGCGGATCTCCTGGGTACCATGGACGAGAGCAGCGGGAGCACATCTTCTTCGGCCTCGAGATCCGGTTCTGGTGCGGACCGCCATGAATTCGTCTTCGCCCGACTCCGGTACGATTCCGGCGACTGGGACTACAATCCCAAGGTCTGCGCCAACGTGCTCGATTCCGTCCTCCAGTATACGCAGATCCCGGTGCACGGCGAAGAGGTCGTGATCACCGCGGACTCGGAAGAGCTTTCGGCGTTTCCCTTCGTCTTCATGACGGGCCACAAGCTCGTCAGGTTCAGCGAGGCCGAGAGGGAGGGAATCCGGCGCTACGTCCGAAGCGGAGGCTTCCTCTTTTCCGACGATTGCAACCACGACATCGAGGGGCTCTACGCCAAGTCGTTCGAGGCGGAGATGGCGCGGGTGTTCCCGGGTGCCGGCCCCGACTACGACCCGCTCCCGAAGATCCCGAATTCCCACCCGCTCTACTCCGCCTTCTTCTCCTTCCCGGACGGCCCTCCCCAGACCAGCCACGAGCTGAACGGCTGGGGGGACAACATGGTCCACGAGTACCTGAAGGCCGTCGAGCACCGCAACCGGATCGGCGTGCTCTATTCCTACAAGGACTACGGCTGCGAATGGGACTATGACTGGCGGAACAAGCGCTTCCGCTCCGAAGACAACACGCGATTCGCGGTGAATCTGGTGGTTTACGCCATGACCTGAGGGCTCGACAGCGAACGTCGCGCGCAGATCGGGCCGCCCGGGCGGCACCCCCGGGGCGGCCCCCTGCGCCCGCCTCAGCCGAAGGCCCCGTTCACCATGGTGTTCCGGATGAGCAGCCAGGGCGACCCGTGGGACAGGCTCTGGGTCTGGGTGGGCTGTCCCTTCGCATCGCCTCCCGTGCCATGCATCTCGTATTCGTCCGGGCCCGTGATCCCGTCGAGGTTGGCCCAGAAGTCCGTCGTGATCGCCTGGTAGGTCACGTCGGTGCACTGGCGGGTGATCTCGCCGTCCTTGATCTCCCAGAAGATGTGACCGCCGAACTGGCCGTTGTAGCGCTGCTGATCGATGGAGTAGCTCCCGCGCCCGTCGATCATCACGCCGTCCCGCACGTCGGCGATCAGCTCCGCAAGCGAGGGAGACCCCACCGGGCCCGCATCCACGTGGACATTGGGCATGCGGAGGAACGGGTAGTCGCGCCACGAGGACGCGTAGGTGCACCCCCTGCTGAAGTCCTCGCCCAGGTAATGGGCGGTCTCCCGGTTCGTCTGCAGCCCCACCAGGATCCCGTCCCGGACGATGGGCCACTCCTGGGTCTCCACGCCGTCGTCGTCGTACCCGATGGAGGACAGGCCCCTCGAGTTCCGGTCCGCCGTGACGTTGAACATCTCGGATCCGTACTTGAGGCGACCCACGTCCTCGAGGCCGATGAAGCTCGTCCCGGCGTAGTTCGCCTCCATCCCCACGATCCGGTCCAGCTCGGTGGCGTGGCCGATGATCTCGTGGATCGTGAGCATGGCATGGGAGGGCGACAGGATCAGGTCCCGCATCCCCGGGCCTCCCAGGGGACGCGCCGTGCACATCTCCACCGCGTCCACGGCCGCCTTCTCGGCATCCCGCAGCAGCTTGGATTCCGCGGCAACCTCCCAGCCGCCCATGAGGGCCTCGCCCGGGTAGTTCCGCGTGCGCGTCTCGCCGTTCACGCGTCCCGTCACGCTCAGCGTCGGGGTGGTCGTGTAGGACTCCTGCTCGATGTAGGACCCTTCGGTGGATGCGAAGTAGCGCCACTCGTAGGCGATGCGCGCCGCCGCCGCGACCCGGATCACCCCCGGCACGGCGGACGCCCTGTCCACGATGGACTGGGCCCAGTTCTCCCGGTCCGTCTCGGAGACGGTGAGCGGGTCGACGCGCAGGGGCGTCTTCCAGCTGGCGATGACCGGGTCCACCGGGGTGAGGCGGACGTCGTCGCGCTTCGCGATGGCGCTCGCCCGTGCCACCTCCGAGGCCATCCGTGCGATGCGGCGGATCTCGTCCTCGGTGACGATGGGGCTCGAGGCGAAGCCCCAGACGCCACTGTGGATGACCCGGATCCCGAAGCCCGCCGGCTGACGCTCCTCGTCGGTGGGCAGGCCGGTGAAGGCCCCGGCCCCACCACCGCCGCCGAAACCACCCCCGCCACCACCGCCACCACCGCCACCGCCACCTTCCCCCTCCGCCGTGTAGCTGGCGGAGGCGCCCGGGAGGTTCTGGTTCAGCGTGAACCGGATGTCCGCGTACGTGCATCCCTCGCGGCGGGCCTCCGCCAGGGCAATGTCCGAGAGCCCCCGGAATCGCGAGTTTTCGGGGTCCCCACGCGGACCGTCCGCCAGGAGCTGCGCGACGAGGTCATGGGAATAGAGGGCCAGCGTGCCGGCGCCCATGGTTGCGAGAAACTCGCGGCGGGACGGGGTCATGGACATGCCTTTCGGTTGGGGGCGTTCGCTGCCGGGTTCACTCGACCGCCGGGGAGCTGGAGGACATGTTGAAGTCCTCGATTCGCACGGGCGGAATGAGGGCGGTGTTCCCGCCGTCGTAGGATTCGCCCATGTGCATGGGCTCGGGACGTCCGACGGCGACCAGATTGTTGTAGCCCACGATGGGCGACATATTCCACCGGAAATTCTGCACGGCCCCGGTGACCTCGCCGTTCTCGATGAGGAACAGGCCGTCCCGGGTCATGCCGGTATTCAGGAGTGGCTGATCGGTCGCCGGAACGCCGCGGATGTACCAGAAGAAGCTCACCAGAAGACCTCTCCGGGTCTGCGAGATCATCTCTTCCAGCGACTGGTTCGACCCCTCCATGACGAGGCTCATGCCGGGCGTCGCCCCCAGCCCGGTCCCGAAGTTCCGGAGGACACCGTTCTCCACCCAGGTCACCGGTGCGGCGGGACGGAAGTTCGGAAGGATCGTGGACTGCCGGAGGATGGGGTTCCCGATGTCGCTCCGGAGGGTGAGGAGATCGCTGAAGAGCTTCTCCCCGCGCTCCCGCCCTTCCATGAAGCCGCTGCCGCCACCCCCGCCGGTAAAGATCCCGGTCATCAGCGAGAGGAACCGAGCGTTGGCCCGCGGCTCGAGAATCACCGAGTAGCGGCCCGGCTCGATGGCACGGGCATTCGCGCTGAGGAGTGCCTTTTCTCCAGCTCTCCGCGTGAGTTCACGGGCGTCGATCATGGAAAGGTCCTTGATCCCCGTGGTGCCGGCCCACCCCGAGCCCCTGCCGTCCGGTGTGCGGCAGGTCAGCACGAAGCTGCTCTGTGCCTCGCGCTCGTAGGCGAAGAGGCCCTCCGAGTTGGCCCGGCAGGTGGCCTGGTCGTTCTTCGGGATGTACCCGTAGCCGATCACCCCCATCCCCTCGGAGAGGTCCAGGCTCTGGCGCACCATCTCGGCACGACCCCCGGGCCCGAAATCCACCATGTCGGGGAGGGCCGCATCGATCTCGAGATAGTCCTGGGGCCCGATGAGTTCGGGAAGGGACTCCCGCTCCTCCGAACTCTCCGCGTCGGCCCGCGCCTCGGCCACCAGGGCCCTCAGGCCGGCTTCGCTGAAGTCCCGGGTGTTCGCCATTCCCACCCGCATCCCGCGGTGGAGGGAAACCGAGACCTGCCGGTCGTACTGGACGAGGTTCACCGTGATCGAGGAGTTGGCCCAGCGCGTGCCGGAGCGCTCTCCACCCCGCAGGTTGACCTCGATGGGATCGGGCGCGGCCATGTCGATGATCTGCTCGGCGATGGCTCGGAACTCTTCGCGTGTGTACATGAATCCGGGGTCTGGGCGGAGGGGGCCGTGCTGGATGGGTGGATGAACCGGGCATCGTACGCCCGGGGGAGGTCCATCGTCAAGCCTCGGCCCGCCCTCAGGACAGTCCCCGCCGGCGTCTGGAGGCCCACTCCCCGCCCAGGAGGAGTGCCAGGGGGAGGATCCACCACGGGGACCTCATGGGATGCCACGGGTCGGACGGCCCTTCGGCCCCGACGGCTCGCAGGATCTCCGCCTCGAGTGCGGCGAGCTCGTCGCTGGCGCGAAGGGTGCCACCCCTCGAGGCGGCCCACGCCTCCATGAGGGCAGGGTCGTCGGGAGGAGGGCTCGCCGCATCGGCAAGCACCACCAGGGGCAGCGTGGCGGCATGACGCCATGCCGTTCCGTCTCCCCACGGGTCCCCACCCTCGACACGGATTTCGAGGAGGTGGGGGCCGGAGGCGGCGGGAGCGTGGAACCGGCCCTCGAATCGACCGGGCACCTCGACGGGCCAGAGCGGGATCAGGCGGTCGACCTCCACCTCTTTCCCCGACGGACCCAGGTCGGCACGGGCCCACACCCGGGCTCCGGGCGCCGGAGTCTCCCTCAGCGTCACACCGAACCGCAGGAGCGCCCCGGGGGCGACCACACCCGACGCGGCACCGAACCCCCCGCCGCCCCCCGCGTGGGTACCGATCCACTCGACCGCGAGGGGACCGGGGGCCAGGTCGGCGGCTTCGCCCACGAGTTCGCGCCAGGCGGGTTCGAACGTCGTGGTCTCGGGGTCGCGGAACTGCCAGCTGTCCAGCGCCCCGCTCACGACGAGTTGTCCCTTCCCCACCGGGCGCCTCCAGATGACGGGGTCCCCGGACGGCGTCGCCGCGACGACCTGGGCCCCCGGTGGAAGCGGGTCCGGCCAGATCATCGAGCGGGCCTCCAGGGCAGGCCGTTCCACCCCCGCCTCGGCGGCCGGGGTCAGGCGCACCGGATCGGCGGCGCCCCCGCGGGTCCAGGCCGTGACGCCGGTCAGGCGGTCGTGGGGCCCGGACGCCTCTCGATCGGGAAGGAGGAGGACCGATCCTCCACGCATCTCCATGAACAGCTGGAGCGCGGCCACGTCATTCCCCGAAAGGAGCTCCGGGGCCCCCACCACCACGGCGTCGAAGCCGTCCAGGGCCCGGGGGGAGGCGAGGGAGGCCGGAGGGGCGCCGAACTGCGTGGCGAGGCCAGGCGACGTCACCGTTCGGCTCGTGACGGCGAAGCGCGCATCGGGCTCGAGAGCCCGGCGCACGAAGGTCGACAACCAGGAGGGGCGACCCTCGAAGAAGAGAACTTCCCACGGGCGGGGAGACACGTGGACGAGCACATCGGCCGCGCTCCAGGGCACCGTGTCGTCGCCGACCCCCGCGGGATGGATCTCCACGCGAAGCGGGAGGGGTCCGCTCCGTGTCGGCACGATCTCGAACCGAACCATCACCGGAGCCGTCCCCCCTTCCGGGCGCCGCAGGACCGTGTCGGACACCACCACACCGTCCACGCGGAGGGCGGCGCGAAGCGAGGTCCCCGGTTCGCCCCCCGGCGCGATCCAGGCCCGCACGGGGATCGCCGACTCGGGCGAAACCCGGCGGGGGGCCTCCAGGTGCACCAGGCGAGGGCGTGCCGGGGCCCCGGCGGCGGCGGGGTGGGCGACGAAAACGGGGGGGGGCAGGAAGAGCGACCCCTCCGACAGGGCCGCCGGCAGGTGATCTCCGGCCAGGACGGTCGCGCTGGCGCCGGGGTAGGGCCCCCGGACGACCGTGAACCTGCCGGCAAGTCGGTCTGCAACCTGATCGGGCCAGGAGGCGCCGGCCCCGGACACGCCCGGGGACTCGCCTGCGGCGACCACGGCGACAACCCGGTCTGCGTGGCGTCCGGAGGGAAGCGCCGGGTCCAGGAGGGCCAGAACCACGATGGCGACGGCAAGGGTCCGGAGGAGACGGGGAAGGGCCGGTGCGAACGTCACCGCGACCCCGCACCGGCGCGCTGGAGCGCTTCTGCCCAGGCGCCTTCCATGTGCCTGAGACCGTGGATGGAAGGGGTGCCGGGGTGCGGAGGATGACGGGTGCGAAGGTAGCGGGAGAGCTCCGTGATGACGTCCAGAAGCTCTCTCCCCGGAGCGCCGTCCGGCCCCGGCGGTAGAGGACCGGAAAGCGACGCAGAGAGGCGCTGAAGCGTCCGGGATGCCGGGTCGACAGCCAGCAGGCGGGCCCCGAGGCGGGAGGCCTCCGGGACCGGAGGCGAGGCCGCGGCATCGGCCCGGCCCCCGGGGGCGGAGGGAGGTCCGGAGGGAGGGGGGCCCGCGCCCCCGGGGACCAGTCGGATCACCTGCCCCAGGATCTCCCGAAGCTCGGCGAGGTCCCGGTCGGGGCCGTCCGCCACCTGCGGGCGACGGGCGGACACGGCGCTGCCCCGTTCGCCGCTCAGCCGGCGACCCGGATCCAGTTCCTCCCGTTCGGACAGCGCCCTGAGCAGGTACCGCGAACTCGAGAAGGCGCGCTGGAGGTATTCCAGGGCGCGGGCTTCTGCCGCCAGCGCGGCGTCGAGGTCCACGGCGTTCAGATGGTTCACGGCCTGGCTCATGGCCTGGATCGCCCTCGAAAGCTCGATGCGTCCGGCCTGGGCGAGTCGCCCTTCCGCGGCGTCGGCATCGACGCGGGCGTGGGCTTCCTCGTGGAGTTCCTGCGCGGTGCGGGCGTCGCCGCCGTCGAATCCGGCGCCGGCCACGGCGGCCCCCCCGGCCCCGGCGGCGTGGCCGTGGCCATGGTCGTGATCGTGATCGTGACGGTCCTCGGCACGACCGGCATCGCCCGTCCCGGGTGCATCGGCGTGGTCGTGACCGTCCTCGAGCTCGCCCCCCAGCATGAACACGAATTCAGCACGGACGCGGCGCTGTGCCGCGGCGAGCCGGAAGGCCTCCTCCGCGAGGCGTTCCGCAGACAGCACGGCGCGCTGCTCCCGCACTCGTTCCGTGAGAAGGATGACCATCTGCTGGCTCAGGCCATAGCGGGTCATTTCGTCTTCCCCGGCAAACCCCCCGGAAGGCGCGGCCTCGGATCCCAGGATCTCCACGGTCCAGGTGTCGGATTCCCCGGGAGCACCCCCCGGGAGCCGGTCGTGGGCCACGGCCCGGTAGACCACGATATCACCGCGGTCGAGGTCGAGTTCCCCGAGATTCCATTGCGCACGAGCCGTCCACCGGCCCGGCTCGTGACGCGTGATCTCGAGGGGGATCGTGCCTTCCCTGAAGTCGAAGAGCTCTCCGAAACCACTCACCCTCGTGAAGAGGAGTTCGAGGGTCCGGAGCGCGCGGTCGTCGGTGGCCTCGATCTCGAGATCGAGGACCCGGTTTCCGTCGGGCAGGTAGAGGTCCTGCCCCGGTGCGGAGATGCGGACGGTGGGCGGGGGGTCCGCGAGGGCACCCAGCCCGATGAGGCGTCGAGGGGACGGCGCCGGGTCGGCTCCGGCCGGGCGAACCGCCTCCTGGCGCTCGAGCGCCAGGAAGCCGTCCACTTCCAGCATCATCTCGCCCACGAATTCTCCGGAACCTTCGTATCGCAGTTCCCTGCGCCCGTCGAGCGTCTCGAGCACGACGGTCTCGCCGCCGTCGGCGCCCCGCGCCCGGCCGCCCGGTCGAGCCGGCAGCCGCACCTGGAGTTCCAGACGACTCCCCTTCAGGGCGTCGACCCGCTGGGGGTTCCGGTGCACCTGCACGGAGTCGCCGGAGTAGGCCGGGGGCACGACCCGGAGCACGACGTCCAGTCCCGCCTGCGCGCCTGACTCGGCCGTCGACAAGGGGCCGCCGCCGGGGGCGGGAAATCCGGAGGGATCGCCGCGACGGTCGCCCATGGCGGAGACCGCGAGCAGGAGGCCGACCGCCAGAGAGACGGTCCCGACAAGGGAGATTCCGGTGGTGTGCAGCGGCACCAGGACCCGGGATGACCCGTCGTTCAGAAGGGCCGCCGCATCGGCCAGGATCGACTCCCTGACCTTCGCGTCAGGCGGCCGAGGGGCCCCGGAGAACTCGGCGGCCGTCAGCACCAGGTTTCGGCTCTCCGGAATCCTTGACTCCACCTGCCGGGCAGCATCGCGGAGCCACCCTCCATGGCGACGGCGGGCCCGGAACCGGGCGTGGAGGGAGAGAGCCATCCCCGCCACCGCGCCCACGCCCAACCATCCCGCGGCCCGAGACACGCCCGGACCGGAACCATGGGGAAGCAGGGGGTGGGCCAGCATCCAGGCAACGAGTCCCAGGACCGCGACCAGGAGCCCGGCCAGCCCTCCGTTCATCGCGGCCAGCAGGACGAGGCGGCGAGACACCACCCCGAGGGGTGCGCGGAGGCGAGGGTCCACCGGGGTCACCGGACGCCCCCGGTTCGAAGGCGCAGCCGCCACTCCGCGGTGAGGAGGAGGAGGACCAGGGCCCAGAGGAACCGGGTTTCCCCCGTGCCCTCCGCGGGGTCCGGCGCCTCCTCCCGTGCCGATCCTCCCGCCCCTCCCGAGCCTCGGGCACCCGCCGCACCCGCCGCACCCGCCGCGATCCCCCCCTCGCCCCCGAATCGTTCCGTCCAGGCCAGGACCTCCTCGGGGGAATGGAGCCGAGGGTCGAGTTCGCGGGAGGCGGTCTCCCGCCGAGCCCCCCTTCCCACCGCCCCGACGACGGCGGATGAAAGGAAGGCGTCGGGTCCGGTTGCCGACGCGACGAGCACGCCGGGTTCACCCCCGACGCGGGCAGGCGCCACGAGGACCGCCGGCTCGCCCGTGACCGTGCGAATCAGCATCGTCGACGCGGTTGAACCCGTGCCCCGTGCCTGCAGGTCGGACCCTGTTCCCGCATCCACGCTCGCAGTTCGGGCCGCGGCCCCGAGTGCCGCGTCGCGGCCGAGCGCGAGGACCAGGTCCCCCACCTCCTCCGGGGTCCCGATCCATCCGGTCGCCACCGCAGCTTCGGGGACATCTCCGGCTCCGAGCACCAGCGTCAGCGGGAAGCCGGGATCCGGCGCGGGGGACCGCGAGATCTCTGCGGCAAGGAAGGCAGATCCCGCTCCCAGGAGGGAATCCGCCATTCCCGGTCGTGGATCCGTCGCTTCCCACCCGGCCACGATGCCGCCGCCTGCCGAGAAGACCGGGATCCGGGTTTCGGATGCCGGGTGACGGATGGTCGCGGTGTCGGGGGAAGCCGCGGCCAGATCAATCTGCCGAAACACGAGCGGGATTCCGTTCAGCCGGTCCCCTTCGCCCTCCGACGGGAGGGCTCCAGCCCCCAGGACCGAATAGACCACGATCTCGCGGCGACCGGGGACCCGCGCCAGGTAGGACGCGGCGCCCGAGGCGGCCGCGCCGAGCGCGCCCGTTCGCGGGACCTCGAGGAGGTAGGTGCTTCCTGCTCGTGCCGGCCCCCGCCCTCCTCCTTCCGCGAAACCAGCCTCCCCGCCCCCACGAGCGCGCGTCGAGACGTCCTCCAGCGCGAGCCGGCGCGCCATCTCCAGGGCAGACCCCCCGTCCGGTGCGAGTCGTGACATCGCCGAACCGGCATCGACGAGGATCACCCGGGTCAGCGGAGGATCCCCTGGGCCTGCGGCCGGGCTGGCAGAGATCGTGGGGCGAGCCAGCGCCGAGACGGCCACGGCCAGGATGAGGAGGCGAAGGAGAAGGAGGAGCGGGTCCCGGATCCGCGACGGGCTGGTGGCCGCCGGTGGTGTTGCCTCCAGGAAACGGAGCGTGGCCACCATCCGGACCTGGGCCCGATTCCGGGCCAGCAGGTGCACGAGTACGGGAATGGCCAGCGATCCGAGACCGATCCAGGCCCACGGGTTCATCCAGGTCATGGGATCAGCGCCCCCTGGCCAGGAGGTGCCGGCGCAGTGCCGGACCCGGGGGCTCGGAGGTCGAGATGCAGACGTGATCGATCCCGTCCCGGAGGGCACCCTCGCGGAGGCTTTCGTGGAAGGACCGGATCCGGCTGCGGACCAGCTCCCCGGCGACCGCCGCGCTGGTCACCACCCGCCGCCCGGATTCGGCATCCTCGAATTCCAGTTCCCCACGAAAGCGGAATTCCATTTCCGGGTCCGAAGTGAGCTGGATCATCGACACGTCGTGACCCCTGCGGGCCACCCGGCGCAGCGAGCCCCGGACGGATTCCTCATCGTCGTAGAAATCCGAGAGAACCACGACGATTCCGCGCCGCTTCAGCCTGGACGCGGCATCCTCGATGGCCTGGACGGGGGCCCAGTTCCCCTCGGCCACGAGGCCGTCCAGGGACGCGATGACGCGGCGGAGATGGGTCTGTCCCGATCGGGGCGGAACGTGGATCACCTCGCCCCCGAGGCGGGCGAGCAGTCCAACGGCATCCCCGCGGCTCGAGGCCAGCCATGCGAGAGAGGCGGCCAGGACGGCGGCGTATCTCAGCCTGGTCGGGCCCCCCTCTTCCGCATCAGGCTGGGGAAATCCCATGGATGCGCTGGTGTCCACCACGAGGAGGAGGGTCAGGTTCGTGGTCTCCCTGAACTGCCGGGTGTACAGGCGGTCCGTCCGCGCCAGGAGCTTCCAGTCGAGGTACCGAAGGCTGTCGCCGGGGCGGTACGGACGATGCTTCAGAAACTCCGTTCCGAACCCCCGCTGAAGGCTCCGGTGCCCTCCGCTCCGCATCCCCTCCACCACCAGCCGGGCGGCGAGTTCAAGGTCGCCGAGCGAGGCGACGACCCGAGCGGAGAGGACCGACGGCCCGCCCGGGTTCACGCCCGGGCCGAAGCCAGGAGGCGCCCGATGACCTGGTCCGGGGTGACGCCTTCGGCCTGGGCATGGAAGTTGAGGAGGACCCGGTGCCGGAGTACGGGAAGGGCCACCGCGTCGACATCCTGAGGCGTGGGAACCTTCCGACCCTCGAGAAGCGCGAGGGCCTTGGCTCCGATGACCAGTGACTGGCCCGCCCTCGGACCGGCTCCCCACTCGATCCACCGCCTCGCCTCTTCCGGAGCCGACGCATCGCCCGGGCGGGTGGAACGGACCAGGCGAAGGGCCTGGTCGACGACGTTGCTGGCGGCGGGAAGCGCACGGACGAGGGCCCTGGCGGCCTCCAGGTCTTCTCCGGTGGCCACCGGGTCCACCGTGAAGGGGGCACCGGTGGTGGTCTCCGCCAGGATGCGGCGCTCCTCCTCCAGCTTCGGGTATTCCATGATCACGTTCATCATGAACCGATCGAGCTGGGCCTCGGGGAGGGGGTGCGTCCCTTCCTGTTCGATGGGGTTTTCCGTGGCGAGCACGAAGAGGGGCCGTTCCAGTTCGTGACGCACCCCCCCGACCGTGACCTGGTACTCCTGCATGGCCTCGAGGAGGGCCGCCTGGGTCCGGGGGGGCGTGCGATTGATCTCGTCGGCCAGGAGGATGTTGGCGAAGATCGGACCGGGAATGAAGCGCACGCTCCTGCGTCCGGTGGCGGGATCTTCCTCGATGACCTCGGTCCCCACGATGTCCGATGGCATGAGATCCGGCGTGAACTGGATCCGCCCGAATCTCAGGCTCACGGCGTCGGCCAGCGTCCGGATCAGCAGGGTCTTGGCCAGCCCGGGGACTCCGCGAAGCAGGACATGGCCGCCTGAAAGCAGGCAGAGGAGGATTTCGCGGCGCGCCTGGTTCTGCCCGATGATGACGCGTCCGACCTCGGCGTCGAGGCGTGCGGCAAGCGCCACGGCTGCCTGGAAGTCCAGGGCCGGACTCTGGGTCTGAAGGGAGGTGGTCATGGCGGACAACCTACGGGCAGGCTCCCCCGGAAGCCAGCGGATCCGCCCCGGTCAGCCCGGGGCCTGGAGCCGCCACCTCAGGGCGAAGTGGTCCCCGACCCCAGTCTCCGGTTCGGTACGCGGGAGCCTCCCTTCACGATCCAGCGCTGCGGGAAGCCTTCTCCCCGACCTGCGGCGATGGGCCCCGTTGCGTTTCGGGAATCCACCAGGATCTGGGACAGGTCGAAGATCCGTTCCAGATCGAACTCTGCATGGTCCGTGACGAGGAGGACGGCGTCGGCCTCCCGGACCACCTCGTCCGTGAGTTCGACCCCCTCCCAGACTCGCCCTTCCTCCCTGAACGTGGGCACGTGCGGGTCGTGGAAGGCGACGTCGGCGCCGTCGAGCTCCAGTTCCTTGAGGATCTCGATGGCCGGCGATTCGCGAACGTCGTTGATGTTCGGCTTGTAGGCCACGCCCAGCACCAGGATCCTGGAGCCGTTGACGGATTTCCGCTCCTCGTTCAGCGCCTCCCGCACCTTGCCGACGACAAAGTGCGGCATCTCGGCATTGACCTCGCTGGCCAGCTCGATGAACCGGGTCCGGTAGTCCAGCGTCCGCATCTTCCACGACAGGTAATGAGGGTCTACCGGAATGCAGTGCCCCCCCAGCCCGGGGCCGGGGGTGAATTTCATGAAGCCGAACGGCTTGGTCGCCGCCGCCTCGATGACCTCCCAGACATCCACGCCCAGCCGATCTGCGATCTGCGCCGTCTCGTTCACCAGACCGATGTTCACCGCACGGAAGGTGTTCTCGAGGATCTTCACGAGTTCGGCGGACTCCGGCGACGACACCGGAACCATGGTGTCGATGAAGCGCTCGTAGACGGACACCGCCATCTCCAGGCAGCGTGGGGTAATGCCCCCCACCACCTTGGGCGTGTTCCTCGTCTGCCACTGGAGATTCCCGGGATCCACCCGTTCCGGCGAGAAACAGAGGAAGAAGTCCTTGCCCACCTCCAGCCCCCTCGCTTCGAAAAGGGGCAGAAGGACGTCGCGTGTCGTCCCCGGGTAGGTCGTGGATTCGAGGATCACCAGCTGCCCGGGGCGGAGCGCAGCGGCGATGGACTCCCCCGCCTTGAGGATGTAGGAGATGTCGGGGTCCCGCGTCTTCCCGAGGGGGGTGGGCACGCAGATCGAGATGGCATCGCATTCCGCGAGCCGAGCCATGTCGGTGGTGGCCTCGAGCACGCCGGCCTCACGAAGCTCGGCGATCTCCTCCGACGGCACGTCACCAATGTGACTGCGGCCCGCATTCACCCCGGCGACGACCCCGGCATCCACGTCGAAGCCCAGGGTCGGAATCCCCACCTTCCCGACCTCGACGGCAAGGGGAAGTCCGACGTATCCGAGCCCGAGAATGCCGAAGGTGAGGTCGGAGTTTTCCCCGTCCTGAAGATTGGTTGCGGTGTCGCGCTGCATATCGTGTCCGGAGCAGAGGTAAGAAAGATTCAGGGGGTCGGGTCGGACGAAAGCGAGGCTCCCGCCGAGGACCCGGGCGGCGCAGGAGGAGCGAACAGCTCCCGCGGGAGGTGGCAGCCCAGGATCCGGGTATCCGGCAGGGGGGAAGCCGGCACCTTCACTGCAAGCCTCCGGCCACGGTTTTCACGGCGGCCACCACCCCTTCCACGGTGTGGGGGGCCGCCACGGTGGGCTCCGGAAGTCCCGCCGCGACCATGGCCATTCGGGTGGCGGGCCCGATGGCAACCATGGGCACGGCGCAACGGAGTGCGGGCCTTGTCCCTCGCATGGCCCGGGCCAGCACGCGCGCCTGGGATCCGGCCGTCAGCGTGACCAGGTCCAGCTCGCCCCGGCCCATGGCCCGGACGAGGCGGTCCGCCTCCTCCCCGTCGTCCACCGACCGGTACGCCTCCACCAGGGTAACCGTGGCACCGGCGCGGGCCAGCGTCTCGGGGAGAAGCGAGCGCCCTGCTGCCGCGCGGGGGAACAGGATCCTCAAGCCGTCGAGGCGCGCCCACGAACTCGCCTCCTCCAGGAGCTGCTCGGCAACGAAATGCTCCGGGATCCGGTCCGGGACGAGGCCCATCCTCGCCGCGGCAGCCCCCGTCGCATCCCCGATGACCCAGACCTGGAGGCCTTCGGGGCGGCGCCACGGGCCTTCGGCCACGGTCTCCAGCGCCTGGGCGAGGGACCGGACAGCCCGGACCGACGTGAGGAGAAGAACATCCATTTCTCCCCGGAGGAGCGCGCGAGCACCCCGCGCGAGGGGGCGGGGGTCCGAGGGAGCCTCGATCCTCGTCAACGGAAAGTGCACCGGCGCGTGGCCGGCATCCCGCAGCAGGTTTTCCAGACGTTCTCCCGATAAGGGGCGGGTTACCGCCACCCGCAACGCACGAACCCCCTCGGCGCCGGAGGCGCCGAGGGGGCTGTCGTCAGAGAACGGCTCGACCGGACTCATGTCGGGTGCCGGTACCGGGCGAATCAGCCCTGACCCGGGGCCGTCGCCTTCCGGGCGGGTGCCTTCGTGATCTTTCCTGCCGAGATGCACGAAGTGCACACGCGAATGCGCGTCGGCTGGCCATCCGCACCCAGCACGCGGACGGTCTGGAGGTTGGGCAACCAGCGCCGCTTCGTCTTGTTGTTGGCGTGGCTCACGTTGTTCCCCGTGGAGGGGCCCTTGCCACACACTGCGCAGATACGTGCCATCTTCTTGAAACCCTTGTTCAGAGAGTCGGCCCCGCCTGGGCGGGGAACCGGCGTCAGAGATCGTCGTCGCCGCCGGGCGGCGTTTCGGTGGCAGCTCGAAGCGTCACGGCTTCGGCCTCCAGAAAAGTGGCCCCGAACCCGGCGATGTCCCGCGCGGTGGGATCCGTGATGACGCCCTCCGCCTCCCAGGCGTCGAGGACGTCGTCGGACATGGCTCGGACCGTCCCGACAAGGTCCATGACCTCACCACCCGTGACGAGCAGGTCACCGGCCGCAGGCATGAGCCGTACGACGTACGGTGTACCTTCGGGAAGCGACGTCAGAAAGGCGCGGGGGCCGATGGAGGTGGCGACCTCCATCCCCTCGAGCCGCACACGGGAACCCACCATCTCGCCGGCGCGCTGCTCGAAGGTCCCGAGCGCGAGTGAAGGCGCGGCATTGGCCTCCTCCGCGTTCTCCTCCTGTGCGACGGCAAACTGCGTGGGCTCGGTGAAGACCGAAAGCCACCAGACGAACCCTGCGATGGAAAGCGCCGCAAGGATCATGAGGGGGAAACGAAGCTTCTCACTGGTCTGCTGGGCCATGGTCTTCCGTTCTCCAGGGTTGTCAGGCGTCGGGTCGCTCAACGAGTTCAATCAGCGCCATCTCTGCTGCGTCCCCCTTTCGCGTCCCCAGCTTGAGGATCCGGGTGTAGCCACCCGGACGCCCCTCGAACCGGGGTGCGATGTCGTTGAAAAGCTTCCCCAGCACGTCCCGGTCCTGAACGGACCGGGCCGCCAGCCGGCGGGCATGTAGGTCCCCCCGGCGCGCGAGCGTGATGAGGCGCTCCGCGTAGGGACGGAGTTCCTTGGCCTTCGCCGTCGTCGTCTCGATTCGCTCGTGGAGAAACAGGCTTGTTGCCAGGTTCCGGAGCGTGGCCTTGCGATGACTGGCCGTACGGGAGAGAGCCCGTCCCTTCTTGCGATGCCGCATGATTGTTGTTCCTGATTCAAGCTACCGATATATCAGCCGGAAGCGAGCTTGTCTACTCGTCGGCGGAATCCGTGGTTCCAGCACCAGCTTCCTCTTCCATGAAGAAGAGAGCACCACTTTCACCCTGTCGAATCTGCATGCCGAAGCGGAGCTGATGCTCGGCAAGGAAGTCCTGGATTTCCTTCAGGGACTTCTTCCCGAAGTTCTCGATGTTCAGCATCTCGTCCTCGGTCTTCCGGATCAGCTCCCCGAGCGTGCGGATGTTCTCCTTCTGCAGAGAATTCCGGGACCGCACGGAAAGCTCCGCCAGGTCCTCGATGGGGCGGTCGAACAGGTCTCTGAGCCGCTCGGACACCTCCACCCCGCCGTCCGGTGCAGCCTTCTGCATCCCTCCGGTACGGAAGTGGAGGAGATAATCCATGTGCCGCCGCACCAGCTCTGCGGCCGTGGCCACGGCGTCGGCCGGTCGGACAGACCCGTCAGTTTCGACGTCGAGCGTGAGACGATCAAAGTCGGTACGCTGGCCCACCCGGGTCTCACGGACCTCGAAGTTGGCGCGCCGGACCGGGTTGTAGATCGCATCGATCCGCACCAGATCCACCGGTGAGCCCTTCTCCAGCGGATGCTGGTCCGCGAGGTCGACGCCTCGCCCCTTCTTGACCCGGAGCTCCATGTGGAAATCCCGGTCTTCCTGCAGCGTGAGGATGTGGTGACCCTCGTCCAGTACCCGCACACCCGACTTCGCCTTGACCATGCCGGCGGTGACCGCACCCGCAACCTTGCTGGAGATCTCCAGCGTAGCCTCGTCCACGTCATCGTCGAGGACCACGACGAGACTCTTGAGGTTCTGGATGACCTGGTGAACGTCCTCCATCACACCCTCGACGGTCTGGTGCTCATGCACCACCCCGTTGATCCGGAATGCCCAGACCGCGGACCCCCGAAGGGAGGAGAGGAGCACCCGGCGTACCGAGTTGCCCAGCGTATGCCCGAAACCGCGTTCCAGCGGCTCGATGACGAAGCGCCCGATGCGACCTGCGTCGGACGTATCCTCGGTTTCCACCTTCTCGGGAAGCACGAGTCCCGTAAGATCAATCTCCACCAGTTTCCTCCCATGCCCGGGGCCACACGGGAGACCCAACCGGTCCCCCGTCTGCATTCTTGGAGCGAATTACTTCGAGTACAGCTCGACGATGAGCTGCTCCTGGATATCGGCCGAAATGTCGTCCCGAGTCGGTTCGCGGACCATGCGGGCGACCCGGTTCTTCTCGTCCAGGGTCAGCCACTCCACAAGCTGCGGCCGCGTTCGCGCCGCAAGCGAGGCTTCCACGGGAAAGAGGTCCCTCGAGCCCGGCTTCATCGAGATCTCGTGCCCGGAACGAACCCGGTAGGACGGGATGTCGACGATTTCGCCGTTCACCTGCACATGGCGGTGGCGAACGAGCTGCCGCGCAGCACTCCGGCTCGGAGCGAGCCCCAGCCGGAAAACCACGTTGTCCAGGCGTGTCTCGAGACCAACCAGAAGGTTGGCGCCGGTGACGCCGTCACGCTTTGCCGCCGCCTCGAACAGGTTGCGGAACTGGCCCTCGATGAGGCCATAGATCCGCTTAACCTTCTGCTTCTCGCGAAGCTGCAGGGCATAGTCGGACTGCTTGCGGCGACGCGCCTGTGCGGGGCCGTGCTGACCCGGGGGATAGCTCCGCCTGTCGACGGGGCACTTCTCGGTGTAGCACTTGGCGCCCTTGAGGAAGAGCTTCGTCCCCTCACGGCGGCACAGCTTGCAGACCGGTCCGGTATATCGAGCCATCGAAAGAAACCTGTCCTGACCAGCTAGGTCCGTTGAAACGCGAGGACGGAGACGAGCCCCCGCCCGCCTCCGGCGCCCCGGAGTGCTGCGTTTGCGATATGAAACGTGCGTGAAAACCCTGTAAAGCGCGCCGGAATCAGACCCGGCGCTTCTTCGGAGGCCGGCACCCGTTGTGCGGGAGCGGCGTCACATCCTCGATCGACTTCACCGCAAGTCCCGCGGCAGCCAGCGCCTGAATCGCCGACTCGCGACCCGACCCCGGTCCCTGGACGCGCACGCTGACGCGGCGCACCCCCATCCCGAAGGCTTCGCGCCCCGCGATCTCTGCGGCCATGGTCGCGGCGAACGGGGTCGACTTCTTCGACCCCTTGAACCCCGCCTTCCCTGCGCTCGACCAGGTGATCACGTCACCCTTCGAATCGGCGATCGTCACGATGGTGTTGTTGAACGATGCCTGGATGTGTGCAACACCGTCGGCTTCGACAACCTTCTTGCTTCGTCGCGGCTTCGCCGCCTGTTTCTTGTTCGCCAAGAGAATATCCTTCAGGCTGAATGCTTACTTCCGGGGCGCCTTCTTCTTGCCCGCGATGGACTTGGCCTTGCCCTTCCGGGTGCGCGCATTCGTATGCGTACGCTGACCTCGGACCGGCAGGCCTCGCCGATGGCGGAGCCCGCGATAACACCCGATGTCCATGAGACGCTTGATGTTCATGGAAATCTCGGTGCGAAGCGCGCCTTCCACCTTGAAGTTCTGTTCGATCTCGCGACGCAGCCGGCTCACGTCCTCTTCGGAGAGGTCGTAGGTCCGGAGGTCCGGGCTCACGCCCGCCGCCTCGAGAAGCTTCTTCGCGCGGGTCTCGCCCACTCCATAGATGTACTGGAGGGCGATGACGATACGCTTGTTCCGAGGGAGGTCGACTCCCGCAATTCTTGCCATGAGCCTTTACCCCTGACGCTGCTTGTGACGCGGATTCCGCTTGCAGATAATCCGAACGACTCCGCGACGGCGAATCACCTTGCAGTGTTCGCAGATTGGCTTGACACTACTTCTGACCTTCATGGGATCCTCACCGTCCGTACGTTGCAGAGCTTGGAAGTATAACCCCTTCAGGAACCCATCTCAAGGGTCGAGGTGACCGGAGCACTTGGTCCCGTCAGGATCCGGGGACCTCGTGCCGTGATGGCCACCGTGTGCTCGAAATGCGCCGACAGCGAGTTGTCGGCTGTGGACATGGTCCACCCATCCTCCATCGTGCGGATGCGCCAGGTTCCCGTGGCGATCATCGGCTCGATGGCGACAACCATTCCCTCCCGCAGCGCCGGTCCGTCTCCCGGCTTTCCCCGGTTCGGAATCTGGGGGTCCTCGTGGAGTTCCCTCCCGATCCCGTGACCGACGAGGTCACGGATGATGTGAAACCCCGACCCCCTGGCCGCCTTCTCCACCGCAGCCCCGATGTCTCCCACGTGGTTTCCGGGAACCGCCGCCGCGACTGCAGCGTCCAGCGACCGTCGCGTCACATCCAGCAGGAGCTCCGCCTGGGCCCCAATGTTCCCGACCCCGAAGGTTCGTGCGGAATCACCGCACCATCCCTCGAGCCGGACACCGACATCCACCGACACGATGTCACCCTCGACCAGGGGGCGGTCTGCCGACGGAATCCCGTGGACGACCTCCTCGTTGATCGAAGTGCACAGCGAGCCGGGGAAGCCGTACTGCCCCTTGAAGAGCGGAATCGCTCCGTCGTGGGACCGAATGAACTCCTCGGCAAAGCTGTCGAGATCCAGCGTCGTGGCGCCGGGTACCACCCGGGGCTCGAGCTCGGCGAACAGGGCATGAATGATTGCCCCGGCCGCCGCCATCCGCTCGATCTCGGACGCGCTCTTCAATTCGATCACGCCCCTGCGGCTCCTGCGCCCAGTTCGGTCGCCAGAGCCTCGCGGACGGCCCCTCGGACCTCTTCCATGTCGCCGTCTCCCTGGATCCTCATGACCCTCGTGGGCGCCGCGTCGTAATAGGAGATCAGCGGGGAGGTCTGCTTCTGGTAGACCTCGAGGCGCCGCTCCACCGTCTCGGGGCGGTCATCTTCCCGATGGACAAGGGGAGACCCTGTCACGTCGCAGACCCCGTCTGCCTTCGGGGGATCGAAATACACATTGTAGACGCGCCCTTCCGGCGAGGAGCGGCGACCGCTGATCCGCTTGAAGAGGACGTCGTCCGGCGCCTCGAAGAGCAGGACCCCGTCGACCTTCCGGGATACCTCCGGCAGCATGGCATCCAGGGATACGGCCTGCGGAACCGTCCGGGGGAAACCGTCGAAGAGGACGCCCACCTCGGGATCGAGCTTTTCGAGATGTTCGCGGACCAGCGCCACGATGAGATCGTCGGGGACCAGTTCACCGGCGTCCATGTACTCCCGGGCCTTGTCTCCCAGTTCCGAACCCGCGCGTCGGGCCGACCTGAGAAGGTCGCCCGTCGCGATGCGGACCCACCCCAGATCATCCACAAGGCGCGCGCCCTGTGTACCCTTTCCAACCCCGGGCGGACCCAGGAGAATGACCACCATCTGCGCCCCTCCCTTACATGTAGTTCTGGCGACCGCGCACCTTGACCCTGCCCTTCTTCATGAAGCCATCGTAATGGCGAAGAAGGAGGTGCTGCTGCGCGCGCTGAACCGTGTCCAGCCCCACACCGACCACGATGAGGAGTCCGGTTCCCCCGAAGAAGAAGGTCTGGATGTTGAACAGGTCGAAGATCCAGAACGGAAGGATCGCGATGAGTGCCAGATAGATGGCGCCTGGAAGCGTCACCCTTGTCAGCACGCGATCGATGTATTCGGCGGTCCTGCTTCCGGGCTTCACACCGGGGATGAACGCACCCTGCTTCTTCAGGTTCTCCGCGAGATCCACGGGATTGAAGATGATGGCCGTGTAGAAGTAGGTGAAGAAGATGGTCAGGATGCCGTACGTACCGTAGTAGAGCCAGCTGCCGGGCTGGAACATGTCGGAGATGTCGGCGATCAGCCCGGAGCTCGTGAAGGCTGCCAGCGTACCGGGGACGATGATGAAGGACTGCGCAAAGATGATGGGCATCACGCCGGCCGCGTTCACGCGGATGGGAATGAAGCTCTTCTGCCCCTCCTGGATTCGTCCCCGCCCCACCACCTTCCTGGGAATCTGGACCGGGACCTGCCGTGCCGCCATGGTCATCGAGGTCACGCCTGCGGTCACACCAATCACCACCGCAAGCAGCGCGATCATCGCAACCAGGCCGATCTCGCCGACCATCATCGCTTCCCAGGTGCGGGCTACCGCGGCCGGGAAACCCTCGATGATCGAGAAGAAGATGAGCAGCGACATCCCGTTCCCGACACCGTGCTCGGTGATCTGCTCACCGAGCCACATGATGAAGATGGCACCGACGGTGAGCGTGAGGACCGTCGTGAAGGTGAACATCAGGCTCGGGATGACCACGGCCCCCTCGATGGAGCCCACGAACACGGAATATCCGTACGCCTGGGCGATGGAGAGCACCACCGTGGTGTAGCGGGTCCACTGCGTCAGCTTCTTGCGGCCCTCCTCCCCCTCCTTCTGCAGCTTCTCCACGGTCGGGAAGACCGCGGCGAGAAGCTGAAACATGATGGAGGCGGAGATGTACGGCATGATCCCGAGCGCGAAGATCGTCGCCCGGGAGAGGCCCCCGCCCGTGAACATGTCGTAGATCCCGAAGAGGGTACCCTCGAGCGCTCCGAACTGGGCCTGCAGTGCGGGGAGATTCACCCCCGGGGCCGTGATATGGGCTCCCACCCGATAGATCAGCAGGATCATCAGGGTGAAGAGGATCCGGTCCTTCAGCTCCGGAAAGCGGAACAGGTTCGGAATCGGGTTCGACATGCGGCTTTGGTCCCGTCGACTCAGGCGTCGGTGTCGGTGCCGATGACGGTGGCGGAGCCACCGGCGGCCTCGATCTTCTCTCTGGCACTGGCGCTGAACGCGTGCGCGTGCACATGCACGGCGCGGCTCAGGTCACCGGTGCCCAGAATCTTCAGCTTCACCTTCCCCGAGCCGATGAGGCTCCGGGCCTGGAGGACCCTCGGGGAAACGTCGGTGTCCTCCATCTCCTGGAGAGTACGGACGTTCACCACCTCGTACTCCACCCGGTTGAGGGGCGTGAAGCCACCCTTCGGGATACGCCGCTGCAGCGGCATCTGGCCGCCTTCGAAGCCTGCCGGAATGGAGGCGCCGGACCGGGCCTTCTGGCCCTTCTGGCCACGCCCGGAGGTCTTGCCAGTCCCGGAACCCGGGCCCCGGCCCACGCGCTTGCGGTTCCGATGGGATCCCGGGCTGGGCCGGAGATCATGAAGCTCGGTCATCTCTTGGTCACTCCTCGACCTCGGTGACCTCGACCAGGTGACGTACCTGGTAGAGCATGCCACGGATGGTCGGTGTCTCAGTATGATATCGGGTCTGCTGGTTCTTCGTGAATCCCAGCGCCCGCATGGTGCGGCGATGAATATCCGGGCGACCGCTCAGGCTTCGCACCTGGGTCACCGCAATCTTTCTTGCCTCGTCAGACATGGCTGGCCTCCAGCTCTTCCACCGTGATCCCGCGCTCCCGAGCTGCCTGCGCCGGGGTCACGAGATTGTCGATCGCGTCCATGGTGGCCCGCACGACGTTGATGGGATTGTTGCTCCCGAGGCTCTTCGTGAGTACGTCCTTCACGCCCGCAGCCTCGAGGATTGCGCGCACGGGTCCACCTGCGATGACACCGGTACCGGGCGCAGCGGGCCGCATGAACACGCGACCGGCGCCCCACTCTCCGATGATCTCGTGCGGAATGGTCGAGCCATGCATGAGGGGAATCTCGACCATGTCGATCTTCGCCCTCTCCATGGCCTTCCGGATGGCCTCGGCGACCTCGTTCGCCTTCGCGTAGGCGACGCCGACCTTCCCCTTCTGGTCACCCACGGCAACGAGCGCCGTGAACGAGAACCGACGTCCGCCCTTGACGACTTTCGCCACGCGGTTGATGTGGATCACGTTCTCGACGAACTCGGACTCGCGGGTCCTGGACTGCTTCTTCTCTCTGGCCATCAGAACCTAAGCCCTCCTTCGCGGGCACCCTCGGCGAAGGCCTTGACCCGGCCGTGGTACCTGTAGCCGCCGCGGTCGAATACCACGGACTCGATGCCAGCTTCCCGGGCGCGCTCGCCCAGGAGCTTCCCCGCAGCGAAGGCATGCTCCACCTTGCGGTTCTTCCCCTCGGCCTCGAAGCCGCGCAGGTCCGGTGCGATCGTGGACAGCCCGATGACCGTGCGACCGGACTCGTCGTCCACGACCTGGCCCTCGATGTTCCGGTTGGACCGGAACACCACCAGCCGGGGGCGCTCCGCCGACCCATGGACCTTGTTCCGCACTCGAAAGTGGCGGCGCGTCCGCTGGAGACGGCGGCTCTTCCTGATTTCTGAAAGTTTCAGCCTGCTCACGTTTTTCTCCTATCTCCTCAGGACCCGGCGGTCTTGCCGGCCTTGCGGCGGATCTGCTCACCGGCATACCGGACGCCCTTGCCCTTGTAGGGCTCGGGAGGCCGAAAGCCGCGGATCTCGGCGGCAACCTGGCCGACGAGCTGTTTGTCTGACCCCTTCACCACGACTTCGGTCTGGATGGGAACCTCCAGTTCGATGCCCGTGGGGGCGGGATACTCGATGGTATGGGAGTAGCCGAGGTGCAGGGTAATGCCCGGCCCCTTCTTCTCTGCCCGATACCCGACGCCAACGATCTCCAGCTTCCGCTGAAACCCGTCGGTGACGCCCTCGACCATGTTCGCGATCAGGGACCGCGTCAGGCCGTGCAGGGCCCGATGACGGGGCTCATCCGAAGGACGCTCCACCGTGAGGACGGCGTCCTCCATGGACACCTTCATCTCGGGGTTGACCCTCAGTTCGAGGGCTCCCTTCGGACCCGTTACCGTCAGGGTCCCATCTTCCAGCCGCGCCTCCACACCCTTGGGGAGGTCGACCGGTTGTCTACCGATTCTCGACATCGTTCACTCGTTCTTTCGAAGGGGGGAGGAGTCGGCCTTACCAGATCATGGCCAGGATCTCGCCACCCACTCCAACCTGCCGGGCACCGCGATCCGAAAGGACCCCCCGGGAGGTGGAGAGGATGGCCATCCCCAGGCCATTCCGCACCCGGGGAATGTCTCCGGAAGCCACGTACCGACGTCGGCCGGGCTTGGAAACACGCTCCAGGTGCCGGATCACCGGCTTCCCCTCGTGATACTTCAGGTAGACGCGGAGCACTCCGTGGCGACCATCGTCCAGGATCTTGTAATCAAAGACGTAGTGGTTCTCCCGAAGCAGACGTGCAACCTCCACCTTCAACTTGGAGACCGGCATGTCCGCCCATCGGTGACCGGCCTGGCCGGCATTCCGCACTCGCGTCAGCATATCCGCAATCGGATCTGTCATCATGGCTTGATGCGTCCTTTACCAGCTGGCCTTACGGACGCCGGGGATTTCCCCGCGGAGCGCCATCTGACGGAAGCAGATTCGGCAGATGCCGAACTTCCGAAGATATGCGCGCGAACGTCCGCACCGGTTGCACCGGTTGTATCCGCGTACCCCGTACTTGGGGTCGCGATTTGCCTTCTCGATGAGAGCCTTCCTCGCCATCAGTCCTGCTCCAGTCGGGTCTGTGAAGCGGTCATTCTGCAGCCGCGCCGACTACTACCGGCCGCTGCTCACCGCGGAACGGAAAGCCCATGAGCCAGAGCAGCTCAAGCGCCTCGTCGTCCTTGTCCGTAGAAGTGACGATGGTGATGTCCAGGCCGTGAACCTGTTCCACGTCGTCGTATTCGATCTCCGGGAAGATCAGCTGCTCCTTCACGCCGAGCGTGAAGTTGCCGCGTCCGTCGAATGACTTCGTCGGAATCCCCCGGAAGTCCCGGATCCGGGGCATGGCGACGGACACCAGCCGATCCAGGAATTCGTACATCCGGTCGCCGCGAAGGGTCACGGATGCGCCCACGGGCATTCCCTCACGGAGAGAGAAGCCTGCGATCGACTTCCGCGCCTTGGTCACGACGGCCCGCTGCCCGGTGATGATGCCAAGTTCTTCCAGGATGGAGTCCAGAAGCTTCTGGTTCCTCCCGGCGTCGCCGGCGCCAACGTTGAGCACGACCTTCGTCACACCTGGAACCTGGTGCGGATTCTCGAATCCGAACCGTTCCGTCAGGCGGGGGCGCACGTGATCCTTGTAGTGCTGCTTGAGTCTCGGTGCCATCAGGTTTCGCTTCCCCCCCGTCACGGACGGGGAATCGGATTTCCGGACTTGACGGCAATACGTTCCTTCGTGCCGTCCTTCTCAACCCGGATTCGAACCCGGGACGCCTCACCGCTGGTGGGATCAATGAGCATCACGTTGGAGATGTCGACTGCCATCTCCATCGTCACGATCCCGCCATCGGGGTTCTGCTGGGAGGGCCTCTGATGCTTCTTGCGAAGATTGACGCCCTCCACGACCACCCTGCCCTGATCGGGCATCACGCGAAGCACGTTCCCCTCGAGGTCGCGATGGTTGCCCGAGATTACCTTCACCCGGTCCCCCTTCACGATCGAGGTGCGGCTCTTCGCGCGCCGCGCCTGCTTTGCTTCCTTCTTCGTCGCCATGTCAAATCACCTCGGGCGCCAGCGAAACGATCTTCATGTACTTCTTTTCGCGAAGCTCGCGTCCCACGGGTCCGAAGATCCGGGTGCCCCTGGGCTCGCCATTCGGGTTGATGAGAACCGCCGCGTTGTCGTCGAAGCGAATGTAGGAACCGTCCTTGCGGCGCATTTCCTTCGCTGTGCGCACGACGACGGCCTTCACCACATCACCCTTCTTCACCCCGGCGTTGGGGATGGCATCCTTCACGGTAGCGACGATCACGTCGCCCACGCGGGCATAGCGCCTCCGGGAGCCACCCATCACGCGGATGCAGAGCGCCTTCTTGGCGCCCGTGTTGTCCGCGATCTTGAGTACGGATTCCTGCTGAATCATTTTCGGCCCTTCCTGGTCAGACCCGCTCGGGACGTTCGACGAGCTCGAGAACGCGCCAGCGCTTCAGTTTGGATATGGGGCGGGTCTCCGTGATCCGGACGACGTCACCCAGCTGGTACTGGTTCTCGGGATCGTGCGCGTGGTACTTCTTCGTTCGCGTCACGGCCTTGCCGTAGAGGGGATGGGGGAAGCGTCGTTCCACCGACACCACCACCGTCTTGTCTCCGCGGTCACTGACCACGACGCCCTGGCGCACCTTGCGCCGATTCCGGGCATCCCCCGGGGTCTGGGCCTCGTCCATCGTTGCCTCGCTCATGCGGCACCCCCGGCAAGCTCACGCTCGCGGAGTATCGTCTTCATCCGGGCAATATCCCGGCGGATTGTCTTGGGCAGCTGCGGGTTCTCGAGCTCCATCATGGCCCCCCGGAAGCGAAGCCTGAACAGCTCCTCCCGCAGTTCCCCGATTCGCTCGATGATCTGATCGTCGGACATGTCCCGCACATCACTGGCCTTGGTCATTTCGTCACCCTCCCAGCTGGCGATCGCGCGCCACGAACCGGGTCTTGATGGGGAGCTTGGCAGCCGCAAGTTCCATGGCGCGTCGCGCCACTTCCTCGGTTACCCCCTCCATCTCGAACATCATGCGGCCAGGCTTGACAACAGCAACCCAGGCCTCGGGATTTCCCTTCCCCTTCCCCATCCGCGTCTCCGCGGGCTTCCGGGTAATGGGCTTGTCGGGAAAGATACGGATCCAGATCTTCCCACCTCTCTTGATGTGCCGCGTCATGGCGACACGAGAAGATTCGATCTGGCGGTTCGTGATCCAGCCCGGCTCCACAGCCTGAAGGCCGAACTGACCGAAGGACACCAGGTTTCCCCGGGTGGCCTTCCCCCGCATGTTCCCCTTGAACTGCTTGCGGTGCTTTACTCGCTTGGGCGAAAGCATTGTCTTCCTTCCCGTCAGCTATCGGTTGAGTAGGTGCGGCCTCGGCGGTTCTCGACCACCTCGCCGAGGAACACCCAGCACTTGATCCCGACCGCGCCGTACGTCGTGTGCGCCTCCACGTGTGCGTAATCGATGTCGGCACGCAGCGTGTGGAGGGGGACACGGCCCTCGTTGTATCCTTCGGTCCGCGCGATCTCGGCTCCGCCAAGGCGCCCGGCACACTGGATCTTGATCCCTTCGGCACCGGAGCGCATGGCCGCCTGAACGGCCCGCTTCATGGCCCGCCGGAAGGAAATGCGGTTGCGGATCTGGTGCGCCACGTTCTCGGCGATCAGGCGCGCGTCCATCTCCGGGCGCTTGATCTCCTCGACGTTCACGGAGACTTCGCTCTTCGTGATCGACCCGAGCTCATCGCGAAGCTTGTCGACTTCCGAACCCCGCTTCCCGATGACCACGCCCGGACGGGCGGTGTGCACGGTCACGACGATCTTCGACGGCTTCCGCTCGATGTCGATGGAGGAAATGGCCGCGTGGCTGAGCCGTGCTTCCAGGTACTTCCGGATCGTCTCGTCTTCCTGGAGGAGACGGGGGAAGTCCTTCTCGGCGTACCAGCGGGACTTCCAGTCCTTGAGTACCCCAAGGCGGAACCCGATCGGATGCGTCTTCTGTCCCATGCCTCGTTACTCCTTCGTTCCGACGACGACGGTGATGTGGGCCGAACGCTTTCGCTGCGGTGCGGCTCGGCCCATGGCTGCGGCGCGGAAGCGACGCAGGGTCGGACCCTCGTTGACCCAGGCCCCCCGCACCACCAGCTCGTCAGCGTCCACGAACCCGCCGCCCTCCTCCGCCCGAACCTGGGCGTTTGCCACCGCGGACCGGAGCGTCTTGCCCACGGGTTCCGCCGCTGCCTTCTTGGAGAACTGCAGGAGCGCGTACGCCTCGTTGACCGAGGTGCCGCGGATCTGGTCCACGACGAGCCGCACCTTGCGGGGGCTCATGCGGATGTGTCTGGCTGTTGCCTTCGCTTCCATGATCTCTATCCCCAACCGGGTCGTCAGCGCTTGGACCGCTTGTCAGCCAGCTTCCCGCCATGACCGCGAAACAGCCGCGTCGGCGAGAACTCACCCAGCTTGTGGCCCACCATGTATTCGGTGATGTATACCGGAATGAACTTGTTTCCATTGTGCACAGCCACCGTGTGTCCCACGAACTCGGGGGAAATGGTGGAGGCCCTGGACCAGGTCCGGAATACCTTCCTCTCACTGCTTGCGTTCATCCGCTGAATCTTCGCGAGAAGCTTCTCTTCGATGAACGGTCCCTTCCTTACACTACGCGGCATCTTTCTCTTCCTTGTGGCCTATGACTTGGTGGCCTTGCCGCGGCGACGCCCGCGGACAATGTACTTGTTGGAGCCCTTCTTGCGCTTCCGGGTCTTCACACCCTCGGGCTTCCCCCAGGGCGAAACCGGCGGGCGACCGCCGGAGGTGCGGCCTTCACCACCTCCGAGGGGGTGGTCGACGGGGTTCATGGCAACGCCACGAACCTTGGGCCGCCGTCCACTCCAGCGGGTTGCGCCGGCCTTGCCCAGCACGCGGAGCTCGTGGTCCACGTTTCCAACCTGTCCCACCGTGGCCAGGCAATCCTTGCGGACGCGGCGAACCTCGGTGGACGGAAGGCGGACCGTGACATAGTCTCCTTCCTTCGCGACGATCTGGACGCCCGAGCCGGCGGAGCGGGCCATCTGGCCACCCTTCTCCGGCTTCAGTTCCACATTGTGAACCGTGGTCCCCAGGGGGATGCGACCGATGGTCGTGGCATTCCCGATCTTGATGTCCGCATCGGGCCCGGCGATCACTTCAGCGCCCACCGGGAGATCCCGGGGATGCAGAATGTAGCGCTTCTCGCCGTCGGCGTAGTGGATCAGCGCGATGTTGGCCGAGCGGTTCGGATCGTACTCGATCTCCGCGACACGTCCGGGAACTCCGAACTTGTTGCGCTTGAAGTCGATGACCCGGTAACGGCGCTTGTGGCCGCCACCCCTCCGCCGCATCGTGATGCGTCCGTGATGGTTCCGCCCGCCGGAGCCGTGAAGCTCCTCGGTGAGGGACCGCTCGGGCCCCTTGCGGGTGATTTCGGTGTTCGCCACCACGCTCCGGAATCGCTGCCCGGCGGTGATCGGCTTGAATTTCTTCAGCGGCATGACTAGCTCCTCAACCCAGCTCGTAGAACTCGATGGTGTCACCCTCGGCGACACGCACCATGGCCTTCTTCCAGGAGGGCTGACGCCCAACCTTCCGGGACCGGATCGAGCGCCCCATGAAGGCCCTGCGTTCCTTCCCGGCGTAACTTGCCGTCCGCACGTCTTCGACCTTCACATCCCAGGCCTTCTCGACAGCGGCGGCGATCTGTGCCTTGTTGGCCTTCGGGTGCACGACGAACGTGTAGACATTGGTGTCTTCCGTCGCCTGTGTCGCCTTCTCGGTCATCACCGGGGCGATGATCACATCGAACAGGTCACGCATCGGTCGTCTCCTCGGCCTCGTCCTCGGCCTGGTCCGGGGCCGCGCCGCTATCGGCGGTGCCCGCATTTGCCTGTTCCCAGGCCTCGATGGCCGGTCGCTCGATGAGGATCGTGCCGGCGCTGAGGATGTCGTAGCTCGACTCCTCACCGAAGGGCATGACCTCGATGCCCGGGACGTTCCGAGCCGAGAGGACCAGGTTCTCGTTGACTCCGTAGGTGAGGATCAGGACCTTGCCCTCGATCTCGATCCCTGCCAGGTAGTCCAGGAGCTGCCGTGTCTTCGGGCCCTCGAAGGCAATGGGATCGATGAGGACCACGCGATCCGCCTCCGCCCGCGCATTCAGCGCAGAGCGCCTTGCGAGGCCTCGAACCTTCTTGGGTACCGTGACCCTCCATCCGTGCGGCTGCGGCGGAAAGGCGAGCCCACCACCGGTCCACTGGGGCGCCCGGATCGTTCCCTGACGCGCGCGTCCGGTTCCCTTCTGCTTCCAGGGCTTCCGGCCCCCGCCTCGAACCGCAGAGCGATTCTTCCCGGATGCCGTGCCCTGTCGCTGGTTGGAGAGGTACGCCTTCACCACCTGGTGGAGAACCCCTTCATTCACGACGCCGTCGAAGAGGGTCGCCGGAAGATCCCGGGCCTGACCCATCTTTCCGTCAGCCTTGTAGTAGCGTGCCTTGGCCATGGTCATTACTTGGCGATGAAGAGGTAGCTGTTTCGAGTACCGGGGAGCGCGCCCTTCACGAAGAGCAGGTTCCTCTCGGCATCGACCTTCACGATCTCCAGATTTCTAACGGTCACGCGGTGTCCACCCATGCGTCCGGGGAGCTTCTTGCCCTTGATGACGCGGGACGGATCCGTTCCGGGCCCCATCGAACCGGGCGTCCGGGACATGGGGTGACCATGACTGCTCGGGCGGCCGGCGAAGCCGTGCCGCTTGACGACGCCCTGGAAGCCGCGCCCCTTGGAAGTCCCCGTCACCTTGACCGAGTCCCCGGGTGCGAAGACCTCGACGGTGACCTGCTGGCCCAGCTCGAAGCTCTCGTCCCCGGAGATCTTGAACTCACGGAGAACGCGCGGAGCGTGCTCGACCCCGGCCCCGGCTGCGTGGCCGACCTCAGCCCGCGTGGCCCGGGAAGCCTTCTGCTCCCCGAACCCCAGCTGCACGGCCTGGTAGCCGTCCCGCTCCGTGGTCTTGACCTGGGTAACCGGGCAGGGACCGGCCTCGACGACGGTCACGGGAATTGCGGCCCCCGCTTCGTCGAAGACCCGGGTCATCCCGATCTTCCGTCCAATCAGTGCTGCCATCGTCTTCTATCCTTGAGTCTGCGCTGAAGATTCCAGGGTCCCGGTCCTGCCGGAAGCCCGAACCCGCAACGGTTCAGTCGACCTTGATTTCCACGTCTACGCCGGCAGGAAGATCGAGCTTGGTCAGCGCGTCCACCGTGGCCGGTCGGGAGTCGACGATGTCGATCACCCGCTTGTGCGTCCGGAGCTCAAACTGCTCCCGGCTCTTCTTGTCAACGTGCGGAGACCGGAGGACCGTCCACCGTTCCCGCTTCGTCGGGAGGGGGATCGGCCCCTTCACCGTGGCGCCGGTCTTTTCGGCCGTGCGCACGATGTCGGAGGCCGTCTGGTCCACCACCCAGTGATCGAAGGCCTTCAGTCGAATTCGAATCCGTCCCGCCATCTGTTGTCTCGTCTCGGGGTCCTTCCGGTGAACGGGGCCTGGCGTCTCCGGGCCCGTCCGCTTCAATCGTCAAACAGCCTAGTAACGTCTATCATTTGCTGCCGCTGGTAAAGGGGCTCCGGGAAGTTTTTCCATCCAACCGCGCGGTGACGCGGTCTTCCTCCCGAAGCCCCCACCAGCTTCCGGCGGAGCTTCGTCAGTCGAGGATCTCGGTGACGACGCCGGCGCCGACGGTGCGGCCA
>REBP01000119.1 GCA_007692665.1 Gemmatimonadales bacterium | reverse complement strand
GCCATCGCGCTGCTGGGCTTCGGGCTCGCCCTGACCTTCCTGTCGAGCTTCGGGCAGACCTTCCTGGTCTCGCTCTTCGTTCCGTCGTTCCTGGATGCGTTTTCGCTGAGCCAGGGAGGGTTCGGGGCCATGTATTCGGCGGCGACGCTGGCCAGCGCCGCCTTCCTGCCCTGGGCCGGCGCGATGATCGACCGCAAGCGACTCACCCGGTTCAGCGTGGGTGTGGTGGTGCTCATGGCCGTCTCGGCCGTCATCCTCGCCGTGGCCTGGAGTCCCTGGGTCCTCATGATCGGGCTGTTCGGGCTCAGGCTCAGCGGGCCTGGACTGACGTCCCACACCGCCATGACCGCCATGGCCCGCTACCACGGGGCCACGCGGGGACGCGCGCTGGCCGTGAGCGGGCTGGGCTTCCCCATCGGCGAGGCGCTGCTTCCGCTCCTGGCCAGCGTCGCCATCGGGGCGGTGGGGTGGCGATTCACCTGGGGGATCGTGGCGGCGGTGTCCCTCGTCGCCTTTGCCCCCTCGCTGGTCCTCCTCCTCCGCCGGTCGGGCGTGGAACTGGATCCACGGCGGATCGAGACCGAGCCGGTCCAGGGGTCGGCCAGGTCGTGGTCCCGGCGCGATGTGGTTCGCGACCCCCGCTTCCTCGGGATCCTGCCGGCGGCCCTCCTCTCGCCGTTCTGGGTCACGGGGCTGTTTCTCTACCAGGTGGTCATCGGCGAGGCGAAGGGGTGGAGCCTGACGCTGATTGCCTCGGCGTTCGTGGCCTACGCCGGCGCCAGGGTTCTGGGCGCCCTGGTCACCGGCGGGCTCGTCGACCGGTACTCTGCCGCTCGCATCTTCCCCCTCGCGCTGCTGCCCATGGCGGCCGTGCTTCTCGTGATGCTTGCCTCCGACGCCGTGCCGGTGGCCTACGTCTACATGACGGGGCTGGGGATCTCCGTGGGGATGGGAACCACGGTGAAGCCCGCCCTCTGGGCCGAGCTCTACGGGGTGGAACACCTGGGGGCCATCAAGTCGATGATGGGGACGCTGATGGTGGTGGGTACCGCCGGGAGCCCCGTGCTCGTGGGGGTCCTGCTCGACCGCGGGGTCTCGCTGGAGTCGATCTTCATGGCCGGGGCCGCGACTTCGGTGCTGGGTGCCATGGGCGCGTGGGTGGCGCTCCGGAAGGGACCGCGTTCCGGGGGTGCCGGTCCGATGCCGGGTGCCGGCTGAAGGTTTTCCATGGCTCGTCCGTACTCCGGCAGAAAGGCGTCGCCTGACCCGCGACGTCGAAGCCCCCTCGGACCCCCGCCCGCTTCCAGCCCTGGGATGCCCTCATGTTCGACTCATCCCCGTCCGCGCCGTCCGCGCCGTCCGCGCCGTCCGCGTCCGCGCCGTCCGCGTCCGCGCCATCCCCCCTGCGCATGTACGAGGACATCGCCCTCCTTTCGCTCCACGACGAGAAGGGCAACTTCCAGGGGGCCATGCATGCCCACGCCCTCGCCGGCGCGGTGATCACCGAGCTGGTGCTCCTCGGGCGCCTCCGCATCACGCCGGGGAAGCGGAAGCAGACCTTTCTCGAGGTGGCGGACCCCACCCCCATCGGGGACCCCGTCCTCGACGGCGTCGTGGAGCGGATTGCGGGCGCCCGCCGGAGAGGACAGGCCGCAACGTGGGTCGGCCGGCTGGCGGCCCAGCGAAAGCCGAGCCTCCGGGAGGGCGCGGCTCTTGCCCTGGTGGACCGGGGGCTCCTCGTTCGCGAGGAGGGGCGGGTGCTGGGGATCTTCCGCCGGGTCCGCTACCCCATGACCGACGGGGGTCCCGAGGCCGCCCTCATCGAACGGCTGCGGATGGCTCTCGACGACGAGGCCCCGGTGCCCGAGGACCCGCGCTCGGCCATCATCCTTGCCCTCTCCCAGAGCGCCGGGATCCTGGGCCACGTGTTCGAGAAGTCCTATCTCCGCTCTCGAAAGGAGCGACTGGCCATGCTCGCGAAGCTCGACGGGGTTCCGGGCGCCACCCGCGAGGCGATCAAGGCCGCGCAGGCGGCGGTCATGGCGGCCACGATGGCCGCAACCGTGGCCGCCACGAGCTGACACCCGGCTTGCCGCCGCCGGCAGGACCGGGGGCCTCGCCGGCGGCAGGGCGCCCCGGGGGCGGGGCCGGCTCAGCCCCCGCCGAAACCGCCCTCCGCCAGCGTGATGAGGAGCGCGTTTCCGGCGGCCAGGTGGGGATTCACGGGGAGCCACCACTCGTCCAGCGAATGGGCCCCGCCGCCGTGGCCGCCCCGGCCGATGGTGATGGCCGGGATGCCCAGCGAGATCGGGGTGTTGGCGTTCGTGGAGCCGCTCCCCACCGCCGGCACTCCGCCCTGATGCACCACCACGGCCATGGCGCGCTGGACCAGGGGCGTGGTGACCGGGTCCAGGGTACCGGCCGGCCGGTCTCCCACCATGTCCACGTCTACCGTGAGTTCGGGCCCCCGGCGGCGGAGTGCGTTCTCGTCGGCGAGTCCCCGGAGCATCGCATCCTGGAAGAGGGCATCGAGGGCCTCGAGAGAGCCGTTGTCCAGCGACCTCATGTCCACCTCCATCCAGGATTCGAAGGGGATGGAGTTCACCGAGGTCCCGCCCCCGATCCGTCCGATGCTGTAGCTCGTCCGGGGGCCCTCCGACGTGTGGGCATCGGCGGCGGCAACGAAGTGCGTGATGGCGGCGGCCAGCGCGTTGTGCGGGTTCGGGAGGCCGAAGGCGCCCCAGGAGTGCCCGCCCGGCCCCTCGAAGGTGACCCGGTAGCGGTGCGAACCCACGGCCTGGTTGACGATGCGGGTCTCGTCACCCCCGTCCACGGCGATGAAGGCGTCGATGCGGAGGCCCTCCTCGCCGGTGCCGTCTTCGCCGAACAGGTACTTGACCCCTCGCAGGTCGCCCAGGCCCTCCTCGCCCACGGTCCCGATGAAGAGGAGGTCGGCCTCGGTGCGGAGGTCGTGCTCGACCATGGCCTCCAGGACGTTCCGGACCACGATGAGGCCCCGCGTGTCGTCGCCGATGCCGGGGGCGTAGAGCGTGTCGCCCCGGAACTGCACCGTCACATCGGTCTCGATGGGGAAGACCGTGTCCAGGTGGGCATCGAGGGCCACCGTGCGGTCGCCCGTCGTGCCCCGGCGGAGCCCGATGACGTTGCCGATCCCGTCAATCCAGACGGAATCCGCGCCGGCGGCGCGGAGCATGTCCGCGTAGGCCGCGGCCCGCTCCTCCTCCATGAAGGGCGGCGCGGGGATCTCGGTCAGCTCGATGAGTTCGTCCAGGGAACGGGCCTCGATGCGCTCCAGGTAGTCGAGGGCGGCCTGGACATCGGCGCGCGACGCGATGGCCTCGATCTCGGACGCAGTGGCGGGATCCACCTCCGGCGTCTCCTGCTCGTCGGCGTCGGCTCCAGCTTCTGCGGCCTGCGCCGCACTCGCAGCTCCCCCCGGGACAGACCCGGGATCGGCGTCGGGATCGGCGGTGCACGCGGCAAGGAGGAAGGTCAGGATCAGCAGGAGCGGGAAGGTCGCGGTGTCCGCGCGGGGCGCGGGGCGGCAGGCGTCGAAACGCATGTCGACTCCATGGGCGAGAGGCTCGAGGAGGAAACGGAATCTCGTTTCATGTACCGGATGGCGGCTGGTTTGTCCAGTTTTCTGCCGATGCAGGGGAGGTCGGCCGGCGGTTGTGCAGGGAGGCGGCCCGGGGGTAGCTTCAGCCCCGATGCCGCGCGTTGACCCTCCGACGTCGCCCTGATGTCGCCCTGATGTCACCCTGATGGTGCCCGCATGGTGCCCCGAAACCTCCCCCCGGACCCTCCCCGCAGGTGTCGCATGATCAAGCCGCATTCCCCGAACTCCCGCCGCTACCCGGCGCCTGCACGCGGGGCGGCCTCACTGGTCGCTGCGCTCCTGGTCGGGGCCTGCGCGCCGAGCGTGCCGCAGGAGACCGTGGAGATTCTCCGCATCCTCCCCCACGACCCGGGCGCCTACACGCAGGGGCTCGTGCTTTACGAGGGGCGCTTCTTCGAGAGCACCGGGACCTACGGCGGGTCCTCTCTCCGGGAGGTGGACGTGGAGACTGGCGAGGTCCTCCGGCTTCATCTGCTTCCCGATGACCAGTTCGGGGAGGGGCTGGCGCAGGTCGGCAACCAGCTGGTGCAGATCACCTGGCAGGAGGGCGTGGCCCATGTCTACGATATCGAAAGCTTCGAAGTCACCGGCACCTTCACCTACGAGGGGAACGGGTGGGGCCTCTGCTTCGACGGGGAGTCCCTCTGGATGACCACCGGGGGATCCATGCTCGTGCGGCGTGACCCGGAGACCTTCGCGGTGCGGGACCGGGTGCAGGTGACGCTGGACGACCGCCCTCTGTTCGAGGTGAACGAACTGGCCTGTGTTGGGGATCACATCTACGGGAATGTCTTCCGATCGGACCGGATCGTGCGCATCGACAAGCGAACCGGCGCCGTCGTTGCCGAAATTGATGCCACCCCCCTCAACCCCGAAAGCGGCCGGCCCGTGGGCGACCCGGAGGCGGTGCTGAACGGCATCGCGTGGGATCCGGACTCGGACACGTTCTATCTCACCGGAAAGCGCTGGCCCACCATGTTCCAGGTGCGCTTCGTGCCCCGCTGACGAAAGTTCCAGCACGGGGACGGGCCGTCGGTGAGCCGGCGGACAAAGTCCGCAAGCATGACGTTTTCGGAAGACGATGGCACTGGAAAGCGTCGTATGGGAGACGGCAGCCGGAACCGTCGTTCGAGAAGGACGTCACTTCTGGCTCTGGTCGTCCATACGGAGACTCAGGACTCAAGCGTGTCCGAAGGAGCCGTCGTTTGCGGGATAAAGCTCCCTCCCCCGCTCAGCTCGATCAGCCCGCTCCCCCCCGGTCCCCTCGGTCAGCCCGGTCTCGGGTCCCGGTCCCGCCGCGCCGCGGCGATGGCCGATTCCACCCAGCGCCGGGTCTCGTCCGGTGACTCCCACCCCGCGGGGGGGAGCTCGTGGTACGACAGGTTCGACCTCCAGCCATGTCCCGCGGCGGTCCCCCCGGCGGGGACATAGGATGCGGAGCCCGCTTCCTCGAAGCGTGCCCGGTTCCTTGCGTCGGTCTTCAGGTAGAGCCGCCGTCCGGCGGCGAAGGCGAACATGGTCTGGCCCCGGAAGAAACCCACCCCCCCGAAGATCGGCCGGGTCCGGATCGAGCCGGTCACCGAGAGAAGGTCCACGCAGTCGTCCACGAAGGGATCGTGCTTTCGGCTCATTCGAAGTCCATCTCCATGCGGGTGTCGGCCACCCGCCAGCAGTACCAGGCCACGGCGCTTCGCCAGGGCCTGAGGGGGTCGGCCAGGGGCTCGAGGCTGCGAGCGTCGGGGGGCGCGGGCATGCGGTGGATCGTGGCCCATCCGGCGCGGACCACCAGGTCCAGGACAGGCCAGACATCGGGGCGGCGCAGCTCGAAGATCAGGTGCATGCGGGCGGTCCACGGGCCGATGCCGCGGACTTCGGTGAGACGCGCCATGACCTCGGCATCGGGGAGGGCCGCGAGGCCCGCGAGGTCGAGGCCGCCTTCGGCCGAGGTCCGGGGCGCCGAGGTCCGGGGCGCCGAGGTCCGCGCCGCCAGGTCCCGGAGGGCCGCCAGCTTGCCACGGGAGAGGCCCGCGGCCCGGAGCACCTCGTCGGGGGCGGCCCCCACCTGCGCCGGGGTCACGGTGCCTTCCATCGCATCCACGACACGACCCCAGATCGTCGAGGCCGCCTTCCCGGCGAGCTGCTGGAAGACGATGGCGCGAGAGAGGGCGCGGAAGGGCTCGGGATCGGGCGGGGGCAGCCGGACCGGGCCCACGCGTTCCACCACGGGTCCCAGGCGGGGGTGACGGCGGAGCAGGGGAAGGGCCTCCTCCCAGACGACCTCGTCGTCGGGGGAGCCCCAGGGGTCTTCGGTCACGGGGGTCTTCAGGTACGGGATGCGGGGCGCCCGATGCGGGGCGCGTGATGTGGGGCGTCGGACCCCGGAACCTAGAACGCGGGGCAGGGGGCTACAAGCGGGGGCATGCAGGTGCGGAACTGCATCGGGGGGTCCCCCCGCCCGGCCTGGCGCGGGGACGCTTCTTGCGCCGCGATCCCCGGAACCCGAGAATGCCCCACCCCCCCGAACCCGAAGCACCCCGGAGGAACCCCCCATGCCCGAGCAACGAAACGACGCCCGCCTGCCGTGGTCTTCCATCGGCCGCACCGCCTCCCTGGCCGTCCTGCTGGCGGCGGCCTCGCTGGCTCCGGCCGCCGGGCCCTTCGCCCCGGCCCTGGCTCCCGCGGCCCTCCACGCCCAGGCCGCCGAGCGCTTCGAGCCGGCGCCCGGCTACACGCTGCCGCCGGCCATCGTTCAGGAGTTCTTCGAGCGGGACACGAACCACGCGAACCTGGACCAGCTGGGCCCCGACGGGAACACCTTCCTCGTCCCCCTCTCCACCGAGCTCTCCTCGCTGGAGCGGCTCGCGGAGCCCACGACGCGGCTGGCCGAGCTGGAGCTCCGGCTCCATGTGAGCCGCCCCTGGCACCTCGACACCTACGGGATCCACGGTTTCCGGTTCTACCGGTTCGAGCAGCGGGAATGGGTGGACGTGAGCCTCCCCGACGGGGCCTTTGCCTCGGACTTCATGTGGTCGCCGGAAGGGGACCGGGTGGCCTTCCTGCTGCATCCCCACCTGGCGCCGACGGAGCTCTGGGTGGCCGACGTGGCGACGGGGGCGGCGAGGGCGGTGAGCGATGCGGCGGTGAACGCCACCATCGGAACCCGCTCCCAGGGGCAGGGGAGCCGGGCCTCGGACATGATCCAGTGGACGCCGGAGGGGAGCCTGCTGACCCTCCTCGTTCCCTCGGACCGGGGCGACGAGCCGGTGCGCCCGACGGTGCCTCCGGCGCCGGGGGTCACGCGCACCCCCGCGTCGGCCGTGCAGACCCGGACCCTCCCCAACCTGCTCGAGGATACCCACGACGAGGACCTCCTCGAGTACCACGTCACGAGCCGCATCGCCGAGATCACGCTGGACGGGCAGGTGCGGATGCTGGGTGACGCCGGCATGTGGACCTCCATCGCGCTCTCTCCGGACGGACGGCACCTGGTGGCGACCCGCGCCCACCGGCCCTTCTCCTTCCTCGTGGCGTGGGGGAGCTTCCCGCGGCGCACGGCAGTCCTGGACCGTGCGTCGGGGCAGGAGGTCGCGCTCCTCCAGGAGGTCCCGCTCCGGGAAGGTGGTGGTGGACCTGGCGCGGGCGGCGGGGCGGAGGCCCGTCGCGACGTGCAGTGGCGACCGGACGGGGCCGGCCTGGCCTGGATCGCCCGGGGCAACGGCGCGGACAGCGCGGACAGCGGGGACGGCTCGGACAGCGCGGAGGGGGGAGACGGCGCGGACGGTGGAAACGGCGACCGCATCATGCTCGCCGCCGATCCCGCGGACCTCGATGCCGCCGTCACCGTGGCCACCTCGGAGCATTCCCTCCAGAGGGTGTACTACACCGCCGACGCCGCCCACGCCTTCGCGCCGGTGAGCAGCCGGGGCCGGGCAGGACTCGTGCATTTCGACCTGGGCGCCGCCTCTCCGGAACCCGCCCCCGCATCCCCGGTGGAAGGACGCCTCGTCCTCGCCCTCGAAGCGCAGGACGACCCCCTGGAACTCCGGGGCACGCTCCACACCACGCGGACCCCGAACGGCATCGACCTGGCCATGGTGTCTTCGGACGGCGCCTCGACCTGGATCACCGGGCCAGGGTTCGCCGACGACTTCCGGCCCCAGCCCTTCGTGGACCGGGTGGCCCTGGCCGACGGCTCGCTGGAGCGCATCTTCGAGGGGTCGAAGGAGTTCTGGGAGCAGCCGCTGGTGGCGCTGGACCCGGACTTCGAGCGGATCGTGGTGCGCCGCGAGGGGAAGCAGGTCTTCCCCGACTCCTGGCTGCGCGGGGCCGACGGCTCCTGGGAGAACCTGACCCGGAACCCGGACCCCTTCCCCGAACTCACGGCCGCCGAGCGCATCGACTTCTCCTTCACCCGCAGGGACGGGCTCGAGGTGCAGGCGCGGGTCTCCCTCCCCACGAACTACACCCCGGGCGAACGTGTGCCCGCGGTGTTCTGGACCTACCCGCGGGAGTACACGACGGCCCAGGGGTACGAGCGCGCCGCCCTCCGCTCGCGGAACCACAACCGGTTTCACCAGGTGACCTGGCTGCGCTGGTCCGACATCTGGCTGAGCCAGGGGTACGCGGTGGTGGATCCGGACATCCCCATCGTGGGCGAGAACTACAACGACACCTACATCGCGAACCTGGTGGATGCCACCTACGCCGCCATTCGCGCGGTGGATTCGCTGGGCGTGGTGGACGTGGACCGGATCGGACACGGCGGCCACAGCTACGGGGCCTTCACGACGCTGAACCTGGCGGCCCACGCCCCCTTCTTCCGGGCGGGGATCGCGGGGCATGGCGCGTACAACCGGACGCTGACCCCCTTCGGCTTCCAGGCCGAGCGCCGCACGCTCTGGCAGGCCCCCCATACCTACGCGGCGATTTCCCCCTTCTTCCACGCGCACCAGGTCCAGATGCCGGTGCTCATGTACCACGGCACCGACGACAACAACACCGGGACCTGGCCCATCCAGTCCGAGCGGATGATCGACGCCCTCATGGCGCAGGGGAAGGACGCCGTGCTGTACATGTACCCGTTCGAGTCCCACACCCCCCGGGCCATCGAGAACAACCTCGACATGTGGGCGCGCTGGCTCGAGTGGTTCGATCACTACGTGCGGGATGCGGGGCGTCCCGGCAGCACGGCGGCAGACGACGCCGGCTGAGGCCTGCGGTTGCCCGAGGCGCCCGACCCGGCACGAGGGTCCGGCGGCTTCGACCCCCGGTGGAGGCGGAACCCTCGTCGTCGCCGGGGGTCGACTTATATGGATCGTTACCGCTTTTCCAGTTCCGATGCGGCTTCGGGAGTGTCCACGACCTCCCGGATGCCCGCTTCACTCCCCTGGCGGATACGGCCGGCTCGACGCGACCACCGACCATGATTTCCGGGTCGGAGGCCGCGCCACGCGGCGCGTGCCTGAGTGACCCGGGGGAGAGATAGATGACCGACCCGAAAATCCCGTTCACCCGTCCCCACCCGCCCCTCGCCCCATCCCCTCGCAGCAGCAGGGGGGCCTGCCTGACCACACTGGTCCTGGGCTTCTTGCTGGCCACCGCCCCCTCGTTCGTCGTCGCCCAGGAGCCGGGCCAGGACGATACCCTTCCCGCCGTCGGCGCAATCCGGGGCCTGGTCATGGACGCAGAATCGGGCGAGCCCCTGCGTGCGGCCCAGGTCGCAGCCCTCGAGGCAGACTCCGGGGAGCGACTGGGCGCGGTGCTGACGGATGCCGATGGTCAGTTTCACCTCCGCGACCTTCCCGCCGGAACCGTCACCGTCTCCCTCGTCTACGTCGGCTACGCGGCCCTCGAGCAGGAAGACGTGGAGGTGGAGGCCGGCCAAGTCACCGATGCCGGCGAGTTCCGCATGCGGGTCGAGGCCATCCAGGTGGAGGGGGTCGGCATCGAGTCCCGGCGCTCCGCCGTTTCCTTCGAGGCGGACCGGACCGTCTACCGGATGGAGGGGATGCCCACCGTGAGCGGGGGCTCCCTCAGCGATGCGCTGGGCGGCGTCCCGGAACTGGATGTCGACTTCGAGGGCCGGGTGGAGTTCGAGGGGCAGACCCCGGAGATCTACCTGAACGGCCGACCCGCCCCGGTGGACGGGGAGTCCCTCACCGTCTTCCTGGAGCAGTTTCCGGCCGACCGGATCGACCGTATCGAGGTGATCCCGAACCCGTCGGCCCGCTTCGAGGCCGAAGGTGCGGGGGGGATCGTGAACATCGTTCTCGCGGAGGATGTGGAACTCGGGCTCACGGGGAGCGTGTTCGCGAACGCGGGGACGCGGGGCGAAGTCGGGTCCGGCGGAAGAATCGCGTGGCAGCGCGGCGAACTGACGGTTCAGGGCGGTGGATTCATCCGGCACAACGACCGGGAAACCGCGTCCTCGTCGATTCGGGAAAACCTTCTCGCCGACCCCGTCACCTTCCTGGAGCAGGACCGGCTGACGCGTCGGGGCGGGCTCACCGGGGGGGTCGACATGACCACCGAGTACGGGCTCTCCGACCGGACGCTCGTATGGGCGCGGACCCGCATCAACGACCTGGGATCGGACTCGGAGGGCGAAACCCGGTCCACGCGCCTCGACGACGAGGGAACGGCGCTGGACCTCACGAGGCGTCTCACCGAAACGGACCGGGACCGGTCCTCCCTGGATCTCCAGGGGGGCGTGCAGGTGAACTTCGACGACGAGCTCGGGGACCACGAGTTTTCGGTGGAAGTCCGTCGGGACGCCCGCCGCACCGAGACCTTCCGGAGCTTCGCCACCGAGCGACTGGACGACGTGGACCTGCCCATCGACACCCGCCTCGACGAGACGCTCGAGGACCGGAGCCGCGTGCGCCTTCGTGCCGACTACACCCGGCCCATCGGCGAGACCCAGGTCGAGATGGGCGTTCGCGGCCAGTACAGGGACACCGAAAGCATCCGCGATGCCCTCGGATTCCTGCACCAGGAACGCTTCCACTCGGTCTTCGCCACGGCGGCCCGCAGTCTGGGATCCCTGGGTCTGCAGCTGGGCGTGCGACTGGAGAACTCGGCAGTGACCCTGGAGCTCCCCGATGCCGCCGACACCGGCGTCGACCAGCGCTACACCAGCGTCTTTCCCACGGCGAACGTGAGCTGGCGATTCGATGGCGGCCAGCAGCTCCGCTTCTCCTACGGCCAGCGGATCCGGCGCCCCAATGCCCGGCGCATCAACCCGCTGGACCGGTCGGACGACCCCCTCCTCCGGCGCATCGGAAACCCCGACCTGGCCCCCCAGTACACGCACAACGTGCGGCTGGATGCGAGCTGGCGCGGATCCGTGGGCACGGTTCGCGTGACCCCGTTCTACCGCTTCCAGACCGACGAGTGGGCCGAACTCCGGACCGTGGATGCCGAGGGGGTGGCCACCGAGCAGTGGGAGAACGTGGCGACGACCCACCAGGTGGGGAGCTCGCTTTCGCTGTCGGCCCGTGACCTCCGCGGGTGGAGCGGAACGGTCCGGATCAGCGGCCGCCAGGAGTTCCGGAGCGACGATGTCCTGGAACTGGAGCGCCGGGGCGGAAGCGCCCTCCGGTGGTCGGTGCGCGGGAACCTGGACCGGGAGTTCGGACGCGATTTCTCGGCCCAGGCCCGGGTCAACTACAACCCGGCCCGCGAGATCCCCCAGGGGTTCGTGTCCTCGAGCCTGATGACCCGCTTCGGCGTGCGTGCGCGAGTGCTCGACCGGCGGGCCTCCGTGAACCTTTCGGTTCGGGACCCGTTCAACCTCTACGACCGGACCTTCGAGAGCCGGGACCCCTCCCACGTGGAACTGCGCTCCACCGGACAGGATACGCGCGCCGCAGTTCTCAGCGTGTCGTACACGCTGGGGTCGCCGGGACGCTGACCCACGTCGTGGGCGACACCTGCGAAAAACGACCTCCCGGCACCGTGCCGGGAGGTCGTCCGTTCGCGCTTCACTCCGGCGATCCGGAGTGGGAATGGCTCAGTCGAGCGACACCACGTTTTCCGCGGCGGGGCCCTTCTGCCCCTCGACCACGTCGAACTCGACGCGGGCGCCCTCGGCGAGCGTCTTGAAGCCGCTCCCCTGGATGGCGCTGTGGTGCACGAAGCAGTCCTTGGATCCGTCCTCGGGGGTGATGAATCCGAAGCCCTTGGCGTCATTGAACCACTTCACTGTCCCAGTCGTACGCATACCGCAACTCCCTGTACTTCTTTGGTGACTTCGGGATCCGGTAGGTCCGTACCGTCTGGTCACCCTGTGTGCCGCGGGTTCGAGGCGCCCCCGCGAGTCGGCGCGGGCTGGAGTTCACATGCGTCCGAAGCCGCCAAAACGTCCAACCTGCCCCAGAATAAGGCGCGGTTCGCGTGCGGTCAATCCTTTCGATGGCCCCGCGGGGGAACCGGCGCAGGCGGCGTGCCCCGATTCCGGAGTCAGGCGATGCTGCCGCTTTCCCGGGCTGCGGCCAGGGAGAGGTCGATCTCCTCTTCCGATATGAGCGGTTCGCAGGGGGCCACGTTGTCCAGCCGCCCGTCCAGGATCCAGCGCTCCAGTTCCTCCACCTCGCGGAAGAGGTGCTCGAAGTCCTCGACGACGAAAAGGACCGGCTGGTAATGGTGGATCTCGAAGGCCTGGTTCACCACCCACTCGAGCTGGAAGGGGTAGCGCTGCACGTCGGGGCTCTCGATGGAGTGCTCGATTTCGCCGCGGGAGCTGAGGAGCCCGGAGCCATACACCCGAAGTCCACCGTCGCTGTCCGGGGTGTGGTCCCGCATCAGCCCGAACTCGATGGTGAACCAGAAGAACCGCGCCATGGCTCGCATGTTGGAGGCGAGGCGTTCCCGAAGATCCGGCGTGTCGCCGCGCTCGACCAGTCGCTCCACCGCCAGCTTCGAGACCCGTCCGAACTTGACGAGGGTGTCGGCGAAGGCCGGGTCGGTGTGCATGGGGACGTGGCCGGCGATGTCATGGAAGATGTCCGGCTCCGGCAGGTAGTCCGGCGTCCGCCCGTCACGGATCGTGATGGTCGTCGGAAACTCCCGCTTCTCGAGGCAGTCGAAGAAGAGGTACGCCGGGACGTACCCGGCCACCGGCTTCGCCACGAAACCGGTCAGCGGCGCGAGGAACTGGTTGACGTCCTCCAGGCGGGGAACGCGATCCGCGGGCAGCGCGAGGGCTTCGATGCCCTCCAGGAACCGGTGATTCGCGTACCGTTCCCAGCGCGAACGCATCTGGCGGAAAAGCACGCTCCAGGTATCGTGGTTCTCGCGGGAGTACTCTTCCCAGGGCTGATGGATGAAGAGGTCTCCACGTGCGCGGGCGCCCTCGATGAAGGGGGCCTGATTGGTCGTGAGCCCCGAGGGCGTGCCGGGGGCCTCGAATGGGGTCGTCGTCGGCATCCGTTCCTCGCTGGTGGCTGGTTTGCGCCGGCGGTGGGGCTTTCGCTCCCCTGCCGACGATGGGCATGATCTCGGATTTGGTCCCGTCCTCCAATATACTAAAGCCCGGCGCGTCCTGCCGAGCCCGGTGCCCCGGCTCCCGGTGCTGCGGCCCCCGAGGCCGCCGGTTCCCGACCACGCTCCACCCGAAGGCGTGATGCCCTCCATCCTGCTGGTCCTTCTCCTCCTCTGGGTGGTCACCACCGTCCACGAAGCCGGGCATGCCCTGGCGGTGCGCCTGAAGGGCGGACGGGTGGAGGCCTTCGAGGTCGGTCGAGGGCCGGCGCTGCGAACGGTGTCGCCCGGAGGGACACGCCTGGCGCTGGGACTGTTTCCGTTCGGCGGGAAGCTCGTGTACCGGGGGGTTCCGAAGGGGACCGGTCACGCGGTGGTGGCCCTGGCCGGTCCGGTTGCCAACCTTCTCCTTGCCTTTCTTCTGCTCCGGAGCGCGGTCCGGGCAGGGCAGTGGTTCTGGCTTGTTCCGGGTAGCGTGGTGGAGATTCTCGGCGGGGGCAGGGCCATCGGTCTCCTTCAGGGGATGCGCCTCATCGGCTCGGCTCTCGCGTCGCCCACGGCAGCGGGACTGGCCTTCGCCCTGGGGGCGCTCTCGGCCGTGTGGGCAGGGCTGAACCTCCTCCCGATCCCCGGCGTCGGGAGCGATGGGTGGGCGATTGTCCGGAGCCTGGCTGCGGCGTTTCGGGGTGAGCGGGGTAGGACCCGCCCGGCTCCGGAGCCGAAGGGGGGGCTGGACGGGCGTCCGGACGGGCGTCCGGGCGAATCTGAAAGGAGAGAGGTTTCATGAGGGTAATTGGAGGCCGCTGGGGAGGACGGGATCTTGTTTCCCCCTCCGGACGGGTCCGCCCGACGGCCGAGCCCGTTCGGGAAGCGATCGTCGGCATGCTGGAGACCGAACTCGAAGGGGCTCGCACGCTGGACCTCTTCGCCGGCACCGGTTCCGTGGGCATCGAGTTCCTGTCGCGGGGTGCCCGGAGCTGCGACTTCGTCGAAGACGACCCGCAGGCGCTCCATTCCCTCAAGGCCAACGTTGTCGGACTTCGCCTTCCTGCCCACCGGGCCCGCATCTTCCGAAAGGACGCGATCCCCTTCGTGGAGCATCCGGTTCAGGAGCGGCGGCGGGCAACGGAAGCCCAGGGTGCGCCCGGCAGCGAGATGCCGAGCGAGATGCCGTATGACATCGCCTTCGCGGACCCTCCCTGGGGCTCCCGGAAGATGGACCGGGTTCTCCGGGCCTGGCTCAACCGGCCGTTTTCGCGCATTCTGCTCCTCGAACACGCGGCGGACCAGCCACTGGATGGCCTCCCGGGCGACACGATCCGGAGGCAGGTGAAGGATGCCATGCTCTCGCTGCTCAGAGCCCCCCGGGTCCCCGCATTGCTCCTCGCTGCGGGACTCGCTGTCGGAGCGGCAGGGTGCGACCGGAATCCCAGCCTTGAAGCACCGCCCCCCGGCGTCATGGCGGATTCGGACGACCTCCCGGACCTTCCGGCGTCCTTTCTCCAGGCGCCGGTGATCTATGACCTCCGCCCGGCGGTGGAGGCGCTGGAGCGGGAGATTCCGCTGACGTTCGGAAGCCTGGAGGAGCGCCACGAGCACCCTTCCCGGGAACGGGTACAGGTCGCGTTCGAGGTCGAGCGCGAGCCCTTCGAGTGGTCCTTTGTCGGGGACACGGTCCGCCTCTCCACGACCCTGCGTTACCGTGGAAGGGGCTGGTACAACCCCCCGCTGGCACCGGAAGTCAGCGCATCGTGCGGGACATCGGAAGACGAGGACAACCGGCCGAGGGCAGTGGTGACCCTGGTCTCGGGCCTCGGCGTCGACGCGGAGTGGCGGCTCCGATCCCAGGCGAAGGTCGAGGGCATCCGGCCGGCTTCCGACAACGAGGCGGACCAGTGCAGCGTGACGGTCTTCGGGATCGACGTGACGGAGCGGGTTCTCTCGGCCGCGGCGGGATTCCTCGCGGGGCAGACGGACCGCATCGACCGGGAAGTGGCCGGCATCGACCTGAAGGGACGCCTCCAGAAGCCGTGGGAGCACCTCCTCGAGCCCCACGAACTCACCGACCAGGTCTGGCTCCAGATCTCGCCCGTGGCCGTGTCGCTGGGAGAGGTTCGCGGGGAGGGCGGCCAGGTCCGGATCTCCCTGGGGCTGGTGGCGCGCCCCCGCATCACCCTGGGTCCCGAGCCGGCCTGGGCGCCGGTGCCCCTCCCGGTGCTGGGATCCGAGGTCGAGGGCGAGGGACTCCGGATCCTCCTCGAGGCCCGGGCACACTACGACGAGGCGGGTGTCCGGATCAGCGAGGAACTGCGCGGAACGGAACTGACGTGGGGGGGGCAGACCCTCCGGTTCCAGGACGCCACCCTCCGGGGGATCGGCGGTGGGCGGGTGGCTCTCGGGATCCGCTTCGACGGGAGTGCCCGGGGAGAGATCTTCCTGGTGGGGACCCCGGAGCTGGACCTCGAAGCCGGCGAGGTCCATGTCCCCGACCTGGAATTCGACGTGGCCACGGCGGACCTTCTGGCCCGGAGCGCGGCGTGGATCGTTCGGGGTGAGGTGCGGCGGAAGCTCCGCGAGGTGGCGCGCATCCCGGTGGCGGACCTCATGGAACTCGCCGGAGAGCAGCTCCACCGGGGGCTGAACAGGGAGCTTTCCGACGAGGTGCGCATGGAGGGAACCGTGGGGTCCGCCGCGCTCCTGGCCGTTCGGGCCACGGTGGACGCCCTCCGCATCCATGCCACCGCCGACGCCACGGCCACCCTCCTGGTGCTCCCACCCGCCGGCTGACCCCGGTGTCCGGGAGTTCCCACGGACGCGTTCGAAACTCCGGGCCTCGCATCCCGTAGGGAGAAGGAAAGGGGGGCCGGTCCCCGGCCCCTCCCTCGCCCCCGGCCCCGCCTGCGACCCGCACGCCCACCTCACTTTCAGACGAGCAGATTCATGGGAATCATCGCCCTTGTCGTTGCCATCCTTCTTTCCGTTTTCGGCTACCGCGCTGCGCGCAACTTCACCTTCCGGCGCCTCCGATACACCGCCGTGGGCTCGCATCCCGCGTTCAGCGGCATCGCAGCCGGAATGGGGGCCGCGCTCCTCGCTTCGCCCTTCGTCGCGATCCTCCCCATCGTGGGGGCAGGGACCGCCATCGCCCTGGGTGCCGGCGTCGGGACCGGCGTGGTCGCAGGTACCCGGGGCCGACTCGGCGACGACGACTGACCGGAAGGTGACCCGGCATCCACGGGGTGCCGGGTTCTCCCCCGCGGGCCACCCTGCTACCCTTGGTGCGCGTCGGCCGGACCGGGCGCGGGCGTGATGTGTCGCCTGCTTCCGGAAACGGCCGGTCTTCATGGGAAGTGGAATCGGGAGGGGTGGGATGCTGGAGGTGGCGAACGAAGCCGGTGACGTGGGCACCGTTGCAGGGCGGGCTGCGGGCCGGCCGGACGCGGAGGCGGTGGCCGATACCGTCCTCGTCCAGGCCGACGCCGTCGTGCAGGGGATCCATCCCCTCCTTCTCCCCCTCGAGGCGATGATCCGGGCGAACCCCGGCACGGCCCTCGTCCTGACGGTCCTCGGGGTGCTCCTCGTCGGCGAGATCCTGCACCGGATCGTGCGGCACTTCATCCTCCGCTTCCTGGAGCGGATCGCGAGGCAGACCCCCCAGAAGTGGGATCAGGCCCTCTTCGACGCGAGGCTTCCGCAGCGGATGGCCTGGGGGGTGCCCCTGCTGGTCTGGTACTACGGGCTCCTGCTCGTGCCCTTCCTGGCGGTGGATCCCCTGGTCATCGCCCGCCGGGTCCTTCTTGCGAGCATGGTTCTCGTCGTCGTGCGTGCGTTCGACGCCTTCCTGGACGGCGTGAACCGCATCTACCTGGAAAACCCCCGCTCCCGCGAGCGACCCATCAAGGGGTTCCTGCAGGTCGCGAACGTGGTCGGGCACATTGCCGGGCTGATCCTCATCGTCGCGATCCTCATGGACCGGTCCCCTCTCATCTTCCTGAGTGGGCTGGGGGCGATGACGGCGGTGCTCCTCCTGGTCTTCCGCGACACCCTGCTGTCGCTTGTCGCCGGCATCCAGATCACGACGAACGACCTCCTCCGCACCGGGGACTGGATCGAGATGCCCCAGTTCCAGGCCGACGGCGACGTCATCGACATCGCCCTCAACTCGGTGACCGTGCAGAACTGGGACCGCACGCTGAGCGTCATTCCCACCCACAAGTTCCTGGAGAATTCCTTCAAGAACTGGCGGGGGATGTCGGACTCCGGAGGGCGCCGCATCAAGCGGGCCTTCCACGTGGACCAGACCACGATCCGGTTCCTCACCGATGACGAGATCAAGGCCTTCGGGCGATGGGAACTCCTGGGCGACTACATGGCGTCCAGGGTCGAGGAGGTCAGGGCGCACAACCAGGCCCGTGTGGCTTCCGGCGAGGTGGTCCCGCACCAGCGCCGCCTCACCAACATCGGAACGCTCCGGGCCTACGTCATCGCGTACCTGCGGGCTCATCCCGGCATCCACCAGGACATGACCTTCCTCGTCCGTCAGCTTGCTCCCGGACCCGAGGGCCTCCCCATCGAGGTCTACGTCTTCACCAGCGACATCCGCTGGCCGGTCTACGAGGGCATCCAGGCCGACATCTTCGACCACCTGCTCGCCACCGTTCCCGAGTTCGGTCTCCGGATCTTCCAGCGGCCGTCGGGAGCGGACGTGGCCGCGCTGGGCACGAGAGGAGAGGTCCACCAGGCGGCGTCGGTCGGGGGGTGAGGTGAACCGTGGACTCCGGGAGATTTTTCCGGCTCGAGGGCGGAAGGGTGCATCCGTTTCCCGAACGGACCCCCGCCGCCGGGGCGCCGCATTCCGCCAACATGTTGTGACGCTGGGTCTTGCAGTGGTGGCACCCATCTTGTAACTGGTTGGGGTGGGCAGGCGCTTCACCCGAAGCGCGCCCCACTTGCACCCTGCAGAGTTGGAGAAGCAATCCATGTTCAAATCATCGACAATCGTAAACGGCCTCATGGCCATGGGCACCGGTGCCCTTCTGATGACCACGCTGGCCACCACGCCGGCTCCGGTACTCGACAACGCCGACTGCGTTCTGACCTTCGAGCCCCACATGGTGGTGGCCGGCAGCGAAGCGCTCGAGATCCAGTTCGAGGCCTCCCAGGAGATCGAGACGCCTGACGCCCTGACGTTTCAGGAAGAAAGCGGGCTGACCGGTTCGCTGATCGAGGAGCGTCCGACCCACCTCCTCGTGGATCCGACCGAGGGTGAGGCCGGCGAGTGGATGGTGACGCTGCACCATGCCGAAGTCCCGGTCTGCACCGGCACGATCCATGTGACCGAGGCGCTCTGATCTGACGGGCACCTGGTCGCACGGGAACCGTATCCAGGTCACAGTCGATCGCTGACCCCTTCCCGGTTCGCCTGCTGGATCGACCCCGCATGTCCGCCTCGCTTCGAGGCGGCATGTGGGGTTTTCCGTTTCGGGGGGTTGGCCGGCGCAGGGGAGGGTGACAACTTCCACCGGTCCTGTCTGGTGGCTTCGTTTCCCGCCCCCCCCGTGGTTCTCCGACCCTCCGAGCTCCCGCATGGTGTCACCGGTTCCACCCCTCGCCACCGAACTCCCCGCCTCCCTCCGCCCGCTGGTGGAAGGGATTCGCTCGGGAAACCGCCTTGCCCTTGCCCGTGCCATCTCGGTGGTGGAAAACGAAAGGCCCGGGTTCCAGGCGCTCCTCCACACCCTGCTGACCCCCGGCGAGGGACACGCCGGCCCCCCGGGCTCGCGCGTGGGCATCACGGGCCCGCCCGGCGCCGGCAAGAGTTCGCTGGTCACGGCCATGGCCCGGGCCCACATGGAGGCCGGTGATCAGGTCGGGGTGGTGGCCGTGGATCCCACGTCGCCCTACTCCGGAGGCGCCCTCCTGGGGGACCGGATCCGGATGAACGACCTCGCCACGGACCCCCGCATCTTCATCCGCTCCATGGCATCCCGCGGCTCTCTCGGAGGGCTGGCAACGACGACCACCGAGGTCATGGACGTCATGGATGTGGCGGGATTTCCGCGCCTCCTCGTGGAGACGGTGGGCGTCGGCCAGACCGAGCTCGAGATTGCCGGCACGGCGGACACGGTTGTCGTCGTGCTGGTGCCCGAATCCGGGGACGGCATCCAGGCCATGAAGGCGGGTCTCATGGAAATCGCCGACATCTTTGTCGTCAACAAGTCGGACCGCCCCGGCGCCGACCGCCTCGTCCGGGAGATCCGCACCGCGCTCCACTACCGCGCCGGCGACGCCCGGAAGGTCCGGGTTCCGGCGCACCACGGGGTGGACCTGTCCGGCGGGATCGCCCAGGCCGGCGGGATCGCCCAGGCCGGCGGGAGCGGCCCGGCAAGGGGGGAGGAAGGGAAGGGGGGAGATGCGGATCTCTCCAAGGCGCCGCCGAGCTGGACCCCTCCGGTGCTTCAGACCGTCGCCCATGCCGGCGAGGGGGTGGCCGGGCTCCTCGCCGCCATCGAGGACCACCGCGTGTGGATGCTCGAGTCCGGCGAACTGGAGCGGAGGCGCCTGGCCCGCACCACGACCCGGGTCCGCGATGTCATGGACCGCGAGCTGAAGCGCCGTGTCCGGCGCCTCCTTGCCGACAGTACAGTGGCCGGACCGGCCCTGGGTGCCATCGCATCGGGGGGAAGCACTCCCTACTCCGTAGCCGCCCGACTTCTCGAGGGATTCTCCTGATGCCGATTGCTGCCGTGTCAACGCCGATCCGGACGCCCGCCCGACCCGGGGCTCGTCTGCAGGCATCCTCCGCCCGCACGGGGCGCGGCCTACGGCGGGTACTTCTCGCGGCCTTCGTCGCCGCCCCAGCCCTTTTCATGGCAGGCGAGGCCGCCGGGCAGGCCCCGGGCCAGGCCGCATCGCAGGCGAGGGACACGGTCCTCGTCCTCGACACGATCCCGGTGCTGGGCTCCCGGGTGAGCGCGGAGCTTCCCCTCCGCACCCGGTCGGTGCAGGTCATGGACCGCGCTACCCTCGAGTCCATCCCGGCTCGTTCGGTGGGCGAGGCTCTCCGGTGGGCGACGGGTGTGGAGGTTCAGTCCCGCTCGCCGGCGCAGACGGACCTGTCGATCCGGGGCGGGAGCTTCGAGCAGCTCCTGGTCCTCGTGGACGGGGTGCGCATGAGCGACCCCCAGACCGGGCACTTCGACCTGGACCTCACGGTGCCCCTGGACCGTGTGGAGCGCATCGAGATCCTGCGGGGCCCGGCCTCTGCCCAGTACGGGAGCGACGCCGTGGGCGGCGTGGTGAACATCGTCACCCGGCGCACCCCCGACGGCGTCGGGGGACGGGTCGAGGTCGGGAGCTTCGGGACGCTCGTGGGGGCCATCGATGCCACGGCAGGGCTTCCCGGCGGCCTGGCGCTGGAACTCGCCGGAGAGGCCGGCCGGTCGGACGGGCATCGCACGGGAACGGAGTGGGAGCAGCTCCTGGGAACGATGCGGCTCGCTGCCCCCGTTTCGGGTGGGCGGCTACTCGCCGAAGGTGGACTGGCCCGGCGGGACTTCGGCGCCGAGGCGTTCTACGCCCCCTTCCCGTCGTTCGAGGCCACCCGCACCGAGACGGCGTCCCTCGCCTGGGTTCCGGGGGCGGCGTCCCGGCTCCGGGTGGAGCCCCGGGTGAGCTGGCGGGGGCACGATGACGACTTCATCCTCATCCGCGACAACCCCTCCGTGTATCAGAACGTGCACCGGTCCACGCAGGCCGGCGCCGACCTGACCGTGCGCATGTCACCGACCCCGGGGGTGACCCTGGCCGCAGGCGGCGAGGTGGCGCGCCACCGGCTCGCGTCCAACGCCCTCGGCGATCGGTCCGAGACCCGTTCGGCCGTCCACCTGGAGATGGGGGCCCGGCCGGTGTCCCGCCTGGACCTCTCCCTGGGGCTCCGGCACGACGACCACGCCCGCTGGGGCGGGTTCACCTCGCCCTCGGTGGCGGCGGCCTGGACCGCGGCCCCGCAGCTCCGTGTGCGTGCTTCCTGGGGTCGCTCCTTCCGTGGGCCGACCTGGACCGAACGCTACTACGCCGACCCGGGGCACGAACCCAACCCCGACGTGCGTCCGGAGCGTGGGGAGGCCTGGGAGGTGGGCGTGCAGGTCGAGCCCCTGGCGGGCGTGTCATTTCAGCTCGCGGGCTTCACGCGGACCAACCGGGACCTCATCGACTGGGCCCGGCGGGCGGTGCCGGCGGGCGTCTTCGACATCTCGAACGCACCCTGGGTGCCCAGGAACGTGAACGAGGCCCGGTTCCGGGGGGTGGAACTCGAGACGTCGTGGCAGCTGGACGCCGGCACCCAGCTGACGCTCTCCGGGACCCTCCTTTCCCTCGAGGCCGACGCCGAGCCCGGCTTCCGGTCCAAGTACGCGCTCCGGCCCCTCGCCGAGCAGGTCATGGCGGGCTTCCGGCACGACATCGACGACGTGAGCGTCTTCGTGCGCGGCATGCACGGGCGTCGTGCCGGCGAGGAGGCCTTCCGGGAGATCGACGTGCGCCTCGACGCCCCGCTCCCCGGCGGCATGGGCAGGGGAGCGCGGGTGTTCATGGACGTCCGGAATGTGCTGGGATCGGACCACCTGGACCTGACCTCGAACCCGGTGCCGGGACGGGCCATCTACCTGGGCGTTCGTACCGGCACGCGTTGACCCCTCCCTGCACCCCCGGCATCTTTCAGAGGGTGGATGCCGCCGCCTCCCGTGCGACCGCGCATTCACAGAGACCCCAGACACCCCGGCCGGAGCCTCCCATGTCCACCGTCGAACACGATCTTCCCCCGACTCCCGACACCGCCGACCTGGCGGCGGAGATCGAGCGGAGGGAGGCGGAGCTCGAGGCTCTGCGCTCCCGCCTCGCAGCCTGGGAGGAAGCCTCCGCCGCTACCCCGTCGCGTGACGACAGCTTCACGTCCATCTCCGGCCGGGAGATCCGCCCGCTGTACACCCCGGTGGACCGACAGGATGCGGACGGCTACCTGGAGGGGATCGGCCTGCCCGGCGAGTACCCGTTCACCCGCGGGCCCTACGCGACCATGTACCGGACCCGGCTCTGGACCATGCGGCAGTTCGCCGGATTCGGGTCCGCCGAGGAGACGAACGCCCGGTACCACTACCTCCTCCGGAACGGGCAGACCGGGCTTTCGGTGGCCTTCGACTTCCCGACGCTCATGGGCTACGACTCGGACCACCCCCGGTCCCTGGGCGAGGTCGGGGTGTGCGGCGTGGCGATCTCGTCGCTGGCCGACATGGAGACGCTCTTCGACGGGATCCCGCTGGACGAGGTCTCGGTCTCCATGACCATCAACGGGCCCGCCATCATCCTCTTCTGCTTCTACGTGGCCGCCGCCGAGAAGAAGGGGATCTCGCCGGACCGTCTCCGGGGCACCGTCCAGAATGACATCCTGAAGGAGTACCAGGCGCAGCATGCCTGGGTATTCCCGCCGGAGCCGGCGCTTCGCGCCATCGTGGACATGTTCGAGTGGTGCTCGGAGCACGCTCCCAAGTACAACCCGATCTCGATCTCGGGCTACCACATCCGGGAGGCGGGATCCACGGCCGGCCAGGAGCTGGCGTTCACCCTGAAGAACGGCTTCGAATACGTGGAGCGGGGGATCGCCCGGGGACTCGACGTGGACGACTTCGCCCCCCGGCTCTCCTTCTTCTTCGACATCCACAACGACTTCTTCGAGGAGATCGCGAAGCTCCGTGCCGCCCGCCGGATCTGGGCCCGCACCCTCCGCGAGAAGTACGGCTCCACGAACCCCGAGTCCTGGCGCCTCCGCACCCACTGCCAGACCGCCGGCGTGACGCTCACGGCGCAGCAGCCCGAGAACAACATCGCCCGGGTTGCCTACCAGGCCATGGCGGCGGTTCTCGGGGGCACGCAGTCGCTCCACACGAACTCCATGGACGAGACGCTGGCCCTGCCCACCGAGAAGTCCGTGCGCATCGCCCTCAGGACACAGCAGATCCTGGCGTCGGAGACCGGTGTCGCCAACACCATCGACCCGCTGGCCGGCTCCTTCTACGTGGAGCAGCTCACCGATGACCTGGAGGCCGAGGCCGAGGAGCTCTTCGCCGAGATCGACGGCATGGGCGGCGTGGTTCCGGGCATCGAGGGGGGCTGGTTCCAGAAGGAGATCGCGAACTCGGCCATGCGGCAGCAGGTGGAGATCGAATCCGGGGAGCGTCTCATCGTGGGCGTGAACGCGTTCACCGACGGAGGCGAGAAGGTGGAGATCGACACGCTCAAGATCGATCCGGCGATGGAGGCCCGGCAGCGGGAACGCATGGCCCGCCTCCGGGAGGAGCGCGACGACGAGGCCGTGCAGCGCGCGCTCTCGGCCCTGACCCACGCGGCCCGGGAGGGCGAGAACCTGGTCCCGCGCATCCTGGACTGCGCCCGGGCCTACTGCACCCTCTACGAGATCCGGTTCGCCATGGAGGAGGTCTTCGGGGCCTACCGGGAGCCGGTATTCTTCTGACGCCTGACGCCCCTGACGCCCCGGGCGCCGCCGCCCCCGACGCCGCCGGGACCGCCGGCGCCCGCGACCCCCGCGCCAACGCCGGGACTTCGCTCCCGCCCGCCCTCGAGGTTCGCCCCCGGGCCGTCCTGCTGGACGCCGGCAACACGCTGGTCTTCGCCGACCGCGGCCGCATCCTCGAAATGTACCGGGCCGAGGGCGTTGAATCCGACGAGGACCGGGTGTTCCGGGCCGAGCTCGTGGCCCGCGCCCAGCTTGCCGCCCGCGTCGAGGACGGCCTCGTGGGAACCGAGCCGCATCTCTGGAAGGAGTACTTCTTCACGCTCTTCCGCGAGAGCGGCGTCCCCGAAGACGCCCTGGATGCGGTGGGGGAGCGACTGCGGGCCGCCCACATGGACGACCACATGTGGACGCACGTGGAGGACGGCACCACCGAAGCCCTCGAAGCGCTGCTCGACGCCGGGTTTCGGCTCGCGGTGATCTCCAACGCCGACGGCCGCATGGAGGCCGCCCTCGAGCGGGTGGGGCTCCGCCGCCACCTGGAGTTCGTCGTGGACTCCCGGGTCGTGGGGTTCGACAAGCCGGACCCGCGCATCTTCCACGCGGGGCTCGAGCGCATGGGCCTCCCCGCCGAAGCGGCGCTCTACGTGGGCGATCTCTACCCGGTGGACGTGGTGGGCGCCCGGGGCGTGGGGATGCAGGCGGTACTGCTGGATCCGTCGGGCGAACTGACCTGGCCGGTGCCCCGGATCCCCTCGGTGCTGGACCTTCCGTCATGGCTATCGCGGGCTGGCGGGTGACCTCCTCGCCCGGATTCCGTATTTTGAAGGGCTGACCCGCGGCGCCCTCCCCGAGGCGCGCCACGTCGGAAGGACCTTCCATGGATTCGGAGTCGCAGATGAGCGCAGGTGAACAGAGGGTGCGGGTGCTGGTGGCCAAGCCGGGGCTGGACGGACATGACCGGGGGGCCAAGGTCATCGCCAGCGCCTTTCGGGATGCCGGGTTCGAGGTCATCTACACCGGGCTGCACCAGACCCCGGAGATGATCGTCGCCGCCGCCATCCAGGAAGACGTGGACGTGGTGGCCATGTCGGTGCTCTCGGGCGCCCACATGACGCTCTTTCCCCGGGTGAAGGCGCTCCTGGACGAAGCCGGCGCCACCGACATTCTCCTCACCGGGGGCGGAATCATCCCCGAGGACGACGTCCAGGCCCTCCTGGCGAAGGGGGTCGGTCGCCTCTTTGGACCGGGAAGCCCCACCACCGACGCCGTGGCCTACATCCGCTCCTGGTTCGAGGAGCGGGAAACGGCCCGGGAAGCGGGACAGGGAGCCGGCGGTTGATGCCGCGGCTCGAGACCCTCTCCGATGAACTGAAGACCCTCCGCGCCCGTCTCCACCAGGGGGGCGGCGAGAAGCGCATCCAGCGCCAGCACGACCAGGGCAAGATGACGGCCCGGGAGCGGGTCAACGCCCTCCTGGACCCCGGTTCCCCCCAGGTCGAGATCGGCCTGCTCGTGGCCCACGATCGCTACGACGGGCAGGCCCCGGCCGCGGGCGTGGTTACCACGGTGGGGCGAATCCACGGCCGGGAGGTCGTGGTCGTGGCCAACGACGCCACCGTGAAGGCCGGTTCCTGGTGGCCCGAGACGATCACGAAGATCCTCCGGGCGCAGGAGATCGCCATGCGCTGCCGGATCCCCATCCTGTACCTGGTGGACTCCGCCGGCGTGAACCTCCCCTACCAGGGGGGCGTCTTCCCGGGGCAGTACGGTGCGGCGCGCATCTTCTACTACAACTCGATCATGCGACGGTACCTCCGCATCCCCCAGCTGGCCGCCGTCATGGGCCCCTGCATCGCGGGGGGTGCGTACCTGCCGGCGCTGTCGGACTCCATCATCATGGTGGAGGGCACGAGCTTCA
>REBP01000065.1 GCA_007692665.1 Gemmatimonadales bacterium | reverse complement strand
GGGTGAACTGGACCCGCCCGAAGGCGACGTCCAGGCTCACGGCCAGCGACCGGACAGCGAGCGTCTTGGCGGTGCCGGGCACGCCCTCCAGGAGGCCGTGTCCCCCGGCGAGGAGCGTCACCATCATCTGGCGGAGCACCTGCTCCTGCCCGAGGATGACGCCGTCCAGCGCCCCGAGGATCGCCTGGGCACGTCCGGCGGCTCCAGCGCCCTCGGACTCGGGTGCGACATCGTCGTGGGGTTCGGTCACCTGCGGGTCTCCGGAATGGATGGGCGGGATGGGATGGATGGGGGGGGCGAGGACCGGCCGGTCCGGACTTCCATCAGAAGATCGTCCATGGCGGCGTCGAGGGCGACCAGGGAACGGTCGTCGTCGCCGCGCCAGGCCTCCTCCAGTCGGGCAGCTGCGGGGTGCGTGCGGAGGTGGTCCGGGAGGACGAGGGTCTCGGCGGGGGCGATGCGCTGCCCGAGCCGGTGCCCGAAGCCGGCCAGGAGGCGTTCCCGCACGGTGCGGCGCGCCCCGGCCTTCCGGTACACGGCGGCGAGGGCCTCCATGTGTTCCAGCGGCGATCGCCCCCGCTCGGACGCCCGGGTCACGGGCGCCCCGAACCGGTGACCCCCCAGCAGGAGAAGCGCCCCGACGGCCAGGAGCCCCTGGAGGAGCCACCGGCCGGGGCCGCTCCCGAGAAGGAAGTCGGCGAGGGCGCGGGCCGGGCTCCCGTCGCCCCGGAAGCCGTGGTGGAATTCGTCGAACACGATGGTGTCCCCCGGCACGGAGCCCGAGGCGTCGGCGAGGGCCCGGACGGCGGGGGTCGCGGCGGCGGGCGACGCTCGCAGGCGGGCGTTGCCCAGGAGCGAGGCGTCGCTCCAGGCCAGGACGCGTCCCCGGCCAAGGGCGGCCAGGACGACCACGGGCTCGCCGGATTCCGACGCGAGGATCACCTGGGCGTCGCCTGCGTCGACGAAGACCCTCCGGACGTCGGGCACGCGGAGGACGTCACCCGTCATCCGCCGGGCCCCGGTTCGACCGGGGGTGGGCGGTCGCGTGCGCATCCCCGGTCCCAGGGCCTCGGCCATCGCCTCGGTCAGCGCGCCGCCCTCCGGGCCCACGGCGTGGAAGAGCGTGCCTCCGTCCGCCACCCATTCGAGCATGGCAGCGGCGGCTTCGGGGTCGGGCCCGCGGGTGGGGGCCAGGACCACGAGGACCCCCGGGGGCGCGTCCGCGGGCCAGGGGTCACGACTGCGACGAACCGGGAGCTCCAGCTCCTCGAGCACCAGGTAGAGGGCACGCGTACCCGCGTCGGTGGCCAGGTACGAGGACATGCGCGGGTCGGCAGACGGGTCGACCGGGCCCCGGGGACCTGCAAGAAGGGCCATGGCCACGAGAAGGACCAGGGTACCTCCCAGGGCCAGCGCCCGCCTCCGCCCGGGGTTCATCCTGCCTCCTCGTGGGTCGCCGCGGTTTCGGCGGCACCGGCACCGGCACCGGCACCGGCGGCACCGGCGGCACCGGCGGCCAGCGCCTCCAGGTGCCGGAAGGCGGAAGCGTCGGGCATGGCCGGGCCGTAGGCCATGGGGTGGAACTGGCCCAGGAAGCGCCCGAACGCCCGGCCCGTGTCGGGGGAGACCCGCTGGAGTTCAGCCAGATAGTCGCCGGGGGTGCGCCCCTCGCCGACTCGAAGGAGTCCGCGGGCCGCGAGGCGGAGCACGAGGGCCCGGTAGAGGTGAACCGCCGCCGTCCGGAATCGCCCCGCCGCCATTTCGGCCCTCGCCTTCTCCTCCCACCACGCCGGGTCCGATGACCGGGCGGCCTCCCGTGGCCAGCCCCCTGCGGTTCCCCTGCGCCCCGGCTCCAGGGAACGCAGCCACCGGTAGACGAGGAGCCCCAGCGCCAGGACCCCGGCGGCGAGGAACACCACGAGGAGCACCCGGCCCACGGGAACCGCCCAGCCTTCGAGGGGGCCCAGCCCCGAGAACACGCGACGAAGGAGATCCAGGAAGGCCTCCTGCACCCACCCCACCGCCCGGGCGAGGAGCGAGGGCTCCGCGCGCACGAATTCGGGTCGCTCCCAGATCCGCTCCAGCGCCCCCTCGATCCAGGCCGGGTCCGGCAGCGAGGCGGAATCCAGGGGATCCAGGGGATGCAGGGGGTCACCGGGTGTCTGCGGCTCCCCCGCCTGTGCCGAAGGGTTCGCTGCCCGGGAGGTCACCGGTCCTTCAACCCATGGGTTCAAGGCGACCCACCGCTGCCTCCAGCTCCGACACGTCGGTGCGAGCCCGACGGTCCATGTAGAGCACGACGGTGACGGCCACGAAGAGGGGCCAGGCCAGGGCCGACACCACCGAGCCCAGGATGTTGACGATCCCGGAGAACCACATCCCCGCGCCCTCCAGGGCGAGGGGATCGTTGCCGGCCAGGGTCGCGGTTCCGAAGGCCACGATGCCCCCGAGGGCCATGAAGGCCACCGTGGGGATCAGGATGATGAGGTAGGCCACGAACCCCACCCCCAGGATCCGGAGTCTCCCCCCCCGGGAAAGCTCCCACGAGCGTCCCAGCGCCCGGATCGGTCCGCCACCTTCCACGATGGCGACGGGGCCGAAGAGAAAGAACGATGCCAGCAGGAAGAGCCCCGGGATGATCAGGAAGATGAACCCGGCGAAGCCCGCTGCCCACGCCAGCACGCCGGCCGCCGCGACGACGAGCCATCGACTCAGCCCCGCCTGGAGAGAACTCCTGATCTCCGGTGCCTGACCCTCCCAGGCCTGCGCACTCGCCAGCGACAGGGCGCCGAGGGTGAGGAAGAACGCGAAGAAGCTCCACGGAAGGAGGAGGAAGCCGGCGAACTCGCCGGTTCCGGCGGGAACGAGTGCGGACACGCCGATCCAGTAGAGGATCTCCGGGATGCGCGGGATGATCGCGATGCCGAAGAACACGGCAAAATTTCGCCGGTAGAGCGCGAATCCACCGTCGAGGATCTCGCCGAAGCTGAGCGCGCGGGGGGTGACGGTTAGCATGGGGCGAAGGATTCCGGACGAGAGGAGGGGCAGAGGGGGCGAAGCAGGAGCACGGGGACGGACCTGGGGACGGGCAAGGGGGGCCGAAGCTACCCGCCCGCGGGAGGGGCGACAAGGGTCGGGGCTGGCGTGCCAGCACCTGCACGCGGTCGCGCCCGGCCCGTCGGGAGACCGGGTGCTGGCACGCCCCCTGCATTACAGACAGCCATACCTCGCCCCTGGCAGGGAGGGGACAGCATCAGAAGTCCATGAAGAGAATCGAAGACCCGCCGGGCGTAACGGTCAGCCGGGCGGCGTCGCTCCACCCACCATGCGACCGGAAACGGATAAAGGGACCACATGCTTACCTGGGCCATCGTCTTTCTCGTGATTGCCGTCATCGCCGGCGCGTTCGGATTCGGTACTGCCGCATCCGCCGCCGCCAGCATCGCGAAAGTGCTCTTCTTCATCTTCCTCGTGATCTTCGTGATCATGCTCGTTTCGTCATTGTGAATGACGGAACCGATCAGATCCGGGCTTCCGGGGATCCGGTGAACCGGATCTGAAAGCACGGGCATCAGGGTCGGCATCCAGCACGCCCCCCTGTCAGGAGCGACGGACCGGGTTGAGTGACACCATCCCCGTCCGGTCCCCCCCATCGTACTTCCTGCAACTGAAACCAGAGGAACGACACCATGGCAACGCACTCACAAGGTCACACCAGCCCCACCACCGGCGAGAAGATCCGCAGGGTCGTCTCCGCCGGCTCCGTAACCGGCGACAGCGTCCGGAACCTCTCCGGCGACGATCTCGGCAACATCCAGGAGATCATGCTCGACGTGAACGACGGGTCCATCGCCTACGCGGTGCTTTCCTTCGGCGGATTTCTCGGGATGGGCGACAAGCTCTTCGCCGTGCCCTGGCAGGCGCTGACGCTCGTGCAGGACGAGGAGCATTTCCTCCTGGACGTGGACAAGAAGAAGCTCGAGAACGCACCGGGCTTCGACAAGGACAACTGGCCGGACTTCTCTGACCCGAGCTGGGGCCAGGGGATTCACGATCACTACGGAACGACCCCCTACTGGCAGCGCGGTGGGCAGCAGGGGCAGGGACAGCAGGGCGCAGGCGGAACGGCGCGTCGCGGAGTCTGAACATCCGCGACCGCTGATGGTCCGGCGCACCGGGTAGCTCCCGGTCCCGGGGCAGAGCGAAGCTGAGCGAAGGACGAGCGAAGAACGAGCCCGTGGGTGGGTGGAGGTGTCGAGAAGATCGGCGTCTCTGCCCGCCTCGGGCTTTTCTCGTTACGGGGGCGCCGCCCGCGCCCGCCGCTCGCGTTCGCCGCTCGCGCTCGCGCGGAATCACCCGCCGTCCGGCCCGCCCTTGCGACCCCGTCGCTTCACCACCTTCTCGTCGGTCTTCACGATGCTCGCCACCAGGGCCACCCCTCCGGCAACGGCGCCGAGGAAGAGGATCATGGCCAGCCCCGGGTACCCGAGAAGCGTGAAGTCCGTTTCCACCTGCATCAGCAGGGCGGCGCCCACGATGAGGGCGGCCATGACGAGCCCCAGCGTGATCCGGTTGGCGATCTTCTGCAGCCCCTCCATCATGTGGACCTCGTCGAAGGCGTCCACCTTGATCCGGACCCGGTTGCTGGCCAGGAGGTCGAGGGTCCTGTTCAATCGGGTGGGGAGTTCCTGAACGAAGTCGTTCATTTCCATGAGCGATGCCGCCACCCGGCCCGGGGATGCCTGCTTCCACATCCGCTGTCGGAGGATGTCGGCCACGTGCGCCCGGATCGCCTCGTTCGGATCGAACTCGGGGTCGAGGGTGCGCCCCACCCGGTCCAGGTTGAGGAGCGTCTTGCCCAGTATGCTCAGGTCCCCGGGGATGCGAACCCCGTGTTCGCTCGCGGTCCGGGTCACGCCCAGGACCACCTTCCCCAGCTCGATGTCCTTCGCCACCACCCCCTGCTGACGGTCCACGAGTTCCGTCACGGAAGCCACGAAGCCGATCTCGTCGAAGTCGGGGCCGGGCTCCCCGAGTTTCATGGCGACCTGCGCGGCCTCCTCCCCGTCGCCCTCGGCCACCGCCATGAGGAAGCGCACCAGCTTCTCCTGCAGGCCCGACGAGACCCGGGCCACCATGCCCAGGTCCAGCAGGGCGATCCGGTGGTCCGCCGTCAGCGACAGGTTCCCGGGATGGGGGTCCGCGTGGAAGAACCCGTCCACCAGCACCTGCTGCAGGTAGGCCTCGAAGAGCTGGCTGGCGAGCTCCTCTCCGTCCAGCTCCATGCGCCCCAGGGGGCTGAGCGACGTGATCTTCACGCCCCTCACCCACTCCATGACGAGCACGCGCGACGTGGTGAAGTCCATGATGGGGCGCGGCACCAGCAGCCGGTCGAACTTCTTCAGGTTCTCCCCGAGACGCTCCAGGTTCCGGGCCTCCTGCCGGTAGTCCAGCTCGTCCAGCAGGGTCTTACGGAACTCCGCCACCATGGCCACGAGGTCGAAGCGCTCCCCGAGCTCGGTGCGGGTGGACATGGTCTCGGCGACCTCCTCCATGGCCTCAAGGTCGCTGGCCACCTGCTGGCGCACGCCGGGTCGCTGGATCTTCACGGCCACCGGCCTTCCGTCGCGCATCTCGGCGTAGTGCACCTGCCCGAGCGACGCCGACGCGATGGGCTCGGAGTCGAACCGCGAGAACGCCTTGGAGATCCGCACGCCCAGCTCCTCGGCCAGGATCCGCTCCGCCTCCTCGGAATCGAAGGGCTCGACCTCGTCCTGGAGGCGTGAAAGCCCGACCAGGTATTCCACCGGGAGGAGGTCCGGCCGGGTGGAGAGGAGCTGGCCGGCCTTCACGAAGGTGGGGCCCATGGCCTCGAGATCCCGGGCGAGGTTCTCGCCGCGGTCCGTGCGGCCGCCGTCGCCGCCCTCCTCGTCCGCGGGGGCCTGTTCTCCCTCGAGGAGCCCCGCCTCGAGTCCCCCACCCCGTGCGAGGTCGGAGCGTCCGTAGCGGACGAAGATCCTGCCCAGGTCGGCATAGAGCTTGAGGTGTTTCGGCTTGAGCGAGATGGACATGGTCGGCCGTTCCTTGTGCGGGGGTCAGGTGTTCAGGCAGGTCGCCGACATCGGATCCCGGCATTCCTCCCGGATCACCGAAAGCAAGTATCAGGCCCCCGTTGAACGTTTTCCGGCCCCTGTCGCGCTCCTGGCCCGGGGCCTAACCCTCCGCCACCGCCGCCAGGAACGCCTCGCCGTAGCGTTCGAGCTTGGCCGGGCCCACCCCGGAGATCTCGAGGAGCGCCTCGGGGTCGGAAGGTCGTTTCGCCGCCATTTCCAGGAGGACCCGGTCGTTGAAGACGATGTAGGCCGGGACGCCGCGGGCATCGGCCAGTTCCTTCCGGAGTCCCCGCAGGCGCTCGAAGAGCGCCTCGTCGTCGGGGTTCAGGTCGGATGCGGAGGGGCGGACCGCCCCACTGCTTCCGCCGGCGGCGCGGGTCGAACGCCCGGGTCCCCCGGTGCCCGTGGCGCGCGCCGTCGACCGGGTATTCGCATGGGCGGCCGCCGCCCGGGCCTCCACCGTGACGCCGGTGCACACATCACACGCATCCCCGCAGGGCTCCATGGCCTCGTCGAAGTGGCGCAGGATCCCCTGGTGCCGGCAGGCGCCCCGCTCCACCAGCTCGAAGAGGTCCACCGTGGCCTGGCGTTTCAGATGCCACAGGTCGGGATCGTCGATTTCGTTCAGAAACCGCTCGTGAAGTTTCACGTCGGCCCAGGAGTAGAAGAGGATGCAGTGGGCATCGAGGCCGTCGCGGCCGGCGCGGCCGATCTCCTGGTACCAGGATTCCACGTCCTTGGGCATGTCGCGGTGGATCACCCAGCGGACGTTGGACTTGTCGATCCCCATGCCGAAGGCCACCGTGGCCACGATGACGGGGGCGTCGTCGCGCTGGAAGGCCTCCTGGTTGCGGGCGCGCGCCTCGGCGGGGAGGCCGGCGTGGTAGGGGAGGGCGCGGATCCCGCTCTTCTCGAGGAAGGCGGTGGTCTGGTCCACGGTGCGGCGCGACAGGCAGTACACGATGCCCGGCTCGCCCCCCTGCTCGCGGATCAGCGCCAGGATCTCCTTGCGGGTGTTTCCCGCCCCCTTCTTTCGGGCGCCGAGCTTCAGGTTCCGGCGGAAGAAGGAACCCTTGAAGCCGGCGGGCTTCCGCATGCCGAGCTGGTGCAGGATGTCGCGGGCCACCACGCGGGTGGCGGTGGCGGTGAGGGCGAGGACGGGCACGTCCAGGCTGTCGCGGAGGTCCCGGAGGCGCCGGTACGACGGCCGGAAGTCATGACCCCACTGCGAGATGCAGTGGGCCTCGTCCACGACCAGGAGCGAGATCGGGCACCCCTCGATGAACTGGCGGAGGGAGCCGTCCAGCGCTTCGGGGGCGATGAACACCAGTTCGAGTTCGCCGCGTCGGAGGGCCTGGAGCCGGGCCGTGCGCTCCTCGAAATCGAGCGACGAGTTGATCTCCACCGCCTCGAAGCCGAAGGCCTGGAGTGCGTCCACCTGGTCCTTCATCAGCGAGATCAGGGGCGAGATCACGAGGACCGTGCCCGGAAGGATGCGGGCGGGGAGCTGGTAGGTGAGCGACTTGCCGGCGCCGGTGGGCATGACCGCGATGCAGTCCCGCCCGGCGAGCACGGCGTCGATGACCTGGCGCTGCCCCGGCCGGAAGTCGCGGAAGCCGAAGACCTGGTGGAGGACGTCGGCGGGGTCGGCGAGCGGAGTGTCGGGGCGCGAGGGATCGGGGCGCGAGGGATTGGGGCGGGGGAGGTCGGTCATGCAGGGGACGGGGCGGGTCGGAGCGCGGGTGGGCGGAGCGAAGGGACGGCCCTGAATTCAAACCCCGGGCCCCCCCAGGGGCAAGGTGCGCCGGCTTCCCCGACCTTCCCCCGAGCTTCCCCGGGGCAGGTGCAGCGTGTAGTGTGTGCTCATGAATGGACGCGCGGGCGGGGCCAACGGCAGTCGGGGGCGTGGGAAGCGCCCGCAGCCGGTCCGGGTTGGCGGGGGAACGTCGCGGGCGGGGGGAAGGCGACATGCGCTGCGGGCAACGCTGAAGGCCATGGCCTTCGGACCCGTGGCCCGCCTCCCGGTCACGCTGTCGGCCCACCTGCTTCCCCCGGACCTCCACGAGCCGTTCGTCCGGTTTCTCGTGAAGAGCGGCAGCCGGGTCCGGGGCGGGGCGTTCCTGGCGGCCTCGATGCTGCGGGGCGGAGGCGCCGGCGGGAGGGCGGGGAGGCCCGTCCTGATCGGGGGCCCTGCCCGGGTGGGAAAATCGACGACGGCGAAGCGGCTTGCCGGGGGGCTCGGCTACCGGGTGCTGAACACCGATGACCTGTACGGATGGTACCCGCTGCTCCCGGGTCACCGGGAGCTGCAGGAGTTTCGGGAGGGGTGGGTGGGCCACCTCCTCGGGAACCGCAGGGTTGGCGTGGTCGTCGAGGGGGCCCTCCTGGTCATGGAGGGGCGACACGACCTGCCCGATGCCCGGATCTCCCTCGGCGCCTTCAATCGGTGGTGCCGCACCCACGATGTCGTGGCCTTCACCGTGGGGTCCGCCGCCGGGAGCCGGATCGACCGTCTGCGCGCAGTGGAGGGGAAGCTGGCGACGTGCTGGACCGCGGGCTACAGCCGCCGGGCACGGTGGGACGTCGTTCGCCGGGTGACCCACCGGAGCACCTTGCTCCGGAAGGAGGCCGCGCGGCACGGGGTGGCCTACCGGGAGATCTCCCCCCTCTCCTTCCACGCCGACATTGCGGGGGTCGTGGCGGAGGCGGAGGCGGCGGTCCTGGGCGAGGAAGGGGTGCCCCCCGCCTCACCCGCCCCGGGCGAGGGAGCGCTAGACCGGGTCCCGCCGGCGGACGCCCCGCGCGAGGAGCGCGAGGAGGGGTAGGCCGAGCACGGCGACGAGGGTTCGGACACCCGGACGGCGCGCCCGGAGCAGTTCGCGGGCGTGCAGGAAGGCGGCTTCGTGATCGCCGCGGCGGAGGGACCGGGTCACCCAGGAGAACACGACGTACTCCGGGTGGTCCTCGGGCTCCTGCCCGTAGTCTTCCACCGCATATTCCTGTCGCGCGGCAGCGAGATCCTCGCGCATGGCCGCCTGGTCGATCCGGCCGTCCCGCGCCAGATCGACGAGGAAACGGTGGAGCAGCGTCCCCTCTTCGGGCATGCCGTCGCGGGTGAAGTAGTGCAGGATGCTGGCCCCCCGGGCGAGGTGCGGCGCTGCGGCGACGATGGCGTTGTAGCGCAGGCTGAGGACCGTGACCGGGAGCCCGAGGGCGTCGATGACATGGTTCAGCGCCGGCTGGTCACGGTACTGGCCGGTGCGTGCCACCTGGTCCGACCAGGCCCGGTGCCAGTGGTCGCACAGCCGGACCGCTTCCTCCTGGCTGTTGAAGAAGAGCACGCCCGAGTTCAGGTGGATCCCGGTCGGATGATCCCATCCCATCTGCGCGAAGAGGGGTTTCATCCAGCCTGCGGAATCGTTGTGGAAGGGTTCGCCGCGATTTCGGTCGAGGACCGCGCCGATCTGCACCTGTCCCTCGTCCCCGTCCCGGGCTCGACCCGGCGGAGGGACGCCCGGGAGGCGCCTCACGCACAGGGTGTCGCTGTCCAGGAAGACGAAGGGCGCCTGCACCCAGGAGGCCAGCTGTGTCTTGATGTGACGGCTCGTCCGGACCGGGTCGTTCCCCGGGGGCAGTCCCTCGGGGCAGTGGACGCGGACGTCTTCCCCCAGGTGATGCGCGATGAGCGCAGCGGCGGACGGGTCCCCGTCGGTGAGGAAGACGATGGGGATGCCGGGGTTCAGGAGGCGCAGGCTGGTGGCGGAGACGAGCGCCATGCGGAGGTAGACGTTGTCTCCCCCGGTCACGACGTAGACCGCGGTCCTGGCCGCGCTGGTGCCCGCCCCATCCTGGTGCGCCATCGACATCCCGGGTCATCCGGTGGAAGAACTCCCTGCTCCCTTCGACCCCACCGGCCGCGGCGCGTTGCACGGGGTCGGGGGTCGCGCTTAAACTCGGCGTGCGGGTCGAGGCCGCCAAGGGGCACCTGTTCCGGGGGTTCCTGCAGACCGCGCGCCTTCCGATTCCCGCTCCACGACTCGAACCCCTGCGGATTCATGACATCGACCCGGCACCTTCGAGACCTGGCACGCCGCATGCTGGGGAGGACCCGGCCGCGACCGGACAAGTACGCGCTGGAGGAGAACTTCTGGCGCATCGAGATCGATCGGATCCTGGCCTGGTACCGGGGGGAGCGCGAGGTGCACTACCGGACTCCGGCCCCGGCCCCCGAGGACCGGGTCCAGCACCGTGACCCACGTCTGGCAGCCATTCTGACGTGGTTCGAGCTTCACCAGAAGCCCAAGTACCTGCTGGACCTGTCCCTCCCGCCCGATGCCTTCCGGGGGATGCGCGTGCTGGACGTCGGGTCAGGACCCATGCCCAGCGGCGAGGCCTTTGCCGAGTGCGAACTCTACTGCCTGGATCCGCTGTTCCCCCGGTACCTGAACGCGGGGTGGCCGCTTCACCTGTACCGCTCCGGTACCCGCTTCGTGCACGGATACGCCGAGTCCATGCCCCTCGAGGATGAGTCCTGCGGTGCCGTCATTTCGGTGAACGCCATCGACCACGTGGACGACTTCCAGGCGGCGGCGGCGGAGATCCGGCGCGTGCTCAGGCCGGGCGGCGAACTCTGCATGCACGTGCACTACCACCCCCCCACCGGCACCGAGCCGCTGGAGCTGGACGACGAGGCGGTGGTCCAGGCCTTCGGGTGGTGCGAGAGGCTGGAGAAGCGAAGCGAAAGCCACCAGAAGAGCTCCGCCCTGGCTGCCGAGGGGGAATCCTACGTCCTCTGGAGCACGATCGAGCCGTGACGAGGCCGAAGCTGGATCTCCGGACCCGCCTGCGCCGGATCCGGAACAGGATGCGCCGACCCGGGGGGCAGGCGGTCATTCTGATGTACCACCGCATTGCCGACGACCCGGGTGACCCCTGGGGGAACTGCGTCTCGCCGGCGAACTTCGAGGCGCACCTCGCCGCGCTTCGGAGGGTCGCGCGCCCGACGAGGCTGGCGGAACTGGTGGAGGGGCTCGCCTCGGGGACCGTTCGGGACGGCGCCGTCTGCGTCACCTTCGACGACGGGTACGTCGACAACCTGGAGGTGGCCCGCCCCCTCCTGGAGCGCTACGGAATTCCCGCCACCCTGTTCGCCATCACCGGCCGGGAGGGCAGGGACCGGGAGTTCTGGTGGGACCGGCTGGGGAGGGCCCTGGCCGCGGGGGAGGGGCAGGAGACCGATCTCGTGCTGGAGGTGGGAGGGGAGGCGCGGAAGTGGCGCGTCACGGCCCCGCAGCGACGGGAGATCGGCCGGGAGATCCACGCCCTCCTCCTTCCCCTGTCCACCGAGGAGCGGGAGCCGCTTCTCCGCGTGCTGGCGGAATGGGCCGGCGTCGACCCTGACGAGGTGCGTCCCTCGCACCGGGCCATGGAGCCGGAGGAGCTCGTGCGGATGGCGGAGGGGCCCCTCTTCGACGTGGAAGCCCACACGGTGAACCACCCGGCGTTGTCGCTCCGGCCGCCTCCGGAGCAGGGTCGGGAGCTCGAGCGCGCCCGGGCCCACGTGGGCACATGGCTCGGGACGCCCGCGCGGGGAATGTCCTACCCCCATGGCAGGGTGGACGACCTCACCCGCCGGCTGGTGCAGGAGGCCGGGTACGCCTACGCCTGCGGCAGCGCAGAGGGCCCTGTGCGAATGGAGTCGGATCCCTTCATGCTGCCGAGGGCATACATTGCCGACTCCAGCGGCGAAACCCTGGCAAGACGGCTGAAATGGCTCCTGTACTGAAACCCGGCAACGGCATCGTCAGTGTCGTGATTCCCTGCTTCAACCACGGCGCCTATGTCGAGGACGCGGTCCGAAGCGCCCTGGACCAGACCTACCCGTACCGGGAGGTCGTGGTGGTGAACGACGGCTCCGACGATCCTGCCACCCTCCAGGTCCTCGCCTCCCTCGAGGAGAACGGCGACCCGGCCGTGACGGTCCTGCACAAGGAGAACGGACATCTCTCGTCGGCCCGGAACCACGGAATCCGGCACAGCCGGGGGGAATACATCATGACCCTGGACGCCGACGACAGGCTGGCGCCGGAACTCCTGGCGAAGACCGTCCCCATCATGGAGGAGCAGCGTGGGGTGGGGGTCGTGACCACGCACGTGCTGCAGTTCGACGACGAGGGTCCCACGGGGGTGATCTACACCCCCGCCGGGGGAGAACTCCGGGACTTCCTGGTCCGGAACCAGGCCTGCGGCGGAAGCCTGTTCCGGCGCCAGTGCTGGGAGGAAGCCGGAGGGTACGACGAGGAGATGCGGGATGGAAGCGAGGACTGGGATTTCTGGATCGCGGTGACCTCGTGCGGCTGGCGGGTGCACGCCATCCCCGAGGCGCTGTACCTGTACCGGGACACCCCGGGCTCCATGTACGACCGGACCCGCGACCGCAGGGCCAGCGCCTTCCGGCAGATCGTCGTGAAGCACGAGGCGGCGTTCCGCGAGCATCTCGTGGACGTCCTTCACGCCCGCGAGGTGCGGGTCCAGGAGCTCCAGGCCCGGGTCGAAACCGTGTCCCTGACGCTCAGGAACTCCCTGAGCTACCGGACCGGGAGCGCGATCCTGTCACCGCTCAGGTGGCTGAGGGATCGGGTGTAGAGGGCGGTGCATCCGGTACCGGCTCCGCATCGGGAAGCGTGCCCCCCATGAACTCGACGTGCCGCCGGATCCAGGCCCGGGAGCCGTAGTTCGCCACCGCGAGTTCCCGGGCCCGGGCGCCCATCTGCAGACGGCGGGCGTCGTCGGCCATGATCTCGGACAGGGCGGCGGCGAGTCGGGCCGGGTCCCGGGCGGGGACAACGAGGCCGCACTCTCCGGAAGGGATCTCGGCAGCGGCGCCCCAGGGCGTGGAGACCCACGGGGTGCCGCACGCCATGGCCTCGAGGAGCACGAGGGGCGCCCCCTCCGAATCCGATGCGAGGACAAACACGTCCGCCTGCTGCAGGTACGGCCGGATGTCCTCCCTGAACCCCGGGAACTCGACGCGGTCCGCCACGCCGAGCTCCTCCGCCCGTGCCTGCGTGGCCAACCGGTCGTCGCCGTCGCCCACCATGACGAGGCGTGTCCCCGGCGGGAGGTCGGCCAGCGCGAATCCCTCCACGATGTCCAGGGTGCGCTTCATCCGGAAGAAGTTGGAAACGTGGACCAGGGTCCGCGGTCCGTCCGACCGGGAGGGGTCGGCGGGTGGGGGCACGAAGTGGTCCACATCCACCGCGTTGGCGATGACCCGGATCGGGGCCTCCGCCTCCGGGCAGCGTTCCCGCGTCTTCTCCTCCAGGTGTTCCGCGCACACGATGATGCCGTCCGAGGCGGCCACGAGGCGGCGGAAGATCCAGCGCCGGCGGGCGGACAGGTCCGGAATGCGCTTCGCATCTCCCCCATGGAAGGAGGGGAAGAGGCGGGCGCCCGAGAAACGCCTGAGCAGGGGGAAGATCCAGGCGTGGTCGATGGGGTAGACGACCACCAGGCAGTTCACCTCCCGCTCCCGGATGAAGCGGACCAGCCTGCGGATCGTGCCGGGTCCGCGGAGGAGGGCCCCCAGCCAGGCCCGGGGACGCCGCGAGGAGACGAACGCGGTGGGGATCTCGAGGCTCCAGACCCCCGGGAGCTCGGCGTGGGGCTCGAGGTCGCGGCCGCCCCGAAAGACGACGAGCCGGGAATCGACCCCGCTGCGGCGAAGCCCCTCGTGCAGGCGCTCCGCTACCGATGCCACGCCCCCCGTGTCGGGACGGTACCAGGGGGTGAAGAGGAGGGGGCGCAGCCGGACAGGATCCGGAGGCTGCGGGGTCGCCGGATGCGTCACGGCAGGGGGCGCCGGAGATGGACGGCGAGCAGGCGTTCGGCCTCGGCCGCCAGGTCCGCGTAGTCGAGGAGCACGCCGTCGGGAATCTCGCCGGTCCAGCTCCCGTTCCACGCGGCTTCGAGACTCCGCGCCATGCCGTCGAGGTCGTCGGCCTCGTGGATGCCGGCGCCGAGGCGCCTGGCGGCCACTGCGCTGGCGCTGTGGGATTCGGTGATGACCAGGGTCGGGATCCTCATGCCGACGGACTCGTAGATCTTGGCCGGAATGGCCGTCTCCTGGTCCTGTGCCAGCGTCAGGGCGACATCGGTGGAGGCGAGGAACGCCATGGCCTCATGCCGGGGCATGATCCCCACCAGCTCCACCTGGTCGGCGACCCCCCCCTCGCGGGCAGCCGCCTCGATCCGTTCCCGGTACTCTTCCTTGACCATCCCGACGAAGGAGAGCACCGAGCCGTCGTGCCGGGCTTCGGGGTTGCTGCGGACGAACCTGGCGAAGGCGTGGACGGCGGGCACCGGGTCGCGCCGGTGGTAGAGACTCCCGATGTGCGCCACCCGGAGGCCGGGGCCCCGCCGGGCCGGGCGGGCCGGGAGGCTCTCGACGTCGACCCCGTTGGGAAGCCAGCGCGCGTTCAGCCCCGGGTACCGGGCGCGGAAGGTGTCCGCCAGTTCCGGGGTCGTCGTGAAGACGCCGGCTGCGGTCCGGACCACGTCCGCCTCGAGCCGGGCCAGGAAGGGGCGGGTCCACCCCACGTCCAGGTGGGCCCTGGCCTCGTCGGACCAGGGATCACGGAAGTCGGCGATCCAGGGAACGGGAGACCCGGCGAGCCCCTTCAACGTGCCCAGGTGAAGGGAGTGGGGAGGGCCGGAACTCACGACCAGGTCGGGGCGCCATTCGGAGAGCCGGAGGGCGAGTGCCTCGGCAAGGGGCTCGATCCACCCGCGCCCCACGTCGGGGAAGCCCAGCAGTCCCCCGACCTCGGTGCGCAGCGTCGCGAGAAGGCCGGCGCTCCCCGCTCCGCTCGCCGGCTCGCCGACCGCCGGCGCCCCGCCGGGGGGCGAGGGGAGGTCCGGTGCCGAGGCCGATGCCACGGGAGGAGACGATTCCCGGCTCCGCTTCCAGGCCAGGTAGCGGTCATTCAGTGTCGGGCGGGTTCCCACCACCTCCACCGTCATTCCCGGGGGTACCGCCTCGGCATCCGCGCCCTCCTGTCCGGTCAGGACGCGCACCTCCCATCCACGGCGCGCGAGGTGGCGGGAGAGTCCCCACCAGCGGAGACCCCCGATCGCGCGCCCGGGAGGTGCATGACGGCTGACGACCAGCAGTCTCGGCGGTGCGGGGGTTCCGGATCCGATCACGGGGAGCCTCCCAGCCCCGGGAGTCCCGCGATTCGGCTCACGAGCCGGTCGAGCTGGCGTTCCCGGTGGAAGTCGCCGGAGGCCCGCTCTCGCCCCTGGCGGCCCATGGAAATCCGTCGCTCCGGATCGGCGAGGAGGTCGGCCATGGCCCGGGTGAGGCCCGGTTCGTCGCCCGGCTCCACCAGGATTCCGTCGACGCCGTCGCGCACGACCTCGGGGAGTCCCCCCGTGCGCGATGCAATGACCGGAACCCCCCAGGCGAGGGGTTCGAGCGCGGCGAGTCCGAACGCCTCGGCCCAGCGGGACGGAACGACAGCGATATCCGCGACCCCGAGGATCGCACGCGCGTCCGGCATGTACCCGGGAAGGTGGATCCGCTCCGCAGACGACATTCCGTTCCTCGCTTCCTTCAGCCTGTCCAGGTAAACCCCGTCTCCAAGATAGAGGAGATGGACGGGAGGATCACCGGGAGCCCCGGCAGGAAGGGCATCGAAGGCCCGCAGGAGGTGCTGGATCCCCTTGGCCTCGGTGGCCCGGCTCGCGCTGGCGACGAGCAGGGCATGGGGCGGGATTCCGAAGCGCGCCCTGGTCTGAGCGCGCAGGGCCGCATCCGCCGGCTGGGGAGGCACCTCCACCGAGTTCCAGACGACTTCGACCTTCTCCGGGGGGAGAAGTTCGACCTCGAGGTGCCGGCGCGCCACGAATCGGCTCACGGCGATGACCAGGTCCACCGAGGTGCCGGGGATGCGGAGACGGGCGCGCTTGAGGGCGGCCTTGAGGGGCCCGGGCCGGGTGCGAAGTCCCGAGGTATGGTCATGGAGGATGATCGTCCGCGCTCCGGCTCGGCGGAGCCGTGCGTAGGCGGGATCCCGCGCCACGCGGTCGGTGATGTACAGGGCCGTCACGCCCTCCTCGCGCACGAAGCGGCAGAGTGCGGGAAGGTCCGGTGGACCCCGCCAGGGGAGCTGCACCCTGCGGAGCCCTTCGAGCGCCGGCGGCACGGGCCCGTCGACCAGTTCCGGGTACGCGATGGTGGTCCGGACCCCTGCCGGTGCCAGCCTGGCTGCGACCCCGCCGCAGACTGCCGAGATGAAGTCCCAGGCGTAGCGCGTGTCGGAGGGATGATCCGCCACGAAGAGAAGGTGGTCGCGGGAGTCCATGGCGGCGTCAGCCCCTCCGCCTGAGGGTCCGGCTGCTGTTCAGGACCCACTCGCGCAGTTCCCTCAGCCCCGGCCCGGGGTCGGACAGGCGGAATACCTCGCTCCGGTCCCCCGGCATCCACGGAATCAGAAACCGCAGCAGCGCTCCGGCCCGCGAGCCTGCGTCGGGGGGGAGTCGGTATTTCGGTGTGGACTCCTTCATCCGGATGATGAGGTGGTCCAGGTCCCCGAGCCACCACCGCGAACGGATCCCCGCGCGGTAGGTGTCCACCGGTTCGGGGTCGAGGCCCAGGACACAGTCCACGAGGAGGGAGGGGAAATCCACACCGGCGTCCACGGCCAGCTGGAGCGAGCCCCAGAACCGCCCGTTCACCTCCATCAGGTAGGGGACGCCGTCCAGGAGCGACCGGCGGTACTCGACCATGGCGACCCCGGTCCAGCCGAAGTCGTCGAGAAGACGGCGGGAGCAGGCCTCGAGGTCGGCGGCCAGCGGGATGGATTCGCGGTAGACGCTGACCCCGGCTGCCGGGGGTTTCTCCCGGATGCGCCTGTGCGAGAAGCGGGCCACCGGTCTGCCTTCCCACATCAGGAAGAAGGCCCCCTCTCCCACCCCGGGGATGTACTCCTGGATGAGGAGCGGATAGGACTGGGGGTGGGCGCGCCGGAGCACCTCGTCGAGGGCCTCGCGGTCCGCCGCGTGGGCCACGGACGTGTGGATCTGCTCCTCCCCGGTGCTGACCACGGAGCGGGCGGGCTTCACGACGACGGGGAAGCGGGGCAGCGACGCTTCGTCCAGCGGGGTGTCGGCGTCCGGAAGCTCGAGTTCCGGGGGGGTGGGCACACCGAGTTCCCGCGCCCGCTCCATGAGCCCGCGCTTGTCCGAGATCCCGTGGTAGACCTCGTAGGGCGGCAGGGGGATCCGGGTGGGCGCCAGCCTGCCGGCGTGGGGGAGGACGGCCTCGATGGCGGCATCGGTGACGGGGATCAGCACGTCGATGCGGTGCTCCCGGCAGAGTTCCTCGATCCGGTCGGCGTAGGCCTCCGGCCGGTCGCCGGCGTCCGGCACGGTTTCCTGGGCCCGTGCGAACTTCGAGTCCCCTGCGAGGGATCGCGCCCCCGCGCTGCACACCACGACGTGGTGTCCGGCCCGGCCCAGCGCCCGAACCACGGCAAGCGCGGAGCGCTGGTTTCCGTCGGTCACCAGGATGCGGCTCATCGGCGGGTGGGCTCCCAGGTCCCTTCGGATTTCCCGGTCAGTGCCCGGAAGAACCCGTGCACGATGGCGACGTTGCTGAAGATGAAGAAGAAGGGAATGGACAGCGCCCGGGGCAGCCGGGCCTTCGACCCCGCCGCAAGGATCTCGGCCATTCCGGCGGCGATCCCTCCGATGACGAGAAGCAGCACGGCAAGTGCCCACGCATGATCGAAGGCCTCGAGCCCCAGCCCCGCGAGGACGAGCGCCACGGCCAGCGGCATGAGCCACCGCACGACCTTGTGGCTGAACAGGCGCCATGCGAAGCCGGGGTGACGGAGGGGGTTCATGGCGTCCCGCAGGGCCCAGAGCGTGACCATCCCCCCGGCGATCGTCCGGACCTTTCTCCGGTACTCGGCGCCGAGGCTGTACGTCCGGGGCACATAGCAGAGGGCGTCCGAGACCGAGATCCCGACCTGGCCCCCCTGGCGGGCCTGGAGCACGGAGGCGAAGTCGCGGCTCAGCTTCGGGTCCAGCCAGGTGCAGTGCAGCCGGGCCCGCGTGGCGTAGAGCGAGCCCGACGCCCCGACGATGCCGCCGGCCCGTGTCTCCAGGTCCCGCACCCACATCTCGTAGGTGACGTAGCGGGCCTCCCCGAAATTGGCGTGGTGGTCGTGGCGGGTGACACTCACATCCTTGCCCGACGTGACCCCCACCCTGGGGTCCAGGAAGGGCCGGACGAGGGGGATCAGCGCGCCCGGGTGAATGCGCGCCGACGCGTCGGTGCTGACGATGATGTCGCCGGTGAGGTGCGCGCGGGAGGCGTTCTCCGCGCCGGTCTTCCCGCTCCGCGGTTCCACCCGCAGAAGCTCGACGCCCCGGTCCTCCCACTCCCTCACGATGTCGTCCGTCCCGTCGGTGGACCCGTCGGAGATCACCAGGATCTGTCGGAGTTCCGCCGGATAGTCGAGGGTCACCAGGCTCCGGAGGAGGCTCTCGATCTGGTGCGCCTCGTTGTAGACCGTCACGCTGATGGAGAGGGTCGGAAGCTCGGCAGCCTCCACCTGATCCCGGGGGAGCGCCGGGATCGGCCTGCTTCGGGTTCGAGCCCTGAGGCCCAGAAGCGCCGGGTACAGCGCAAAGGCGTAGAGGGCCAGGGCCGTGCCCCCCACGATCATCGTGAGGCCGGTCATGGGGAGCGACTCGAAAATCCCTCGTCGGTGGTCCGCCTTGTCGGCTCCCAGAACTGCTGGGAGCCGTTCCCCATGGCGCGGAAGAAGGCGTGAACCACGGCGACGTTGCTCATCAGGAAGAAGGCCGGGGTGGAGAGAACCCGGGGAAGCGGGCCGTTTTCCCCGGCCCATCCCACCATCCATCCGGTGGCGCCGGCCAGCACCAGCCCCAGCCCGCCGGCCAGCGGGATCCAGGCCAGCGCTTCCTGGCGGGCCACGAGGGCCAGCCCGGCGGCGATGAGGAGGATCGCGACGGGCAGGAGCCAGCGGCAGATCTTGTGACTCCAGAGCTTCCATGCGAACCCCGGATGACGGAGCGGATTCAGCAGGTGGCGCCATGTCCACAGCGTCGTCATCCCCCGGGCGATGGTGCGCACCTTTCGGCGGTATTCGCTCCGGAGGGACCCGGTACGGGGAACCAGGCAGACGGCTCCCTTGACCGAGACCGCGGCGAGGCCGTGATCGCCGGCCACCAGGGCCGACGCGAAGTCCCGGCTCAGTTCCGGGGGGATGTCGACCTCGTGCAGGTGCCGCCGCGTCGCGTAGAGGGATCCGCTTGCCCCCACGATCCCGCCGCTGGCGGTCTCCAGGTCCCGCACCCACATCTCGTAGCCCACGTAGCCCGCTTCGCCCTGGTTGGCATCGGCCGTTTCCTGCCCCACGCTCAGGTCCCGCCCGGAAACCACGCCCACGCGGGGGTCGGCAAAGGGGCGAAGGAGGGGGTGGAGGGCCCCGGGCCGGATCCGGATCGATGCATCGGTGTTCACGACGATCTCGCCGGTGAGATGCGGACGGGCCGAGTTCTCCGCTGCACCCTTGCCCCCCCGCTGCTCTACCCGGAGAAGCTCCACGCCGCGATCCGCCCAGGCCTCCACGATCTCGTCGGAGCCGTCGGTGGACCCGTCGGAAACGATGAGGATCTGTCGGAGGTCCGTCGGATAATCGAGGGCGACGAGGCTCGCCAGCAGCTCCTCGAGCTGGTGAGCCTCGTTGAAGATCGGCACGCTGATGGAGATCTTCGGGAGCCACGTGTCGGACCCGGGGGGTACCGTGCCGGGGGGCGACGCATCCCCGAGGCGGCGGGCGGCCAGAAGGAGCAGGGGATAGCCCGCGAAGGCATAGAATCCGATCATGCACCCCGCGAGGATGAGAACTGCTCCGATCATGTTGACTTCACGCTGGAACTCCCGCCACTCGGGGTCGGAAAACAGGGATGCGGTCCGGGTGGAGGACCGGATGTCCACGCAGTCTACTCGCAAGAGATATGCCCTGTAAGACCCCCTCGCCTTTTGCGGTCCCGGCGACCGGTTCCCTCGGCGCATTTCTTGCGCGATCATGGGTGCTGGATGATGGTGGATCGGGTGTCATGAGAACCATGCTCGCGGGGGGAGGGAGGAATGCGGCAGCGGCTCAAGCGGCTGATCGAGGTGGGCGCGAGCCGAAGCGGGGCGGCATCGATCCTCTCGAGGCGGATGCGCGGACATCGCCTCGTTCTGGCGTATCACAACGTCGTGCCGCGGGGGGAGCGGGCGTGGGGGGAAGCCTCCCTTCACCTTCCCGAAGACCTCCTTCGCGGGCACCTCGAGGTCCTGGCCGAATGCTGCCGGGTGGTGTCGCTCGAGCGCCTGCTCGGGCCCTCCAGCCCGCTGGACGACGACGAGGACGCGAGGCCGCGGGTGGCCATCACCTTCGACGACGCCTACCGCGGCGCGGCGATTGCCGGCGTGGAGGCGCTGGCGGCCTTCGGGTTCGATGCCACCTTCTTCATCAACCCCGGGCTGACCCGGGAGCCGGGTTTCTGGTGGGACCGCCTCGCCATGTCCAGGGGCGGGGAGCTGCCCGAGTCCGTCCGGGCACACTGCCTCGACGCTCTCGCAGGCCGCCAGGAGGGTGTGCTGGCGTGGGCGAAGGAGAACGGGAGCGCGCTCCCCGAAGCGCCCGAACACGCTCGTCCCGGCACGCACGAGGGGCTGCTCGCCCTTGCGGCACATCACCACATTTCTTGCGAATGTCATACCTGGTCCCATCCCAATCTCGAACGCATCTCCCCCGAGGAGCGGGCCACCGAGTTCCGGAAGTCCTCCCGGTGGATGGAGGAACACCTCTCCGCCGCCCCGTCCTTCGTTTCCTACCCGTACGGCAGGCATGACGCTGCCGTGGATGCGGACGCCGCCCGCCACCCGTACCTGCATGGGTTCCGGATCGAGGGTGGCTGGATCCCTCCCGAGCCTCCGCCCCCGTTCGCGGCGCCCCGCCTGAACGTTCCGGCGGGGTTGAGTCCGGAGGGTCTTCGCCTCCGGCTGGCCGGCGTCGGGGTGTCGCGTTGAAGATCCTCTACGTGATCAGCGCCCTCGGGGGCGGGACCGGCTTTCACCTCGTGAGGATGCTGGACCACATGGACCCGTCCACGACCCGTGCCGAGATCCTGTGCAACGGCCACGTGGAGTCCCTGCCACCGGAGCATGTTCCCCTGCACGACGACACCTCTTCCGGGCCGCTCGAACGGTTTCCCCTGGCCCAGCTTCGCCAGTGCCGGTCTCTGCACCGACTGGTCCGGAAGACTCGCCCGGACGTGGTGCACAGCTACTTCTTCTGGCCTATCATGTACGGCCGGATCCTCAAGCGTGCCGGGGTGATCCGGAACCTGGTCGAGAACCGCGAGGACCAGGGGTTCAACCTGGGGCCCTCGGACTACCGGATGCTCCGGCTCACGTCCGGCGTGCCGGATCGGGTGATCTGTGTTTCCGAGGCCGTGCGGGAGGTGGTCGTGGAGCGGGAGGGGCTTTCCCCCGACCGGACCGTCGTGGTCCGGAACGGGGTGGCGTCGTCGCCACCGACGCTGTCCGGCGTCGAACTCGAGGCGCTTCGGGACGAATTCGGCCTGGGTCCCGAGCATCTGGTCGTCGGCATGGTCGCCAACCTGAACCGACCGGTAAAGGGTACGAAGTACTTCATCGAGGCCCTCCCGCTCATCGCGCGCCAGGTACCCGAGGCGCGCTTTCTTCTCGTGGGAGAGGGGGCGGAGCGAGAGGGGCTCATGGCGCGGGCGGACGAACTCGGGGTGGGAGACCGAACGATCTTCACCGGTTTTCGAACCGATGTCGACCGCCTGTATTCGCTCATCGACGTGTCGGTCCTGACGTCGCTCTCGGAGGGGCTCTCCATCACCATCCTGGAATCCATGAGTGCCGGAATTCCGGTCGTGGCGACACGGGTGGGCGGAAACCCCGAACTCGTGGACGAGGGTCGGACCGGGCTTCTCGTGCCCCCCCGGGATCCGGAGACCTTCGCGGGGGCGGTGGTGACACTCCTCCGCGACCCGGCCCGGCGCCGGCAGATGGGCGCAGCCGGTCTGAAGCGGGCTCGCGAGGAATTCTCCCTCCCCCGGGTCGCGGCACGGTACCAGGAGCTGTACCGGGAGGTCACGGCCCGATGACCGATTCTTCGCACGTGAAGACCTTCGTGGTCTCGCGGGACGGGGCCTCGTTCCGCACCCGGGGGCCGGAGCGGATGAGGTTCCCCGAGGGGGGCGCGCGGACGGACGAGCGGGGGTGGTCGTGGGACGGGACCCGCGTCGTGGTTCGGAACGACAGGTTCGGATTCTATCCGCTGTTCTACTGCAGTTCTCCCGACGGGTTCGCCATCTCGAACCACCTCGCCGACCTGCTTCCCCTCGCGTCGTCGCGGGAGCTGGATGACCCGGCCCTTGCCGTGTTTCTCCGGCTCGGCTTCTTCCTCGGCAGCCACACCCCCTTCCGGCACATCCGCGCCCTTCCCCCCGCGTGCACGCTGACCTGGGAAGCGGGGCGGCTTGCCCTGAAGGTGGAGGAGGAGCCCATGGCGAGGTCCGAGGCGCCCCCCCCGCGGGACCAGGCGCTTCGGGAAATGGGCGAGGTGTTCCAGACCTCGCTGAAGCGGATGCTCCCCGACTCCGGCGAGCGGGTCGCACTCCCCCTGAGCGGCGGCAGGGACTCCCGGCACATTCTCCTGGCGCTGAGGGACGCCGGCCACCCTCCCGAGGCCTGCCTGACCATGCGGCACTTCCCCTCCAGGCGGAACGAGGATGCGCGGGTGGCGGCCCTCGTCTGCGAAAGGCTGGACGTCCCGCACGTCGTGCTCCCCCAGGCGGATCGCCGGTTCATGGCGGAGCGGCGGAAGAACGTTCTCACGCATTACTGCTCCGACGAACACGCCTGGATCCTCCCCCTCATGGATCACCTCGCGGATTCGGGGTTCGACCGGGTGTATGACGGGCTCGGCGGCGACGTCCTGGCAGCCGGACTCTTCCTGACCCGCCGTCGTCTCGAACTCTTCAACGCAGGGGACCTCGGGCCCCTGGCGGAAGCCCTCCTTCCCCGGCACGAGAGGCTCGGGAAGATGATCCCGTCGGAATTCATCCGACGCTGGTCCTACGAGCGGGCGCTGGACGAGGTGACACGGGAGCTCGAGCGGTTCCGGGGGGCTCCCAATCCCCTGGGCCAGTTCTACTTCTGGAACCGCACCCGGAGGGAGACCGCCCTGATGACCTGGAGCCTCCTCGCCCGGGGGTCCCGGGTCTTCGCCCCGTTCCTGACGGACGAGATCTTCGACTTCATCGCGCCCCTTCCCGCGGAGTACCTGGTGGACCGGACCTTCCACACGGAGGCAATGGCGCTGCGCTACCGGGAGGCTGCCGATATTCCCTACGAGAACAAGAACGTGCCGGTGGGCATGGCCAGCCTGCGCTCGAATGCGGACTTCGTGGTCGATGCGACGCGGCACTTCGTCCTGAAGCCCCGGAGGCTCAGGTTCCTCCGGGAGAGCTTTCTCCTTCCCCGCATGGTCAGGATGGTCGCCAGTCGAAGGTACGGAACGCTGGCACAGGACGAGATGCGTTTTCCCATCTACCTCGAGCAGCTCCAGGAGGCCGCCCGGGGGGGTCAGTAGAGCCCGGGGAACCGGTCCGAGTCCCGGGCCGCCGTCGTGTCGGACCAGGATTCGAGGAAGCGGTATCCTTTCGCGACCAGCAGTTCCTTGAGCGCCGACCGCCTCCGTACCGGGAGGTGGCAGTGCTCGTAGTTGATGACCCGCGGAAGGACGCCGGTCTCGAGCGTGGCCCGGACCACGTGGTCGTCGAAGCCCTCGGTGTCCACCTGGAGGAGGGTGATGTCGGTGATCCGGTGCCGGTCCAGGAGCGCCCCCATGGGGACCACGTCCACCATGCAGCTCTCGATGTCCGAGGGGGGAACCCCGGCCCGCTCGAGGTGCCCCCGATCGAAGCTCCCGAGCCCCTGCCAGAACTCCGGCCCGTCGTGACCGGGTCGGACGCGGAAGAACGGCTTCCGCCCCTCGTCGGCTCCGATGGCCACGTTCTCGAAGATCAGCCCGGGAAGGCCGGCGTAGTTCTGACGGAGCGCCTCGAAGAGGTCCGGGAGCGGTTCGATGAGGAGGCCCGGGAGCCGGTGCTCGACGATGGACGCCCCCAGGGGATCGAACGCCCTGCCGTCGTTTGCTCCGACCTGGACGACGAAGACGGGATGACCGGAGCGCACGTAGTCCCGCAGCATGACGGGCACGAGTTCGAAGGGGCGCTCGAGGGTCGGTGCATGCCGCACCAGGTCCAGCCCCACACGGTTCAGGGCACCCTTCAGGAGGCGAGTCAGCACCTGCATGATCCCGGCATCAGGGCTTCCGGAGGATGCAGTCGACGCGGCTCGTGACGAACTCCCGGAGGACCGGCGTGCGGCTCACGAGCGGCAGACCCCTGATGGCCGTGAACCGCAGGGATTCCACGATGAAGGGAGACCGGTCCACCAACGCCTCGAAACGGCGCAGGGTCATGCGATTGAGCCCGCCCTCGACGTCCTCGTAGCGCTCCGCCCCGTCGTCGCGGAAACGCGAACGCACCCTCATGACCGTCCGTTCGGGGAAGAGGAGGTGCACCCAGGGCACCGGCGTGAAGAAGTGCATGTGTGCACCGTAGGGGTGAAGCCAGGGCGGCGAAAAGGTGATGGCGGCGCGGCCCCCCGGGGCGAGGATCCTGAACATGTCGCCGAGGATGCGGTCCGGGTTTCCGAAGTGCTCCATGGCATCCTGGGAGATGACAAGGTCCCAGTTCCCAGCCTCCGCCTCGGGGAGGGAGGTGAAGAAGCGCACGCGAGCCCCGGCGCCGCTCCTGTCGGCATGCGCGCGTGCCACCTCGAGGAAGCCCTCGTTGATGTCGATGCCCGCCACGGACTTCGCCCCCAGCTGAACCAGCCCCACCGCCTGCCGCCCGTGGCCGCATCCGAAGTCCACGACTCTCCGGTCCCCGACCATGGTGTCGAGCCCGGGAAACGCAACCCGAAGCTGGTCGAGGGCACCGTCAGCGCTGCCCGGGGCTTCCGAGACCGGGACATCCCCCTCCGGTTTCCGGGACAGGAAGGCGAGCAGGGGTTCAAGCATGGACGCGTCGGGACCGGCGGGAGTTCAGTCAGTCCTCGCTGCCCGCCCGGTCGCCCACGAGGGACCGGGCGGCTTCCAGGAGTTCCTCCTGGGTGAAGGGCTTCTTCAGGAACGGGATGTCCGGATCCCTCGCATCCACGCCGGCGGCGAGGACCGGGTCCTCCGCCGTGAACCCCGACGTGAGAATGACCCGTGCCGCCGGGTGCTGGGACTTCACGTCCTGCATGAGCCGCGTGCCCCAGGAGTCCGGGAGCA
>REBP01000226.1 GCA_007692665.1 Gemmatimonadales bacterium | reverse complement strand
ATCGACAACGGCGAGATCACCTTCGGACGAGCCATCGGGCAGAGCTTCAAGTAGCCTGGGGCCTCCCTTGACCTCCGGACCCGCCCCCCGCCGCCTGCTCGTTCCGGTTCCCACCGGTACCGAGGCTGCCGCCTTCGATGCGGCGGCCCGGGAGGCCGGGACCCCGGGCAAGGTCCTCATGGAGAGCGCCGGCCGGGCCGCCGCCGACGTTGCGCAGGCCATGACCGGGAGCGGGGGCCTCGTCGTGGTCCTTGCCGGAGCCGGAAACAATGGCGGCGATGCCGTGGTCCTGGCCCGCACGCTCCATGCCCGGGGGGTGGACGTCCTCCTCCTGGTCGATCCCCGCCGCCCCTCGAACGACGCGCTCCTTCACGGTCACCGGGTTCCCTCGGCCCTTCTCCCCACCGCGACCTCGCCCTCCGACGGCGGCGACGCCGAGGCACGGATCCGGGCTCTCGTCCGGGACCGGGCACCGGCGCTCCTGGTCGACGGCCTGCTCGGGACGGGGCTGGCGGATGCGCCCCGGGAGCCGGTGGCCGGCTGGATTCGCGGTCTGAACGGGCTCGCCGGCGGGCCCGGCGGGAGCATCCCGGTCCTGGCGCTGGACCTTCCCTCCGGCGTCGTCGCGGACACCGGCCAGGCACCCGGCGCGGTGGTGGCGGCCGATCTCACCGTGGCTTTCGGCGCCCCCAAGCTCGGGACGCTCCTCCACCCCGGGCGGGGGCGCGCCGGACGCCTGGTCGCCGTGGAGATCGGGTTTCCGCCCTGGGAGGCCTCCCAGGCGTCCGCTGCCCTGGTCACCGGGAGATGGGCGCATGCGCACCTCCCTCGGCGTTCCCTCGACACCCACAAGAACGCGGTGGGGCGCCTCCTGCTGATCTGCGGCGACGAGGCCATGGGGGGAGCGGCGGTGCTGACGGCCCGGGCGGCGCTCCGGACCGGCGTCGGCATGCTTCGGGTCCTCTGCGCCCCCCGGCACCGCGACCTGTTTCACCATCAGGTACCCGAGGCCATCCTCCCCGACCCGACGGACCGGGACGCCGTGAGGGACGCCGTCCGGAACTCCGACGCGGTGGCCGCCGGACCCGGCATGGGGCTCGCTCCGGAAGGGCTTCCCGCCCGCCTCCTCCCCGGGGTCATGGAGCAGCTTTCCGAATCCGGGGGCGGTGCGCTTCTGCTGGATGCCGATGCGCTGACGCTGCTGGGTCGAGGTGCCCTGCCTCCGCTCCCCCGTGGCGACGGGGACCGGTGCCTGCTCACACCCCACCCGGGGGAGCTGTCCCGGATCCTGGGGGAGGAGACGGTTCCGGGGCTCGCACCCATGGCGGCGCGGCGGGCCGCCGAGCGCTGGGGTGCCACCTGCCTGCTCAAGGGGGCGCCCTCCGTGGTGGCCTCGCCCGGCGATGCGCCGGTGCGCATCAGCGCCAGCGGGGGCTCGGCCTTTGCCCGGGGGGGCATGGGCGACGTGCTGACCGGGGTCTCGGGGGCGCTCCTGGCACGGGGCCTCGCCGCCGCCGACGCCGCGGCCCTGGCCCTCCACCTCACCGGGCGCGCCGCCGACCACTTCCTGCACGGGGCACCGGGGCGGCGTTCGTCGGGCGACGCCCTCCTCCCCTCCGATCTGGTGGACGAGCTCGCCGGGGTCCTGGCCGAGGTCGAAGGGTGGCATGCACCGGACGCAGGGGGCCCCATGCCCGGCGAAGGCCCGGACCTGTCCCGGGTTCCCGGAGTCCTCCTGGATCTCGGGGCCTCCCGGTGAGGCCCCGGTGCCCATGACCGTCGGGCGGGGGACGCCGCTGGGACCAGGCGCCGAGTTCGACCGCATCCGCGGTTTCCTTGACGGGCTTTCCGAAGCTCCGGGCGTCCGGGTGGGCCCCGGTGACGATGGCGCAGTCCTGGAGGACGGCACGGTGCTCTCCAGCGACCTCTCCATCGAGGGAACGCACTTCCGGCTCGACTGGGTGTCTCCGGAGGAGGCCGGCTACCGGGCCACGGCGGCGGCCCTCTCGGACCTGGCGGCCATGGCGGCCAGGCCGCTCGGAGTCCTGGTCTCGGTGGCCGTGCCGGCGCCGGGCACGCTGTCGGCGCCGATCATGGCAGGGGTCCGCGCCGCCGCCGCCGCCGCCGGCGCGCCCCTCCTGGGCGGGGACCTGACCCGCTCCCCCGGGCCGGCCGTGGTGGACGTCATGGTGGTCGGGCGCGCGGATCCTCCCCTCCTGCGCTCGGGTGCCCGCCCCGGCGACGAACTCTGGGTCACCGGGACCCTGGGCGCCGCCGCGGCGGCCCTCGAGGCGTGGGGGGCGGGTCGGACACCGGATCCCCGGGCCCGGTACGCCTTCTGCCGGCCGGTTCCCCGCATCGAGGAGGCACGCTGGCTGGTTCGGGAGGCGGGAGCCCGGGCCGGACTCGACCTCTCCGACGGGATCGCCGGGGATGCCGCACACCTGGCCGCCGCCTCCGGGGTGGGCATCGAGCTCGACGCCGAAGCGCTCCTCCAGGTGGCCCACCGCCTCCCGGGCGAGACCGGCGACGCGGCCCTCGGGGCAGCCCTCCGCCGGGCCCTCCACGGCGGAGAGGACTTCGAACTCCTGGTGGTGCTCCCCCCCGGGGAAGGAGAGGCAAGGGTGGAGGAATTCCGCCGGCGGTTCGATCTTCCGTTGTCGCCGGTGGGACAGGTGGGGGTCGGGCACGGCGTCCGCCTGCGTCCCCGGGGCGGTGCACCGCCCCAGCCCCTCTCGGCGGGGGGATGGGACCATTTCGCAACCGGGCAGGGAGGGTCCGAACTACCGTGATTCGAACGCTCTTCGTCCTTGGCACCGGCGTGGTCCTCACCTTCGCCCTGTCGGCCTGGGTCCGGTTCTCCGGGCTCGTTCGGGCCCCCTGGGCGCACGACCACTGCAGCCGCGCCTCCAGCTTCTGGGGGCGGGCCATGGTACGGCTCGCCGGCGTTCAGGTCGTCCTGGAGGGCGCGACCCGCGAGAAGCTGGACCGACCCCTCGTGGTGGTCGCGAATCACCAGAGCTGGTTCGACGTGTTCGTGCTGGCGGGGTTTCTCCCCGGGCGGGCACGGTTCGTCGCCAAGGAGGAACTGCGCCGGATCCCCATCTTCGGCGCGGCGTGGGAGACCTGCGGGCATGTCCGGGTGAACCGCGGCGACCGCGCCGAGGCGGTCCGGTCCCTGAACGAAGCCGGTGCACGCATCCGGAACGAACGCCTGAACGTGATCCTCTTTCCCGAGGGAACCCGGTCGGCGGACGGCCACCTTCTCCCCTTCAAGAAGGGCGCCTTCGTGCTGGCGCTCCAGACCCAGGTCCCCATTCTCCCGGTGGGCGTCTCGGGGTCCCGGGCCGTCATGGGGAAGGATTCCTTCCGGATCCGGCCGGGGGTGATCACGGTGCGGCTGGGAGAACCGATTTCGGTGGACGGGCTGACCACCGCCGACCGGGACGAGGTGCTGAACCGGGCCCGCCGGGACATCCTCGACCTCATGGACCCCCGGGACGCCGCGCCCTCCCTGGCGCACCCCCCCACCCCGCACCCCATACCCTCCGAAACGCCAGCCACCAACCCAGCCACCAACCCATCCACATCCACGGAGAACACCGAGTGAGCAAACTGACCATCGCCCGAGTCCGGGGCCGAGAGATCCTGGATTCCCGAGGGAATCCCACCGTCGAAGCCGAAGTCGAACTCGAGGGCGGGGCCGTGGGCCGCGCCGCCGTTCCCTCCGGAGCCTCCACCGGCGAACACGAGGCCGTGGAACTCCGCGACGGCGACCCGGGCCGCTTCCTCGGACGCGGGGTCCGGAAGGCCGTGGCCAACCTGGTGGGCCCCGTCGCCGATGTCGTCCGGGGCCGCGATGCCGGGGACCAGGAGGGGCTGGACCGCGCCCTCATCGAGGTGGACGGGACCCCGAACAAGGGAAAGCTGGGAGCCAACGCGCTCCTCGCCGCCTCCCTGGCCTCGGCCCGGGCGGCAGCGAACGCCCGGGGGATCCCGCTCTTCGAGTCCCTGGGCGGCCCGGAGGCGGCACTCCTTCCCGTTCCCCAGATGAACATCCTGAACGGGGGATCCCATGCCCCCAACAACGTGGACCTGCAGGAATTCATGATCATGCCGGTGGGGGCAGAGACCTTCTCGGAGGGTCTCCGCACCGGGGTGGAGATCTTCCACCACCTGAAGAACGTGCTCTCCGAGCAGGGCAGGGGGACGGCCGTCGGCGACGAGGGAGGCTTCGCGCCGGACCTGGGGAGCAACGAGGAGGCGGTGGAGGTGATCCTCCGGGCCATCGAGCGCGCCGGCTACCGGCCCGGGGAGGACGTGGTCCTGGCCCTGGATGCGGCGGCCTCGGAGTTCCACGACGAGAACGGGTACACGTTCCGGTGGTCCTCCGGCGACCGCCGGGATTCCGCCGGGATGGTGGAGTTCTGGAAGGACTGGCTCGACCGGTACCCCATCGTGTCCATCGAGGACCCCATGGACGAGAACGACTGGGGCGGCTGGAAGGCCCTCACCGAGGCGGTGGGGGACCGGGTGCAGATCGTGGGCGACGACCTCTTCGTCACGAACACGGAGATCCTGGGTCGGGGCATCCGTGAAGGGGTGGCCAACGCCATCCTGATCAAGGTGAACCAGATCGGGACGCTCACGGAGACCCTCGAGGCCATCCAGGCGGCAAGCGATGCTGGCTACCGCTCGGTGATCTCCCACCGCTCCGGCGAGACGGAAGACGTGTTCATCGCGGATCTGGCGGTGGCCACCGGAGCAGGCCAGATTAAGACAGGGTCAGCGTCCCGGACCGACCGGGTCGCCAAGTACAACCAGCTCCTTCGCATCGAGGAGCGACTCGGATCCCGGGCCCGGTATCCCGGACGGGATCTCTTCACGCGTTGACGACGGCGGGCGGGGGGGAGCCGAACGCCGGCCCCTCCCGCCCGATGCCTGCCTCCCCTCGGGAAAACCCGGAGCCCCTGCCGACATGCGACGCGTCCTCTTTCCAGCGGTCCTCCTCCTCGCGGCCTACTTCGCCGTGTTCGGCGGGGAGTACGGGGTGGCCGATGTGCGTCAGACCCGGGCGCTCGCTGCAGAGGCTGCCCAGGAACTTGCCGGAATCCAGGAAGAGACGCGGCGCCTCGAGCTCCGCGTGGAGGCACTGGAGGAAGACCCGCGGACGCTGGAGACGCTGGCCCGGGAGCGCTTTGGCATGATCCGCGACGGCGAGGTGCTCTACCGCTTCGCCGTGGGTGGGCCGGCCCGGACGGGCGAGGTTGACACCAGCCACTCCGGGCGGTAGGATTTTGGCTCTCCAAGCCGGAGTAGCTCAGTCGGTTAGAGCAGCGGAATCATAATCCGCGTGTCGGGGGTTCGAGTCCCTCCTCCGGCACTTCCATGGGGTTCGGGTCCCAGCACTGGGGCGCCTTCCCCGGCAAGGGCCCCCCGGACGAATCACGCCCAGGGGGCCCTTTGCCTGTCTCCCCCGGATCCAAGTCGACACGGCCGCGGGCGCCTTCCGCAAACGCCGGTGTCGCCCAGCTGGACGCCATGAGCCGAGCCGAAGCGGTATCCAAACTCCTCGCCGAGCGCCGCGAGCGCCTTCTCACGACGACGGGACGTGCACTCCGCATCCCGGAATCCGACGAGAAGGTCCCCCTGACCCCGGAGGTTCGCCGCTATCTCTTCGAGGAAGCGGTCGAGCTGTACTGGAACGACCTCGAGTGGGAGAACGTCACCCAGGAGGAGCGCATGGAGGGAGGCCCCCTTCCCGAGCTCACCTTCCCGGGATTCCTCGCCTACGTCCGCGGCCTCCTCCTCACGCGTGTCCAGCCCGATTCGCTGGCCCCCGCCTCGCCCCGCCCGCAGGTCGTCGAGGACCTTCTCGTCTTCCTGGCCGGCCGGCTCCTGGACCTGCACGAGGAAGTACGCGAGGGCACGCCCATCGACGGGGACCGGGCCGCCCTCGAGCACCGCATGACCGACGGCCTCCTGGACCGGGTCCTCATGACCTACCACGGGATCCAGGCCGAAGACGCCGGGATGCTGGACGGCGGGTGAGGGGACGGCTCCGTTGAAGCTGCGGCCGCGTCGGCTCCGATGACCCCGCGTCCCGGCCACCCGTACCTGGCCGGAGCCCCGCTCCTCTTCGCCCATCGGGGTGGGGCCGGCCTCGCCCCCGAGAACACGCTCGCGGCCTTCCGCAGTGCGGTGGAGAGCTGGGGCGCCGACATCGTCGAGACCGATGTCCACCTCTCCCGCGACGGCGAACTCGTGGTGATCCACGACGACACCGTGGATCGCACCACCGACGGGGCAGGGGCGGTGGCCGATCTCACCTGGGCCGAACTCCGCGACCTCGACGCCGGGTTTCGCTTCGTCGATCCGGAGGGTCGGGCGAGTTTCCGGGGCGAGGGGGTCCGCATTCCCCGGTTCGAGGAGATCCTCGACGCCCTCCCGCTGACCCGATTCAACGTGGATGCGAAGGCCCCGGCAGCCGCACGCCCCCTGGTTGAACTCCTCCACCGACGAGGCGAGGAACACCGGGTGCTCGTGGCGTCGGAGTTCGAGGCCACGAGGGGAGACCGGCTGGGGTACCGGGGACCCGTCTCCGCCTCGCGGCGCCAGATCACGAAGTTCTACCT
>REBP01000074.1 GCA_007692665.1 Gemmatimonadales bacterium | reverse complement strand
TGGCCCGGGTCGAGGCGGCCTCGAAGGAGATCATGGCGGCGTGCATCGAGGTCGGGGGGACGATCACCGGGGAGCACGGCGTCGGGATCGACAAGCGAGGCTACCTCCCCCTCGTCTGCCCGCCCCCGGTGCTCCGGGCCATGGGCGAGGTCCGGCGCGCCTTTGACCCGGAGGGGCGCTGCAACCCCGGCAAGGTGCTTCCCGATGGCTGGGGTCCCCCGGGGCCGCCACGAGCGCCCCCGGCGGGAGGTCAGGCGGAAGAAGAGCGGGGCACGGGCGGGCGCGCGACCGAGGATGCCTCCAGGGCGGTGGGCGGCGTTCTCGAGTACGAGCCCGCCGATCTCGTGATCCGCATGGATGCCCGGGGCTCCCTGTCGGAACTCGCCGAGATCGCCGCGCGTTCGGGACAGTGGCTTCCCCACGATCCTCCAGGCGGCACTGCGCTGACCCTGGCGGAGGCGGTGGCGTCCGGACGAAGCGGACCCCTGCGCGCCGGGTTCGGGCGGATCCGCGATCACGTGCTGGGGCTCACCCTCGAGACCCATGCCGGGGAACGCCTCCCGCTGGGCGGACGCGTGGTCAAGAACGTGGCAGGGTTCGACCTGGTTCGCCTCGTCGTGGGGAGCGGGGAGCGCTTCGGGCGGATCGTCGACGTGACGCTCCGGCTCTTCCCGATTCCGCAGGCCGACCGGACCCTGCTGTGGGAATTCCCCGGGGATGCGGAGGCCCTGGCATTCGGGCGGCGCCTGGTCTCCACCGGGGTCCCCGTCGCCGCGCTCGGCTGGTTCGGTGGACCGGCGGGCCCCGGTGGCCCGGAAGCCCCGGGGGGCGTGGTGGCCGCCCGGATTCTCGGGTCCCGCGCCGCGTCCGACTTCATGGAGGAGCAGTTGATCGCCGCCGCCGGCCTGGGCGGCAGCGGGACCTCGAGGATCGGCCCCCGGAAACTCGAGGGCACCGAAGGCGCGGCGTGGTGGGAAGAACGGGCGCGAGAGGCCGGCGGCCTGACCCCCCGGCTGGAGGGAACCCTGTCGCTTCGGAGCGCGGGCATGCCCGCCGCATCCGGGGCGCTGCTGGAGGCCTTCCGACCCCTGGTGGGACGGGGGGAAGGCCGCGGAACCGGGAGCTGGCTGGCCGCCCATCTCATGGACGGTGGCGTGGAGGCCCGCATCCCCGCGGGCGGCATTCCCGGTCCCGGGGAGGCAGGGAGGGCGCCGTTCGAGGAGGCCGTGCGCAGCGCAGGCGGGCACCTCGTCGTCCAGGGGGAGGCCCGGCGCCCCGACGATCCGGTCCGCGCCCGCATCCTGGCTGAAATCGACACCGTCTTTCTCGGGGCAGTTCCCCCGGCCACCGCGGGAGGATCCCGGTGAATCGCTCACCGACGGCCTCGGCCGGCGCCCGGGGGGCCCAGCTTTCCCCGGAAGTCCGGGCTCGCCGGGAGGCCGGTCCGGAATCTGCGGCGGCGGCGGAGGCGGCGGAGGAGAGCACCCGACTGTCCCGGCGGCTCGACGTGCATGGCGATCCAGACCGGTCGAGACCGTTCCCCGAACGGATTCGGAGGGACCGAGAGCCGGATGTGGACACGGAACCGGGCGCGGACCCGGAGCCCCCGCCCCCCCTCACCGAGCTCCGGATTCGTCGACCCGCGGACCGGGGGCTGGTGGGGGTCATGCCCGTGGACCCGGTGGCCGTGGTGGAAGCCTCGGTACTCCGGGCCCGGAACGCCCAGGCGGTCTGGGGTGCCCTGGCCGTGGAGGAGCGGACGGCGCGGCTCGTGGCGCTCAGACGGGTCATCGGGCGTCGGACCGACGACATCGCCGACAGGATCATTGCCGAGACGGGAAAGCCCGAGGACGAGGCCCTCACCGAGGTCCTGGTCGTGCTTCGCCTGCTTCGGCACTACGAACGGACCGCCCGGAAGGTGCTGGCCCCCCGACGCATCGGGGCCGGTCTCCTCCCGGGGGGATCGGCCCGGATCTTCCACGAGCCCCTGGGCGTGATCGCCGTCCTGGCGCCCTGGAACTACCCGTTCACGCTGTCGATGGAACCGGTCATCACGGCCCTCTTCGCCGGAAACGGGGTGGTCCTCAAGCCCTCCGAGCACACCCCCTTCACCGGGGCCATCGTGGCGGAGATCTGCGAGGAGGCCGGTCTCCCCGAGGACCTCGTGGTCGTGGTCCAGGGTGGGGCCCTCACGGGGAGCGCCCTGGTCGACGCCCGCCCGGACCACGTCCACCTGGTGGGAAGCCCCGTCACCGGGCGTGCCGTCCTTGCCCGGGCCGCGGAGCACCTGATCCCGGTCTCGGTGGAGCTGGGCGGGAAGGACCCGGCGCTGGTCCTCGCCGATGCGGAGCTGGAGACCGCGGCCCGGGGGATCGCCTTTGGTGCCTTCTACAACGCGGGACAGACCTGCATTTCCACCGAGCGGGTCTACGTGGAGGCCCCGGTCTACGAGGAGTTCCTCCGCATCCTGGTGCGCGTGACGTCGGAACTGCGCGCCGGGACCGGCGGAAACGTCGAGATCGGGCCCATGGTCCTCGGCGCGGGGCTCGAGACCGTGGAAGCCCAGGTCGCCGATGCCGTGGATCGGGGGGCCAGGATCCTCTGCGGAGGTACGCGCGCCGATCCGGCCTCGAACATCTTCCTCCCCACGGTCCTCGCCGACGTGCCCGAAGGGGCGCTCGTGCTCGAGGAGGAAACCTTCGGACCGCTCCTCCCCGTCGTGTCCGTGCAGGGCGCCGACGAGGCCATCCTGCTGGCCAACCGGCATCCCATGGGGCTTCATGCCTCGATCTGGACCCGGGACCTGGCGCGGGGGCGGGCACTGGCCCACCGGATCAGGGCCGGAGGCGTGTCCGTGAACGACACGCTTTCCCAGTGGGCGATTCCCGGGCTTCCCATGGGGGGCGTGGGGGAATCCGGCTGGTCCCGTGCCCGGGGTGGCGAAGGGCTCCTGGCCTTCAGCCGGAGCCGGAGCATCCTCGTCCGGCGGGGGGGGCGACGCCCGGACCCGTGGTGGTTCCCCTACGGGCCCCGGGGGCGGAAGCTCACGCGTGCGCTGCTGGGATGGGAACAGCACCGGGGTCTGCGCGGACTCGTGGCGGTGCTCGTGCGCCTCATGTCGAAGGAGATTCGGTGACATCACCCGGTCCTGCGCCCGGTCCTGCGCCCGGTTCCATGGCCGCTTCCACGCCCGCCACCACGCCTGCCACCTCGCCCGGCGGGGCCCTGGCCCTGGCCCTCTCGGAGCGGGAGGAACTCCTCGGGCACTGCGTGCACTGCGGCTTCTGCCTTCCCGCCTGCCCGACCTACCAGGAACTGGGCGACGAGGCCGACTCCCCGCGGGGTCGCCTCCACCTCATGCGGGCCGTGGTGGAGGGACGCCTGGATCCGGGGGGCGACGCCTTTCAGCGCCACATGGACCGGTGCCTCGGGTGCCGGGCCTGCGAGCCCGTCTGTCCCTCGGGCGTGGAGTACGGTCTGCTGCTGGAGCGGGCCCGATCGGTGGCCATCGAGGCCAGGCCCGCGGGGCTCCTCACACGGGCGCTCCTGGCGACCATGGCGTCGCCGGTCCTGGGCCACGTCTTCGGTGCGGGAGGCCGCACCCTCCGCGCCACCGGCCTCCCCGCGCTGGCGGCCCGCGCCCTCCCGGCCGGTCGCTTCTCGGATGCGCCCCGCCTCGCCATGGGGATGCTCGCCGCATCCGGAGCCCCCCGCTTCGAACCGGCCGAACGGGGCGAGTCCAACGCTCCGGCCGCGCCGGTCGGCGTTGCCCCGGGGTCCATGGGTCGGGTGGCCCTCCTGGCGGGATGCGTGCAGGACCAGCTCTTCCGCCGGGTCCACGAGGCCACCCGCCTCGCCCTGCGGGTCAACGGGTGGGAGGTGGTGGAGGTGAAGGACCAGGGTTGCTGCGGAGCGCTGCACGCTCACGCGGGGGCCCTCGGGGAGGCGCGAACCCTCGCGCGAAGGAACATCCGGGCCTTCTCGGAGGCGCCGGGCGGGATCGATTTCCTGGTGGTCAATGCCGCCGGATGCGGCGCACTGCTTCGGGAGCTCCCCGAACTCCTGGGCGAGGAAGGGGGCAGGGACGGGATGGAGGGACCCGCCGGGGCGCTGTCGGACCGGGTCCGTGACATTTCCGAGATCCTCGCCGGGGACGGGCGGGAGCCGGTGACGGGCGCACCCCTTCCGCTTCGGGTGGCCTACGACCCCCCCTGCCACCTCCTCCACGCCCAGCGCGTGGTGGAGCCTCCCCGCCGGCTCCTCGAGTCCATTCCCGGGGTGGAGCTCGTCGCGCTGCGGGATGCCGAGCGCTGCTGCGGGGGCGCGGGGATCTACGGGATCACGCACCCTGACCTGGGGGGGCGCATCGGGCGGGACAAGGTGGACGCCGTGGTGGACTCGGGCTGTGACCTGGTGGCCACGGGGAACCCCGGGTGCCAGATGCAGATCGGGGCGGGGATCCGGCTGGGGGGGCACACCATCGGGGTGGCCCACCCTGTCGAACTTCTGGCGGAAAGCTACCGGAGGGCAGGATGGACGTGAACAACGTGAACGAGGCCGAGATCCGGGAGGTGCGCACGCTCCTGGAGACGCTGGTCCGCATCGAATCCCCCAGCTCCGACCCGGCGGCGGTTACCCTCGCCCTCGGGGTCCTGGCGGACGCACTCGAGGATGCGGGCGCCGAACTCGAGGTGGACTTTCCTCCCGACCGGAAGGTCGTGCCCCCCCCGACGCTGGTGGCTCGGGTGCCGGGAGCGAACCCGTCGGCACCCCCCCTCCTGGTGGTGGGCCACCTGGACACGGTGCACCGCGTCGGTACGCTCATCGGGCCCCTCCCGCTCCGCGAGGAGGGACGACGCCTCTTCGGCCCGGGGGTGTACGACATGAAGGCGGGGCTGGCCGTGCTTGTCGGGGCCCTGAACCGCCTACGGGCGCGTGGGGAGCGACCCGCCCGCACCCTCAGGATCCTCGTCACCCCCGACGAGGAAATCGGCGCCCCGAGCTCGCGCGGGCTCCTTGAAGAGGAGGCCCGCCAGGCTTTCGGCGCCCTGGTTCTGGAGCCCCCCATGCCCGGCGGGCACGCGAAGATCCGCAGGAAGGGGGTCGGGCAGTTCCGGATCACGCTGACGGGAGTGCCCGCCCACAGCGGCATCGAGCCCGAACGGGGGGCCAGCGCGATTCACGCCCTCGGGACCTTCCTCCCGCGCCTCCTGGCGCTGGCGGCGCCGGAGCGGGGCACCACGCTGAACGTCGGGACCGTTCGGGGTGGAACGGCGGTGAACGTCGTGGCCGAGGAGGTCCACCTCGTCGTGGACGTCCGAATCTCGACATCGGAGGAGGCGGAGCGGATCGAGTCGGAGGTGGCGGCGCTCGGCTCCCCTGCCCCCCGAGTGGCGTTCAGGGTCGAGGGCGGCATCGGACGTCCGCCCCTGGAACCGACCCCCCGGAGTCGGGAGCTCCTCGCGGTGGCGGCGGAGGTGGCCGCACTCCACGGTCGCCCCGGGTTCGACGGCGGTGCCACCGGTGGGGGAAGCGACGGCAACTTCCTGGCCGCCGCCGGCTGCCCCGTTCTGGACGGCCTGGGGGTGAATGGCGACGGGGCGCATACCCACGAGGAGCACATCCAGCTGGAGGACCTGGGGTGGAGGATCGGGTTTCTCGCCGACCTGCTGGCCCGCGTGGGAAGCGAATCCTGATGAAGGCCGCCTGATGGACGCCGCCTGATGGAGGTCACGCTGCCCGCCGGAATCGGGATCCGCGACCTGCGCACCCAGCCCGAGTTCGAGGCGTGCGTCCGGCTGCAGCAGGCCACCTGGGGCGAGGGATTCGGCGAATCGGTCCCGGCGGCCATCCTTCGTGTCGCGAGCCGGTACGGCGGCGTCATCGCCGGAGCGTTTGCCGGGGGCGGTCCCGCTGCGGCGCAGGGAGAGATGATCGGATTCGTGTTCGGGCTCACCGGCCTCGACGGGGGTCGCCCGGTCCACTGGTCCGACATGCTCGCGGTGCTTCCCCCGTGGCGTGGCCGGGGCGTGGGGACCGCCCTCAAGGCGTGGCAGCGGGCTCGCCTCCTGGAACTGGGGGTCGGGGAGATGCGGTGGAGCTTCGACCCGCTGGAGGCCGGAAACGCCGCGCTCAATCTGGCCCGCCTCGGTGCCGTGGGGCGGTGGTACGAGGAGGACATGTACGGGGTCCCGTCGTCGCCGCTTCATGCGGGCATCGGGACGGACCGGCTCGTGGTGTCGTGGAAGCTGGATGCCGAGGCGCGGGCGCCCTGGGTGCCGGGCGCGGACCCGGACACGGACCCGGACACGCGGGTGGTGCGGGTGCCGATCCCGCGGAACGTGCAGGACCTCAAGGCCCGGGATCCGGACGAGGCCCGGCGGTGGAGGATCCGCGTGCGGGATGCGCTGGTCCCCCTCCTGGCCGAAGGGGGGGAGGTACGGGGCTTCGAGGACCCGGGTGCGCCAGCCCCCCCCGCGCTGCTGGTCGTGCCTCCGCCAGGTGCCTCGCATCCCCCGACAGGGGAGAACCTTTCAGGCAGGAACGAACCAGGGAACGGAGATCGGCCATGAAGATCGATTCGGTGGAACTGCGCGAGATCCGGCTGCCGCTCCGGGAGCCCTTCGTGACGAGCTCGGGGCGGTGGCACATCCGGAGTATCCTGCTGGTGCGGGTGCGGGGGGAGGGGCTCGAGGGATGGGGGGAGTGTGTCGCGGCGGAGGATCCGGGGTACTCGTACGAGACGAGCGAGACCGCCTGGCACGTTCTCACCGAACACCTCCTTCCCGGGCTGGTGGGGCGGGAGGTCATGGGACCCGGGGAGGTTCTGGACCACGCACCGCACGTGCGGGGACACCGGATGGCGAAGGCGGCCATGGAGATGGCGGTCTGGGACCTCCATGCGCGGGCGGTCGGCGTGCCGCTCTGGGAGATGCTGGGGGGTTCGGGGGCGCCGGTGCCGGTGGGCGTGAGCATCGGGCTCCAGGCGGGGAACGACGCGCTGCTGCGGAAGGTGGAGGGGTACCTGGAGGAGGGGTACCGGCGGATCAAGGTGAAGGTGAAGCCCGGGCGGGACGTGGCGATGCTCCGGGCGGTGCGGGACAGGTTCGGGGATGTGCCGCTCATGGCGGATGCGAACTCGGCCTACACGCTGGGGGATCTGCCCATGCTGAAGGAGATGGACGACCTGGAGCTCCTGATGATCGAGCAGCCCCTCGGGCACGAGGACCTGCTTGACCACGCGGCGCTCCAGGCGGAGCTTCGGACCCCGGTGTGCCTGGACGAATCGATCCGGTCGGTGGGCGACGTCCGGCTGGCGCTTCACCTGGATGCGGGGCGGATCATCAACATCAAGCCCGGACGGGTGGGGGGGCTGGCGGAGTCCCGGGCGATCCACGACGTGTGCAGGGAGGCGGGGGTTCCGGTGTGGTGCGGCGGCATGCTCGAGTCGGGAATCGGGCGGGCCTTCAACGTGGCCCTGGCGGGGCTTCCCGGGTTTACGCTGCCCGGTGATCTTTCCGGGAGCCGACGGTACTGGGAGGAGGATATCGTGTCGCCGGAGTGGGAACCGGTGGACGGGTACATGGGACCCGTCGACGGCCCCGGGATCGGGGTGGAGCTCCGGATGGACCGGATCGAGGCGCTCACGCGCCGCCGCGTCGAGTTTCCCGGCGGAACGCTGATCAGGCCCTGATGGGCCCTGACGAACTCTGACGGGCCCTGATGGGCCCTGGCGGAACCCCGGAAGGGATCTCCGGCGGGACCCTGACCCGGGGGCGTCCACCGAGGACGCGGCCCGACCATTTTCACTTCAGACGGATACCGAGATGCGCCGTACCCTTCCCGTGATTCTCCTTTCAGTCGTGCTGCTGGCCCTGGCCCTCGGGGCCGCCGGCGGAACCTTCCCCTTCCAGGCGGGCGGGGCGTCGCCGGTGGCGGCTGCCGAGTCACCCGATCCCGAACACTGGGACGGGCCGTTCGACCTGCTCCTGGTCGGGGGGCGACTGGTGGACGGCACCGGGAACGCGTGGCGCTACGCCGACGTGGGGATCGCCGGGGACCGGATCACGGCCGTCGCACCTTCCGGACGGCTCGATCGGTCGCGGGCCCTCGAGGTGGTGGACGTGAGCGGGCTCGTGGTGGCCCCGGGGTTCATCGACCTGAACGGACAGTCCGACGGCATGTACATGACGGATGGATCCGCGCTCTCCAAGATCTTCCAGGGTGTGACCACCGAGATCATGGGGGAGTCCAACACGCCGGCGCCGCTGAACCGGAACGTGACGGGGGGTGTGGATGCCTCCGACACGACGGCGGTCAGGCGGGCCCGCGAGTGGGTGCGGTTCGACGCCTGGCTCGAGGAGATGGAGCGGGGCGGTGTGGCGCTCAACGTGGGTTCCTTCCTGGGCGGGACGACGGTGCGGCGGTGGGCGCTGGGGATGTCCGAGCGGACCCCCACCCCGGCGGAGGTGGACTCCATGCGGGCCGTGACGCGGCGGAGCATGGAAGAGGGGGCCTTCGGGGTGGCGACGGCGCTGATCTACGCGCCGGGTGCCTTCGCCCAGACCGATGAGCTCGTCGAGGTCTCGAGGGTCGTGGCGGAGTACGGCGGCGTGTACATCACCCACCTCAGGAGCGAGTCCTACTTCATCCTGGAGGCGCTGGACGAGGCCATCGAGATCGGGGAGCGGTCGGGGGTCCCGGTGGAGATCTACCACCTGAAGCTGGCCGGGGTGGACAACTGGGGGCTCACGGACCAGGTGGTGGAGAAGATCGAGGGCGCCCGGGCCCGGGGGATCGACGTGAGCGCCGGCATGTACCCGTACACGGCCGCGTCCACGGGGCTCACGGCCTGCTTCCCGCCCTGGGTTCAGGCCGACGGCAACCTCTACCGGAACCTGGCCGACCCGGGGGCGCGGGCGAGGATCCGGGCCGAGATGACGGGCCCCCCCACCCGGTGGGAGAACTGGTGCCGGCTGGCCACGCCGGAGGGGAGTCGCATCGCCTCGGTGTCCAATCGGGACCACATGCGCTGGATCGGGAAGTCGCTGGCCGACGTGGCGCAGGAACGGGGCGTCGACTGGGTGGACGTGGCCATGGACCTGGTGCTCGCCGACCGGTCCCGGGTCGGGATGATCTACTTCGCCATGGACGAGGACAACGTCCGGCGCAAGCTGACCCTCCCCTGGATGAAGTTCGGGACCGACGGCTCGGGGTGGAATCCCCGTGGCGCCGGCGGGCAGCCGCACCCCCGGGCCTACGGGACCTACCCCCGGATCCTCGGGCAGTACGTCCGCGAGGAAGGCGTCATCACGCTGGAGGACGCGGTGAGGAAGTCCTCGTGGGCCGCGGCGGAGCGCATCGGGCTTGCCGAGCGGGGCCTCATCGTCGAGGGATTCTACGCCGACGTCGTGGTCTTCGACCCGGAAACGGTGGCCGAGCGGTCGACCTTCGAGCAACCCCACCAGCTCGCGGAAGGCATGGTGCACGTCCTCGTGAACGGGGTGGGGGTGATTCGCTCCGGCGAGGCCACCGACGCGCGCCCGGGCCGCTTCGTGCGCGGCCCCGGGGCGGTGCTGCCCCACCCCGGTCGCTGAAGCCGGGCCCCGCCGCCCGGGCCGGTGGCCGCATCGGCGGCCGTCCCGGGCGCCTGCGCCGTGTCAGCCCGGGAGGTCCGTGACCACGAAGGCCGGCGTCCGCGTCTCGTAGCGTTGAACCGGGAGCCCGAGGGCACGAACCAGGAGGCGGCGGAGCCCTCGCCCCAGCAGGCTTCCAGCCTCCTCCTGTCCACCGACTGCCGCACCCATGTCCCCGCGGAGCCACCGGCGGAGTTCGTCGAGGTCCGACAGCGACAGCGTCTCGATCTCGATCTTCGCGATGTAGTAGAAGCGACCGTTCCGGTCCGGTGCAAGAGGCGGCACGAGCCGGTTCTGAAGGAAACTCCGGGCCGCCGCAGGGGAGGCTGCCTCGGCGCCCTCACCCTGCGAGGTGTCGAGAAGGTAGCGGGAGGTGAGGGGGTCGAGCCGGACGGTGGCCCGCCACTCGTGCCGCCCCTCGAGTGCGTCGAAGGTGCGGTCCCGCCAGAGCTCCGTGACGACCCTGATTCGCACGGGCAGCCCCGATTCGAGGCTGGATCTCACCCCCTCGTTCGTGAGAACCGGGCCCAGCGTCACCCGGGGCGCCCCGCCCGCCTCCATCACCCCGACCCGGAGCAGCGGACCGGCCTGCTGCGCCGAGGCCGGTTGGCACAGCAGGGCCAGCCCCATCCCCATTGTGAGGAAGAGGCGCATCCCGGAACGGTTCCGGGAGGGGCGGGGAGATGGGTTCACGATCCCGGCGTCAGAAGAGGTGGGAGAGCCGGACGAAGAAGTTGACCCCCTGGTCCCGTCGATTCAGGGGCCATGCCCAGTACAGGCCGAGGGGTCCCACGAAGATTCCCACGCCCATGTCGGTCCGGAACGGGGCATCGACCCGCGCGTCCCCGCCTGTCGCGTCCGGGTAGCTCCACCCCGTCCCGGCCCCGAGGAAGAGGCTCCAGGCAGGGCGAAGCTCCAGGAGCGAGGCCAGCTCCCAGTCCCCGAGAGACTCCCCGGGGCGCCAGGACACGGGGAGCGGTCCCTGGAACTCGATCCGGGCCAGCGCCACGCCGTCGCACCCGTAGGCAGGGTAGAAGGCGGTCGGATTCTCGAGGTCTCCGCCGGGCCCGTTCACCTGGACCACCTCGCGTCGAGCCCCGCAATCCAGGGCAAACCGGGGATGGCCCGGGAGCGTGCCTTCGCCGCCCAGCGCCCGCTGGTGCTGGGGAAGAAGGGCGACCCCGTTCAGGGCCCCGGACACGAGAAGCCGGGAATTGAGCCGCATTTCCGGTCCGATCCGGTTGTAGCGCCGGACATCGAGATGGCCGTCGGTCGCCAGGTCGAACTCTCCGGCGCCGGTGGTGGCGACGGCCTCGGGAAGCGCCGGGTTCCCTCCGACCTGCCGCCGGAGTTGTCCCTGCACCCACCATCCATCGCTGGGGTCCACGGGGTCGTCCCGGGTATCGAGGGACATGCTCATGGCCAGTGTCCGAACCGCTCCCTCGGCCACTGCCGGCTGGGGCCGCCATGCCCGTTCGGCACTCCGCAGGGTCCATGGGGCCCGGACGTCCGCCCCCCCGTGGTCCTCTTCCCTGTACTCGAAGCGGGAACGGATCGGAAGGTCCACCGGGCTTCCCTCCAGGTACACGGACCAGCCTTCGCGGGCGTAGTGGTCCCGCAGGTCACGCCGGAGCAGGAAGGTCGAGAGCGCCGATTCCAGGTTGGACATGTCCCGGCTCTCGATGGGCGAGATCTGCCGGTGTGCCGTGAGGCCGAAACGAGCCTCGCCCCTTCCTCCCATGGACTGTTCCGCCCGGAAAAGGTAGCCCAGGTTCTCCCGCTCCACCTCGAGCCCGGAGGCGGATCGCCAGATCGCCCCGGCGTCCACGCGGAGGGGGTTCCGGCTTCGGAGTTCCAGCGTCGCTCCGACCTCGACCGGGAGGCCTTCCACCCGGTTGTAGGCACCGGAGGCCCTGAGGAGGGGTCGAATCTCGAAGGCCCCGAAGTCCGCAACGAGGATGCGTGGAAGCTCGGAGGGAGACGGCTCGGACTCCACCCTGTCATCCCGGATCCGGTACCGGAGGGGGGCGGGATCCAGGCGAAGCGTGCCTGTGACCCAGGGCTCGCCGCTCCCTCCCAGAATGGAACCCCCGACCACCGTCACGTCGCCTTCCACCCGCGCTCCGGCCTCGACCCGGAGGTCGCCGTTGACCACCACCAGGTCGCCGATGATGGTACCCCCGAGAAGAAGGGAACCCCCGAGCACCCCCACGGGCGCTTCCACGCGGGTTCCGGCGGGAATCCGCCCTCCACCCACCAGCCGGATCGTGCCGGGGTCGTTCAGGAAACGGAGGAGGTCGGGCTGCAGGTCCCGGGATTGCCGCCCCCCGGTGGGTCCGGGGGTCTGTGCCTCCAGCGCCCCCGGGAGCACCGGCGGCGCGACGGCAAGGAGGAGGGAGAGGAGCAGGGGGAGGAGCAGGAGCTTCATGGGGTCAGTTCTCCGGCGTGCTCGGGGAGGGGGTATCGGGGGCACGGGTCCGGGCGGAGGGCGGGGACGGGTCGCCGGTGTCGTCCTCGTCTCCCGGACCGACGCCCAGCCGGCGCATTCTCCGGTAGAGATTGCCCCGATCGGTCTGCAGGAGACGCGCCATCTCCGCCACGTTTCCTTCCGCGGCAAGGAGGGCGCCCTCGAGGAGGCTGCGCTCGTGGTCGTCGAGCCGGTCCCGAAGCGGACGGGGATCCGAGACCCTGAACACCGCCTCGCCCCACCCGAAGCCGGGTGGAGGGCCGGATCTGCCTCCTCCGGCGGAGAGCAGGGCCCGGACCTCGTCGGCATCCACCTCCGCGTCGGGGAGGAGGATGGCCACCCGCTCCACCAGGTTCATCAGCTCGCGGACGTTCCCGGGCCACGGATGCTCGCGAAGCACCTGCACCGCCCCGGGGCTCCACTCCGGCGAGGACAGCCCCTGCCGCTGACGGAGCCGCTCGCGGGCGTGTTCGAGAAGATCGGGAATGTCACCGGGCCGCTCCCGGAGTGCCGGCATGCGCAGCGGCACCACCTCGAGACGGAAGAGAAGATCCTCCCTGAAGCGCCCGGCAGCGGTTTCCTCCCGGAGGTCCCGGTTCGTGGCGGCCACCACCCTCACGTCGACCTGGATCGACTCGGATCCGCCCACGCGCTGGATCGTTCCCGTTTCCAGTGCGCGGAGGAGCTTGGCCTGCGCCTCGGGGCCCAGGTCACCGACCTCATCGAGGAAGAGGGTACCACGGTGGGCCATCTCGAACCGGCCGCGCCTGCGCTGGGTCGCCCCGGTGAATGCGCCGCGTTCGTGCCCGAACATCTCGCTTTCCACGAGTTCCCTCGGGATCGCGGCCGAGTTGACCCGCACGAAGGGTCCACCCGCCCGGGGGGACAGGGCGTGCAGGGCCGAGGCCGCCAGCTCCTTGCCGGTCCCGCTCTCGCCGGTGATGAGAACCCTGGCCTCCGAGGGCGCGGCCCTCCGGATCACCTCCCGGCACCGCTCCATCTCGGCACTTTCGCCGACGAGCTGGTTGCCCGCCCCCATCTCCTCCTGAAGGGCGCGGGTGAGGTCTCGGGCGCGTCCGACCTCGAGAGCCCCCCTGAGGGTGACGAGCACCGCCTCCGGGGTCAGCGGCTTCTCGAGGAAGTGGAAGGCACCGCGCCGGGTGGCCTCCATCGCGTCTCCCAGCGATGCCTCACCGCTCATCATGATCACCGGTGTCCCCGGCGCCCGCTCGAGGAGGCGGGGGAGGAGGTCGAGACCGGATTCACCGGGAAAGACGAGGTCGAGCAGAACCGCCTCCGGGCGATGTTCGGCGAGTTGCCTGAGGCCCTCGGCTCCGTTCGACGCCTCGACGACGACATACCCCTCGGACTCGAGAAGGGCCCGAAGCATGCGGCGGAGGTTTCCCTCGTCGTCGATGAGCAGAATGGTCATGATGCGGACTCTCCGGAGGGTTCGTGGATCATCGGCAGGCTGACCTCGAAGATCGCACCGCCGGCCTCTCGCTGCCGGGCCGTGACCCTGCCCCCATGCGCTTCGACGACCTGCCGCACCAGGGGCAGGCCCAGGCCGGTCCCCCGCCGCTTCGTCGTGAACTCGGGTTCCCAGATCTGGTCGGCGGCGCCCGGGGGAAGCCCGGGACCCCGGTCCATCACCCGGAGCAGGACACGGTCCCCGCTCGTCTCCAGGACGATCTCCACCGGATCGGGCTCCGGTCCGGAGCCCGTCAGGACCTGGGCATCCAGCGCATTCGCCACGAGGTTTCGAACCACTCGTTCCAGGGCGACCGGATGGCCGCGGACGAAGACCTCCGAGCCGGCGCCGTGGAGCCTGAGCTGCGTGCCCTCGGGGTCGATGCGCCGGCCCAGGTGAACGAGAAGCTCTCCCAGGTCCACCAGGGAGGGAGGGCCCTCGGGAGGGCGGCCGAACTGGGCGAAGGAGCGTGAGAGCTCGTCGAGTCGGGCGATCTCCTCCAGGAGGACCTGCCCGGCCTGGGCGGCGGCGGGGTCGCTGGAGCGGGCGGCCGTCCTGGCGGCCATCTGCATCGGAGTCAGCGGGTTCTTGAGATCATGGGCGATCCGCCGGGCCATTTCGGTCCAGCTCCGGTGCCGGGCCTCCCGCAGGTCCCTGGCGCGGGCCAGGGCAAGCTCGCGCTCCATGGCGCGGAGCCCGCTGCGCAGCGCGCGAACTTCCCGGATTTCCCTCCCCTCCCGATCCGGATCCTGCACCGGGAGCGGTTCCCCCCGGCCCAGCGATTCGGTCCAGAGCACGATGTCGCGAACCGGACGGGAGAGGGATCGGGAAACCTGCTTGGCCGACCAGAGCGAAAGTCCCGCTGCGAACACGAAGATCCCACCGGCCACGAGGGGGAGGAGAAGGAGCACCCTGTCGCCCAGGAAGGCGTAGATTCGCGAGAAGCGGAGGGACTCGGAGAGGAGTCCCCGGTGCCGCTCGGCCGACGCCCTCAGGGCCGGGTCGGCTTCCGGGTCATCGAGAATGCGACCGAGCAGTTCCTGCCCGGACTCTGCCACCTCGTCCCACGGCCCGGCGCTTCCCGTCCCCATGACGACTTCCCGCAGCACCAGGCTCCCCCCGACGAGGAGGAGGATGGTGGGGACCGCCGCCGTGAGGAAGAGCGCCAGGAACAGGCGGCCGCGAAGGGATCGGAAGTTGGGACGACGAAGCATGCACGAAGCTCCCACCCCCGATGGCCCCCGGCAAGTCGGGGAGGGGAGGTCAGCAGGGAGGCGTCGCCGGCCTCAGACACTCCGGGCAGAATCGCCAGTCGCCCTGAAGCCGTGTTCCGCAGCGGCACACCGCTTCTGCCTCCTTCCCGCAGGCCGGGCACCCCCGGGCTCCCGGACTGAGCTCATTCCCGCACCGGGCGCACGGGGGGCGGCTCCCGGGGTCCCGGTGCAGCACCCTCGCAACCTCGTGCGGTGTCGTTACGCCCTCGGCGACCTTCCTGCGGGCGTCCGAAGCCATGGATCCCATTCCGCCCTCCCGTGCCCGCTTGCGCAGGATCTCCGTGCCCGCGCCGCGCATGACCTCGTCCCTGAGAGCCTCGTCCATGATCAGGAGCTCGAAGACCCCGGTGCGCCCCCGGTAGCCCTCATGACACGAGGGGCACCCGTCGGCACGGCCCCCGCAGTCGCCGCAACGCACCCGCACCAGCCGCTGGGCGACGATTCCCGAGAGCCCCCCGGCCACCAGGTGGGGAGGCACGCCCATCTGGAGGAGGCGGGTGATTCCTCCCGGCGCGTCGGTGGTGTGGATCGTCGAGAGAACCAGATGACCGGTGACTGCGGCCGCCATGGCGATCTCCGCCGTCTCTCGGTCACGGATCTCCCCCACCATGATGACGTCCGGGTCCTGCCGGAGGACCGCCCGGAGAGCCGCCGGGAAGGTGAGCCCTGCCCTCGGATGCACCTGGACCTGGTTGACGCCGACCACCCTGTACTCGATGGGATCCTCCAGGGTCACGACGTTCTGACGGCTCCGGTCCACCTCCCCCATGGCCCCGAAGAGCGTCGAGCTCTTTCCGCTCCCGGTGGGCCCCGCCGCGAGGACGACCCCCCGTCCCATCCGGATCACGGCGCGGAGCCGGGCCAGGTCGTCAGGGGAGAGCCCCAGCTCGTCGAGCCCCGACGGAACCTGGGACGGATCCAGAATGCGGAGGACGGCCTTCTCTCCCTCCTCCACCGGCAGCGTCGAGGCCCGAACACTCAGGTGACGCGAACCGCGCACGAGGCGGAAGCCTCCGTCCTGCGGACGCATGCGCACCGAGATATCCATTCCCGCCATGACCTTGATCCTCGAAAGCACCGAAGCCCGCTCCGTGCCCGGGACTTCGGTCACCATGCGGAGAATGCCGTCGACCCGTGCCCGGATCACGAGCCCCGATCCCCGGGGCTCCAGGTGCAGGTCGCTTGCACCCGCCTCCGCCGCATCCCCCAGCAGCTGGTCCACGAGGCGGACCACCGGTCCGTCTGCGGCAAGGGAGCCGAGCTCTTCGGCAGCGGTGGGCTCTCCCTCCGTCCGGACCCCGTCCGGCTCCGGCGCCTCCCGCCGCTCGGACGAAGGTGCCGGCGGGAGGCCGTAGGTCAGGCGGATGGCCTCCCTGAGGGCACAGGCCGGGGCCACTGCCGCGGTAACCCGCCGCCCGGTGTGAAACTGGAGGTCGTCCACCGCCGTGAGATCCAGGGGGTCCACCATGGCCACCCGGATACCCCGCGGCGTCACCGAAAGGGGCAGGATCCTTCGGCGGAGGGCGAGGCCCGAAGGCACCAGGGCCACGGCCCCGGGGTCCGGGAGGAGTGGAGGCGCGGCGTACTCGAGCCCCAGCTGCCGGGCGAGGGACTCCGCCACCGCCTCCTCCGAGGCCAGGCCGAGCCGCGCGACCAGTTCACCGAGTCGTTCTCCGGTGCGTTGCTGGGCGACGAGGGCGTGACCGAGATCGTCGGCTGTCAGCACGCCGGCCTCGACCAGGAGCGTTCCAAGGAGCCGCGCGGTGCCCCCGCCCCTGGGTCTCCCGTCGGAGAACGGAGCCCCGGACGAGGCGGCGCCGCGGGAACCGGCACGGGATTCGACCGGGGATGCGGAGGGAGGAGTGCGGGGGCGTGTCTTCATGGCCCTCAAGCTCTCACGCCGTCATGGGCGCCTCCATGGCCTGCCGGGTCAGCCTGGCACCACGTCCGCAGACGGCGTCGCGGAGAGGCACGCCAGAATGGCCGGGGCCAGCCGGGTCAGGTCCCTGACCCCCTCCATGGGGTCACGGGGGCCCCTCGAGGCCTGGGAACCGGGGGAGTCCGGGGCGCCCCGGGCGACCCCGTCGGCGCCACCTGCGCGCACCACGAATCCCAGCGCCGGGTTCCTGGTGTGTCCGGCCCGAACGTCCTCGATGTTGCCGTGGTCACTGCATCCCACCACCCAGAGCGGGGGACCGCCCCTCGCCCCGTCGAGAATTCCTCCCAGGAAGGCGTCGACGCGCTCGAGCGCCGAAACGGCGCCGACCATGCCCCCGCGGTGACCGGCGTGGTCGGTCTGGTAGTGGGCGAAGAGGGTCAGCTGCGAGCCTCGTGCAATCCCGGCCAGCGTGACGCCGGCTTCGCGGGGCGTGACCCGGGGGAGATCGGTTCGCCCCGTGTAGCGCCGCCAGCCGTCGTTCACGATCTCCGAAGCCACCGCTTCCCCCCTTGCCAGGGACTCCACATCTCTCGAGAGAACGCCGGCTGCCCTCGCCGCGAGGGGAGGCGCGGCGTGGCGGCGGGTGGGGAGCGCACCGGGCCAGCCGGCAGGGTAGGCGTTGGCGAACGCCACGCCATGTCCGGCCAGCTTCGCCAGGAGAAGAAGGTTTCGCTCGGCCAGCAGGGGCCGGAGGCGAACCGGAGGCCAGGGTCCGAAATGGCTCCCGAAAAGCCGCGGCGCGTTCTCGCCGGTGAAGAGCGCAACCTGGCCCGTTCCGCTCTGGGGGAGTCCGGGCACGCCCAGGGTGGCGTCCAGGGGGAAGGCCCTCCCGAGGGATCCGGCGGGCGCCGGACCGTCCAGCGTGGGAATTCCGCCCCCCAGGCACCGCGCGAGAACCGGGAGGTCGGCCCTGCAGAACGGGTTCACGTCGGGGTCGGGGGGCCCGATTCCGACACCGTCCAGGAAGAGGAGGAGGATGCGGGGCGGTTCAGCGGGGTCCGGGAGTGACGGGGAATGCGCGACCGCCGCCGGGCGCCCGATCACCCCCCGGGGCGCAGGTCCAGGGTCACGTGTGCAGCCACGTGACCGAGATCGGCGCGTTCGCGCACGGCTTCCCGGACCCGGGGCTCGATCTTTCCGTAGGCCGCCAGCACGCCGTCGCGAAGCTCCTCCCGGAGGATTCGGAGGGCGTTGGCATCGGGGCGGGAAGACTGGGTGACCTTCCGGATCGCCTCGAAGCGTGCGGGGAGGATCTCGAAGGGAGAGGTGCCGATGTCATCGCTGCGATCATGGTCCAGCCAGTGGATGGCCACGGCCACGTCTCCGCGAGCCTTGAGGCCGTTGATGTCACCCACCGTCTGGAACCTCTCGGCCAGACGCCGCATTTCGGAAGCGCCGGCGGTGCTCACGTAGGCCTTCTCGACGGCGGCGAAGATCCGCCGGATGCGCTCCGCCTGCGTGGCATCGGAGCCGAGCGGTTCGGTGTCCAGAACCCGGGCGGACGCTTCCCGTACAAAGTCGAGTCCACTGTCGTCACGCGTCCGGGACCGGTCGATGGAGTCGAGGATTCGATCCGGATTGGTGCGGAAACTCATGGTGGACTCCTGACTGGCGGTTCGTGCCGGAACACCTTCCCGGCGGGTCGGACATGCGGTTCACGGTCGGAACACAGGCTGGCCGGCGGCCTCTGGTGGAGGGCGGCCAACCCGGCCGATTCCCCATGACGCACGATAACGAGGCGCCCCCTCCCGGACCAGAGCGGCTGCCTGCCTCCCCCTTCCCAGGGATGCCTTGCGAAACCGTCGTTCAGGAGGGACCATTGTATCTTGGACCCATCATGCCCGATCCAGTTCCTGTCCGCAGTCTGCCGTCCTCCAGCCAGGGGGGCGCGAGGCGGAGGACCAACCCCTGCGCCTGCATGAATCCCGAGCCCTTTTTCGTCGATCTGCCCGAACCTTCGCTCGCCACCCCGCCGACGATGCGCTGGTTTGGCGACGGCCTCGAGATCCCGGCGGGAGCCATCATGCAGCGGGACCTGGAAGACCTGCAGCTCCTCTATGGGGCCCTTGTCGGTTGCTACGAACGCTGGCTGGAGGGGAGGCCCTCTCCGGATTGGGCGGAACTCGCCAGACGGATCCAGGGCTTCGACGAGTCTCCCCTGCGGGAGGCGCTGGAGCGGCTGGGGCTCGTGACCCTTGGTGACCCGGACGCATCCCCCGTTCTGCGGCGGGCCCTCCACGACCTGCGGGGAGGCGCCTTCTTCGCCCTGCGAATGTACGGGACCCTCCTGGCCGACGAGGTGCCCTCGGAGGAGCTTGTCCAGCCGGCCGTGCTCCTTGCCCGCGACCAGGCCAAGCTTGTCAGGAGCCTGGTTCCGCAGATTGATCCGGAGGGACACCGGAGAGACCGGGAGGAGAAGGCCCACGGCATGGACGAACTGGTCGACAAGTGGGACGGCTTCGAGTTTCCCGGTGTCGAGGACGACGGCGCGGGGCGGATCCGGCCGGCGACCGTGGAAGTGGACGCGGCGTGGCGAGGTGCCCTTGCGGCTCGCTGCCTCGAGGCGGCGGCGCTGGATCGTGTGCTCTACAACATGATCAACAACGCAGCCCGGTTCACCTCCGACGGGCGCGTCCGTCTCCTCGTGGAGCTCGTGACCCCGACCACGGTCCGAATCGCCGTGGCCAATTCCATCGAGGCGGCACAGGGCAGCTGGATCGAGCAGGAGACGGAAGGAGAGGTGTCGCGGCTTTTCCTGGGGGGATCCACCCGCGGGGGGCAGGGTGTGGGGCTTCAGGCGGCGGCGGCCATCGTGGCCCGGGCGTGGGGGCAGGTCATGCCGGGCGAGGCGGTGGAGACGGGAGCCGTGGGCGCTCGCGTTCGCGGCGAGGCCTTCACGGCCTGGATCGTCTGGCCGGCGCTGCTGGGCACCTCCGCAGCGGCCCGCTAGGCGCCGCGGCTCGCCGGAGTTCCGGGGCGGCCGGACGGCTCCTTCAGCGGCGCCCGAAGACGATTCGGGCCTGGGCACCGATCCGGATGCCACGGGAGGCGTACCACCCGCCGGGAACCTCCAGGGCGAACATGGCCGGTGAGCCGGACTCGTGGAGCGTTTCGGTCTCCGGTTCCATCTGCTGGATGTCCACGATGACCTGTCGGTCGTCGAGGAAGGCAATGTCCAGCGGGATGAAGGTGTTCCTCATCCAGAACGACCGGGTGGCCATCGAGGAATAGACGAAGAGCATGCCCTGTCCGTCCTCGAGCTCGGTCCGGTACATGAGTCCCCGCTCCCGGGACTCGGGGGTGTCGGCGACCTCGGCGTGAACGGTATCGTTCGCGATGATGACCCATGCCATGCCCTGCATGGGGCGATCCCGGGTGCCGGCCGGGGTGGCGGTCTCACGGGCCGCTCCGTCGCCGGGAGAGGTGGCCGGGGATCCCTCGCCGTTCAGATCGGCCCCGCAGCCGCTCAGCAGGGCCAGCAGGGCCGGCAGGACGGGCCCGAGGATCCCGGGGGAGATGGGGGGGGAGGGCAGTCTGCGGCGTGAGGGGAGCATGGCGGCGGACCGGGTCGTGAGAGGAAGCGGGATCTCGCATCTGCGGGCGAAAGATGCTAGATTGCGCCGCCTTTGTGCGGAAACGGAAGGCCCCTCGAATGACTCGCCGAAGGTGCTGCCAAGTGGGGGGCTTCGGCAAGAACTGTCAACCCCTGGTTGACACCGCCCTGGGGATTTTAGATGGTCAACTCCGAACTTCTCGATATCCTCGTCTGCCCGGAAACCAGGACGCCGGTGCGACTCGCCGACGCCGATCTCCTTGCGAAGGTGAACAGGGCGATTTCGGAAGGTACCCTGCTGAACAGGGAGGGGACCCCGGTGCGAGGCGCCCTTGATGCGGCTCTTGTCCGGGAAGACGGTCTTCTTCTCTACCCGATTCGCGATGACATCCCGGTGATGCTCATCGACGAGGCGATCCCTCTCGACGCATTTTCCTGAGCGGATCTCCCCCCGACCTTCGAGAGAAGCCAGGGTCGAGGGGGGGCTGCTCGCAACGACCACGCCAGGGTCTGAAATCATGCGCGTGCTCCCGAACTGGAAGTCAGGAGTGAGGCCCCGAGTCGGCGCCCCTCTCCGGGCGCTCCTCCCGATCCTGCTCCTCGCCCTGGCCACCGGCTGCGGCGTCGAGTACCCCCAGTCCACCATCGACCCCCGAAGCGACTTCGCCGAGATCATTCACGGTCTCTACGTGAGCATCTTCTGGTGGACCATGCTGATCCTCGCCGTGGTCTGGATCGCACTGAGCTGGACGCTCGTGAAGTTCCGGGCTCGGCCGGACGATCCGAAACCGAAACAGATCCGGGGTCACCTGGGTCTCGAGATCGGGTGGACGGTGGGGCCGGCACTCATCGTGGTGGCCATCGCGATTCCCACGATCCAGGCCGTGTTTGCAACCCAGCGTCCGCTGGAGGGGGACCCCATCGTCGTCGAGGTGACGGGTCACCGCTTCTGGTGGGAATTCCACTATCCGGAACAGGGGGTCACCACCGCGAACGAGCTCTGGCTGCCCGTCGATCGACCGGTGAGCCTGCGCCTCGGCTCTGTGGACGTCATCCACTCCTTCTGGGTGCCCCTCCTGGGAGGGAAGCGCGACGTGAACCCGGTGCGTGCTGTTCGGGAAGGCCAGGATCCCCGGTACAACTGGCTTTATTTCACTCCCAACGAGCCGGGACTGTACATGGGGCAGTGCGCCGAATTCTGCGGTGAGTCGCATGCGTTCATGAGCATGCGGGTGAACGTGGTGACGGAAGGCGACTTCGACGCCTGGGTCGCGGGGTGGTTCGACTCGAGCGGCGCCGCGATCCCCGGGGACCCGGGCGTCATCGAGGGCGCCGATCCGGAAGCCGGAACCGCCGTGGGCCCCCGCGACGACGAGGTCGAGTCCGGCATGGCCACGGCGCAGGCCGGTGATGCGGCTGACGACGACCTGGTGGCCACCGGGCGGGACATCTTCCTGAACCAGGCCGCATGCGGTGCCTGTCATGCCATCACGGGGACGGCGGCCCAGGGTGATATCGGGCCCAACCTCACGCTGTTCGGGCTCCGGACGTCCCTCGCGGCCGGGATCATGGAGAACACGCCGGAGAACCTGGCGGCATGGATCATCGACCCCGAGAGGTTCAAGCCCGGGGTGAACATGCCGGGCACCGGCTACAACATGGAGTCCCGCATCGTGGCCGGCTCCCCCTTCTTCTGGCCGGCCACCGGCCTCGACGATGAGCAGGTGCGGGCGGTATCCGCCTACCTGCTGAGCCTCAGGTAACCCGCAGCCAGGAATCAAGCTCGATGTCGACGGCAACCATCGATCAGGCCCACGCGGGTCATTCGACGCACGACGAGCCCACGGGGCTCTGGAGCTGGATCACGACGGTCGATCACAAGCGGATCGCCATCATGTACTTCATCACGGCCACGTTCTTCTTCTTCGTGGGCGGGGTCGAGGCACTGATCATCCGGATGCAGCTGTGGAACCCCGAGCAGTCGCTGATCTCGCCGGAGCTCTACAACCAGCTCTTCACGATGCATGGCACCACGATGGTCTTCCTCGTGGCCATGCCCATGGCGGTGGCATTCTTCAACTACGTCGTGCCCCTCCAGATCGGGGCGCGGGACGTGGCCTTCCCGCGGCTGAACGCCCTGTCGTACTGGATCTTCCTGTTCGGCGGGATCTACATCAACCTGGGCTGGTTCATCGGCCAGGCACCGCACGCGAGCTGGGTCGGGTACTCCACCCTCACCTCCTCGGCCTACTCTCCCGGGCTCAACACGGACTTCTGGTTCATCGGGCTCTCGATCATCGGCATCGCGTCCATTGCCGGTGGTGTGAACTTCATCACCACCATCGTGAACATGCGCGCGCCCGGCATGAAGATGATGCGGATGCCGCTGTTCACCTGGATGACCTTCGTGACGAGCTTCCTGCTCATCACCGCGATTCCGGTCATCGCCGTGGCCCTGATCTTCCTGGGCTTCGACCGCACCTTCGGATCGGTCTTCTTCGAACCGGCCATGGGCGGCGACCCGGTGCTCTGGCAGCATCTCTTCTGGATCTTCGGACACCCCGAGGTCTACATCCTGATCCTCCCGGCCTTCGGGGTGATCTCGGACGTGATCCCCACGTTCTCGAGGAAGCCGCTCTTCGGGTATCCCATCGTGGTCTATGCCGGGATCCTCATCGGCTTCATCGGCTGGGGGGTCTGGAGCCACCACATGTTCACCGTGGGACTCGGCCCCATCGCCGACTCGTTCTTCGTGGCCGCGACGATGATCATCGCCATCCCCACCGGGGTCAAGATCTTCAACTGGATCGCGACGATGTGGGGGGGGAGCGTGCAATTCACCACGGCCATGCTCTTCTCGGTGGGTCTCCTGGCGGTCTTCACCGTGGGCGGGCTCTCCGGCATCATGCACGCCTCCGCCCCGGTGAACCTGCAGCAGCATGACTCCTACTTCGTGGTGGCGCACTTCCACTACGTCATCGTGGGTGGCGCCATGATGGGGCTCTGGGCCGGGCTCTACTACTGGTTTCCCAAGGTCACGGGGAAATTCCTCGACGAGACGCTCGGCAAGTGGCATTTCTGGACCACGATGGTCGGGTTCAACCTGACCTTCTTCCCCATGCACTTCTCGGGGCTGTTCGGAATGCCGCGCCGCATCTACACCTACTCGGCCGAACTGAACGTCGACCTCTACAACCAGCTCTCCACCGTGGGCGCGTTCATCTTCGGGATTTCCGCCCTGATCATGGCCTGGAACATCTACAGGAGCGCAAGGAGGGGTGCGCCGGCCGGACCGAACCCCTGGAACGCGGCGACGCTGGAGTGGTCGATCCCCTCGCCGCCCCATCACTACAATTTCCCCGAGATTCCCGTGGTCCGGAGCCGCGAGCCGCTGTGGAACGCCGGTGAGCGGGAAGAGGTCCTGGCCGTGACCATGCCGGACCCGGCAGAAGAGCCCGTCATGCCGGTTCCCTCCTACTGGCCCATCCTGCTCGCCTTCGCGATCACGCTGGCCTGGGCTCTCGTCATGACCGGCATCTGGTGGGTCATCGTTCTCGGGATCGTTCCGGTCTTCTTCTGCGTCCTGATGTGGGCCTTCGAGCCCGCCTTCCCGGAGGGGCACTGATCATGGCCCACACCGCCGCCGTGCACGATTCGCCCGACGCGCACGCGTCCCATGACGCCCACGCCACGAACACGGGCATCTCCAACTTCAAGCTGGGATTCTGGACCTTCCTCGCGTCGGAGTGCCTCTTCTTCGGGACCCTGATCTCCACCTACATGGTGTACAAGGGGTCGGCCATCGTCGGCCCCTACCCGGCGGACCTGTTCGACATCCTGCACACGACGCTGTCGACCACGATCCTCCTCTTCTCGTCGCTGGCCATGGTGCTCGCGCTGCACTACGTGCACGAGGCGAAGAGGAACGTGGCCATCGGGTGGCTCTTCGCGGTCATCGCCATGGGCGGCGCGTTCCTGTACCTCGAGTTCCAGAGCTACCTCAAGTACATCGGGTACGGGCTGACGCTGGGGTCGAGTACCTTCGGCTCCTCTTATTACGTGCTCACCGGGACGCACAAGGCCCACGTGGCCGTGGGCATGATCTGGATGGCGATCCTGGCCTGGCGCATCCACCAGGGAAAGATCCCCCCCTCGAAGTCGGACCAGGTCGAGGTCGCCGGGCTCTACTGGCACTTCGTGGACATCATCTGGATCGTGATCTTCACCCTCGTGTACCTGATTCCGTAAGGACGCCCCCATGAGCGAGTCTACCCGAGTCACGGATTCCAAGCCCGACGTCGCACACGGCGAGAAACAGGGCTCGGTGGCCATGTACGTCTGGATCGGCGTGATCCTGGCCGTGCTCACCTTCGTCGAGGTCGCGGTCTACCTCATCGAGGCGTTCGAGGCCGTAGAGGTCCCGATCCTCATCATCCTGTCGACGGCGAAACTCATCCTCGTGGTCATGTACTTCATGCACCTGAAGATGGACCACCGGGCCCTTACCTGGCTCTTCATGTCCGGGGTCGTCCTGGCGGTGTTCATGGTCAGTGCCCTCATCGTGCTCTACCAGGTCCTTCCCCGGTTCCACTAGCCGGGTCGGAAATGACGGGGCCGGGAGTCGGCGGCGACCTCCCCGGCCCCGACGGCAGTCACCCGAGGGCTGCACACCATGGATTTCCACGGATTCGAGGTTTTCCCCAGCATCCTGATCGGGTGCGTCTACCTCCTGGGCGTGTACTGGCTGGCCACCGGGCCCGCGCGGCGCCGGCTGGGCTGGTCGGACGACGTGCGCCCCGGCTTCCGCCGGGCAGCATCCTGGACCGCGGCCGTCCTCGTCATCTTCTTCTCGCTGAACGGCCCACTCCACGAATGGGCCGACGGCTACCTCTTCACGGCCCACATGGTCCAGCATCTTCTCCTGATGCTGCTCATGCCCCCCCTCCTGATCTGGGGCCTGCCCCCCGAACTGATCCGGAAGGCGCTCCAGTACCGCCCTGTGCTGGCCGTGGGTCGGTTCCTGACCCACCCGGTCATCGCGTACGTCGCCTACAACGTGGTGTTCATCTTCTGGCACTTCCCGCACTGGTACAACATGGCGCTGATGGACCACACGGTTCACATCGTCCAGCACCTGAGTTTCATGGTCGTGGCCGTCATGATGTGGTGGCCCATCATGTCGCCGGTTCGGGAGCTCGTCCGGATTCCCACCGGGCCCTTCCTCATGGCGTGGATCTTCCTGTTCGGGATTCCCGGCACCGTGGTGTCGGCCCTGATCACGCTGTCCAACGAAGTGCTCTACACCTGGTACGCTGCAGCCCCCCGCATCACGGCGCTCTCTCCCCTCGATGACCAGCGGCTCGGCGGCCTGATCATGTGGATTCCGGGGATGCTGGTCTTCTGGATCGCCATCACGGTGGTGTTCTTCCGGTGGACTTCGTACGAGTACCGGAGCTGGCGCGAGGACCCGGAGGCTCTTCCCACCGGCGAGACGGGGCCGTGACATCGCCACGCCGGGGAGGATCGGGGCCCTGGCGCGCCCTGGTGTCGGCCCTCGTGTTCGCGGCCGGGCTGACCGCCGGGGGCGACGCCGCCGTTGCCCAGAGCCAGGACCGGGACTGGAAGGCCGAGGGAGAACTGGGTGGCAACTTCTTCTTCGGAAACCGGGAGCAGACGCAGGTGAGTTCCCGCGTCCTGGTGGAACGGGCCGATTCCCTCTTCGAATCAGCCTCGGAATTCCGCTTCGCCTACGGAGAGGCCACGGACCGGGACGGCATCCGCGAGGTGAACCGGCGGAACTGGGCCGCCAGCGCATCCCTGGACTTTCGCCCCACCGAACGCTACCGGCCCTTCGTGTCCGGACGCATGGAATCGGCCTTCGAACGCCGCATCGCGCTCCGGTACAACGCGGGAGCCGGCTTTCGGGTGAGCTGGGATCGGGATCGGCGCAACCGGGTCGACCTTTCCGCCTCCATCCTCGCGGAACGGACGTATGCCCGGGAGGGCGGGCGGGGCACCGAAGAGGACGTCGGACTGGCCCGATGGTCGTCGAACCTCAGGATCCGGCGTGCCTACCTCGACAATCGGTTCACGCTGGATTCGAACAACTCGTACCGGCCGGTCTTCGATTCGTTCGGGAATTACACGCTTTCCACCCGGAACGCGTTCTCGTACAGCCTGACCGAGGTCGTGGCCCTCCGCCTTACCGTCATCACCGACTTCGATTCAGGCGCGCAGGAGCGAGGAGCCGAGACGAATCGCGACGGCCAGATCCAGATCACGCTGGTGGCGCGCTTCTGACCCCCTGGCCACGTCCGACCCGAAGCACCCCCTCGGCCACCGTGACGGCCTGCCCCACCAGGTGAACCCGGGCCCCACGCATCTCGACCCTCAGCCGACCCTGCCGCACCCCGCCCTGGAGGGCCTCGAGTCCCGCCCCGTCCGGCTCTCGCCCCAGGCGCGCCGCCCACCAGGGACCGAGCAGGCAGTGCGCCATTCCGGTCACCGGATCCTCGTCCACGCCCACCCAGGGCCCGAAGAACCTCGAGGCGAAGTCCAGAGGGGCGGGAAGTCCCAGCCGTGTGGTGACCGAGACGCCCATGACCCCGTCCGGGAGGTCGACCCGGCCAAGGGCGCGCATGTCCGGGTCAAGGGATGCCAGGAAGGCGGCATCCTGCTCCACGAGCTCCAGGAGCGAGCACCGGGTGCCTGCGGCGAACCGGACCCGGGTGCCCTCCGGCACCCCCAGCGCGTCGAGGAGGCCGTGGGGGGGAGGTCCCTCCGCGGGCGGATCGGCAGGAAAATCCAGTCTCAGCCGTCCGTCTTCATCCCGTTCCACGTTGAGCGGCCCGGATCGGGAGAGGAAGCGCAGGGGCGGCGCTGCCCCTGCCTCGAGGAGGGCGTGGGCCGCGGCCAGCGTGGCGTGCCCGCAGAGGGACACTTCCGTCGTCGGCGTGAACCACCGGAGGACGCGGACGCCGTCCAGTCCCGCCGCATGGGGAAACGCCGTCTCGGACAGGTTCATCTCGGTGGCGACGGACTGGAAGAGCTCGTCCGGGAAGCCATCCGCGTCCAGGACCACCGCCGCCGGATTCCCCGCGAAGGGCCGGTCGGTGAAGGCGTCCACCACCCGGTACTGGACGCCCGTGGCCTCCGGGCCGCCCTCCCGGCCGCCCTCCCGGCCGGCCTTCGCCTCTCCCGCGCTCAACCGACGCGCCTCCGCTTCCCCTTGAGGAAGTCCATCATGATGTACTGCCCCAGCGTCAGCGTGCTGGTGAAGTAGGCCTTCCCCCGGGCGATCTCCGAGACCTTCGCGACGAACTGCACCAGGTACGGGTCCTCCGCCAGCATGAAGGTGTTGATGAGGATCCCGGACTTCCGGCACGCCGCCACCTCCCGGTAGGTGGCCTGGAGGATCCTGGGGTCGAGCCCGCCCGAGTTCGTGTAGACCCGGCCGTCGGGGAGCGTCATGGCCGAGGGCTTCCCGTCGGTGACCATGATGATCTGCCGCATCTCCTTCCCCTCGGAGAGGAGGATGCGCCGCGCCACCTCGAGACCTTCGGCGGTGTTGGTGTGGAAGGGCCCCACCTGCGCCTTCCCCAGCCGGGAGAGGGGGATCTCCTGCGCCCGGTCCCCGAAGGTCACCACCCGGAGGGTGTCCCCCGGGTACTGGGTCCGGATCAGGTGCGAGAGCGCCAGCGCCACCCGCTTGGCCGGCGAAAAGCGGTCCTCGCCGTAGAGCACCATGGAGTGGGAGATGTCGAGCATGAGCACGGTGGCGCACGAGGACCGGAATTCGGCCTGGTTCACCATCAGGTCGCCGTAGTCCAGCTCCAGCGGCAGCGTGGGCATGCCGGTCTTGCCCTCGGCCGCTGCCCGCGCCATGGCCCGCTTCAGCGTGCCCGGCAGGTCCAGGTTCATGGTGTCGCCGAACTCGTACGGACGGCTCGCCGCCCCGGCCTCCACCCCCGTGGAGAGGGCCGGTGTGTCGTGGGACCCGGCGCTCCCCTGCCCCATGGCCCCCAGGAGCCCGCGGAGCGCCCGGTAGCCCAGGAAGTCCATCCCCTTCCGGGTCAGGTTGAAGTCCACGCTCCTGGCCGCCTCCCGCGCCTCGTCGATCTTGCCGCCCTTCCCCTCGGGATCGAGCGGGGTGCCCGGGCCCCCCGGGCCCGGATCCGTGGTCAGGAAACCTTCCGCCTCGAGCCGCTCGATCAGGTCGTCGAGCATCTGGGCGATAGCCGCCCGCAGATCCGCATCCCCCTCACCCTCCCCGCGCAGTTCATCCAGCATTTCGGGGGTGAGCTGCCCGGTCTCGAGGAGTGCCCGGAGGAGAGCCTCCTTCAGCGAATCGGTGGAGTTCGTGTCGTCGTCTCCCGACCATCCCCACCAGGGGTGATAGTGGGGACCCCCGGCGAACCCGCCGTCCAGCAGGAAATCCGACAGGTGCTCGAGCAGCGACTCCAGGTTCAGGGCATCGAGAAAGCTGCCCCGGTACTTGGTGTAGGTGGTGCGCATGGAGGAGCCCCGCGTGGGAGGAAGGCGTGTCCGAGGGTGGCACTGGGCGTATCTTGGGTGTCATGAATACACCCGACTTCCCCAGGGGTGCGGCCGAGGTGGCACGCTTCCGGGCGGCACTCCTGGATTTCTTCGACGATCGCGGGCGCGATCTGCCATGGCGCCGCACCTCGGACCCGTACCTGATCCTGGTCTCCGAGATCATGCTGCAGCAGACCCGGGTGGAGACGGTGGTGCCCTACTACCGGAAGTGGATCGAGCGGTTCCCGGATGCCGCGACCCTTGCCGCCGCCGACACCGAGGAGGTGCTCCGGTACTGGCAGGGGCTCGGCTACTACCGGCGGGCCCGGAACCTCCAGCTCGCCGCGCGCGAGGTCGAGGCGGAGTGGGGTGGGGCGCTTCCCGGGGATGCGAAGGCGCTGGGTACGCTCCCGGGGGTCGGTCCCTACACCGCGGGGGCGGTGGCTTCCATCGCGTTCGGCGAGGCCGTTCCCGCGGTGGACGGAAATGTACGCCGCGTCATGGCCAGGCTCCTGGACGACCCGGCGCCGGGGGCCGCGCTCCTGGCCCGGGAGGTGGGGGCCCTCGTGCCGCCGGAGCGTCCCGGCGACTTCAACCAGGCGCTCATGGAGCTGGGGGCGACGGTGTGCACGCCCAGGTCCCCCCGGTGCGACCGGTGCCCTGTGGCAGAGTGGTGCGCGGCGCGGGCGGCCGGCACCCAGGAGTCCCGGCCCCGTCCGCCGGCCCGGAAGACCGTGCCCCGGATGGTGGAGGCGGTGGCCGTGGTGGTGCGCCCCGGCGACTCCGGGTGGGAGGTTCTGCTCCGCCGGCGCCCGGACGACGGGCTTCTCGGCGGGATGTGGGAGTGCCCGGGAGTGGAAGTGGGTTCCGGGGGCGCCCCGCACCCCGCGGGGGAAGGTGGATTCCGGGAGGCCGCCAGGGCGCTTGCCGGCCGGCTCTGCCCGGGCGCGGGAGGGATGCCGACCCTGGACGAGGTGCTGCCGGCGGTGGATCACGTGTTCACGCACCTGCGCGTGACGTATCGGCCGGTGCGTTTCCGGCGTCCTGCCGGTACGGACATCCTTTCTCCCGGGCAGGAGCTGCCGCCGCCCCTGCGGTGGGTGGCCTTCGGGGTCCTGGGGGAGTTGCCCATCCCCCGGGCGCAGCAGCGGATCCTCGGGGGTGCGGAACCGGAAGCGGTGGCGTAGTTTTCCCTTCGACCCCGGCAGGGGGAGACTCGGCACCAGCCTTCCCCTGGCCGCTCTCCCTGCCGGCACCCGTACCGGAGACCTGCCTGTGCCCTACCGCATCGTCGTTCCCCTCGACGGATCCCGCTTCGGAGAGCGGGCCCTTCCCCTGGCGCTTTCGGTGGCCGAGCGGACGGGGGGCTCGCTGGAACTGATCACCATCGCCGTGCCCGTCGTCCAGTCCGCGGGGGGCCGCGACGCGGCGGTCACGGGGGACGACTCCGGGGACCGCGGCGAGGTCCGGGCGCGCGCCTACCTGGATGAGGTGGCGGATCGGATCCGGGTCGCCGGGTATGAGGGCGCGCTGGTTCGGGATGTCATCTCACCGGGGAACGCGGCCCGGTCCATCGTCCGCCGTGTCGCCGAGGTGGAGGCGGACCTCGTGATCATGACCACCCACGGGCGGGGGCCACTTCAGCGCGCGTGGCTCGGGAGCACGGCGGACGGGGTCATCCGGAGAAGCCCCTGCCCCGTCCTTCTCGTGCGCCCGCCGGACGCACTGGCCGAGACCGAGCCCGAGGATCGCCCACCCATCGACCTCTCGGCCCGCCCCGGGCCGTTCTCCCGGGTGGTGATCCCCCTCGACGGGTCGGAGGCGGCAGAGCGGGCCTTCGATTCGCTTCCGCCCCTCCTCGCCGAGGGCGCGACGGCGCACCTTCTGCGCATCGTGGCGCCCTTCGTGGCCGGTGGATCGCCCTATCTTCCCCACACCGTCCGGGAGGCCCAGGACCACGAGATGGTCCGGCGGGCTTCTGCCGAGTACCTGGACCGTTTCAGGGGACGCGTGGAAGCGTCCGGCTTCGTGGCGGAACCCGAGGTCGTCACCGGGGGCCAGCCCGCCGTGGCGATCCTGAGGGCGAGCGAATCGCTGGGTGCGGGACTCATCGCCATGTCCACCAGTGGACGAGGGGGAGCCGCCCGTCTCCTGCTGGGGAGCGTTGCCGACAAGGTCGTTCGGGGCGCTCCCTGCCCGGTCCTGCTGTCCAGGACGCCCGAGGACGCCTGACGACGGCCGCCCGCCGGGGATGGCGATTCGCCCGTCGGAGCGACCCCCGGGACGAATCGTCCCCTCACGGGGGATGGATTTGGGCAGTAGCGTCCCGAGGGGCAGTCCCTGGGACCGGGGAGCGGGGGTTCGGCGTGGCAGCGTCCTTGCAGAGCCGGGAAAGGGCGTCGGCTCGCGAATCCCAATCCCGGTGACGGAGATCCATATGTATCGTTCCATCGTCCTCCCTCTCGACGGGTCTTCCTTTGCGGAAGAAGCCCTTCCCCTGGCTGCCCGGCTCGCGCTGGGGGCGGGGGCGAAGCTCCACCTGGTGCACGTGATCCGGCCCGCGCCCGACGTGGACTTCAAGACCCCCGAAGAGGACCTGGCCTGGCGGACCCAGGTACGGGAGGCAGCTTCGTCCGCTCTCGGGGAGCTGGCTGCCGGACTGCGGAAGGGCGGAGTGACCGCCCACGCGGAGGTCCGTGAGGGGAGGACCGTGGAAGCGATCCTGGAGTGCGCCCGGGAACACGAGGCAGATCTGCTGGTTCTCACGACCCACGGAGCCGGCGGGTTCCGCCGGTGGTGGCTCGGAAGCGTCGCCGACGCCCTGCTCCGTCGCGGAGAGACCCCGGTACTTCTGGTTCGGCCGTGGGACGATACGTCGGACCGCGAGACTGCCCAGCCCCGCTTCCGAAAGGTCCTCGTCCCCCTGGACGGCTCCCCCGCCTCGGAAGCGGTCCTCCCGCATGCACGGTGGCTCCGGGAGGAGAACGACTCCAGCCTCGTGCTGGTTCGCGTGGTGCCGTCGCCGCTGGAGGTGGGATCCCTCTACGGCATCCCGTCGGTGCGGGTCGAGGGCGACGGGCACCGGCTCCAGCGGGATGCGGCCCGAGAATACCTCGAGGAGGTGGCGGCCAGGCTGGAGGCCGGAGGCACAAACGGCCCTCCCCCCGAGCTCCGGGTCGTGGAAGCATCGAGTGCTGCCGAGGGGGTGCTCGAAGCCGCCCGTGTGAACGGGGTGGACGTCATTGCCCTGTCGACCCAGGGACGCTCGGGACTGGGGCGCACCATGTTCGGAAGTGTGGGCGACAAGATCATTCGGGGGGCCGTCGTTCCCGTGCTCGCCGTGGGGGCCGGCGTGGGGGATTCGGACCGTCAGAAATCGGTGGGGTCGAATCCCTTGAACCCCTGACCCATGGCCCCTCCCTTGCCTCCCCCGGCTCCGCCCGGGCCCGGGCCTTCGTGGGGCGATCGGATGTAGCGCCCCTGGTCGGAGCGGGAGATCCTCTTCCTGGCGACAAGGGCCTCGAGCACCAGTTCACAGGCGGCGGCCCGGATGCCGTCGCCCACGGAGGGAGAGGCGAGGCCCGTCGACTCCACCGCCTCCAGCAGCCCCGGAACGACGCGGAATCCCTTGACGCAGGCTTCGGCGCTGGCGTCGTCGGACACCTGGAGGGCCCCTCCCTGCTCGAAGTACTCGATGACATCGTCCACGTCGACACCGCCCGCCCGCGCCTCGAAGGTCTCGGCGGCCGCGCGGGCCACCAGCTCGCGGGCGATCCGGTCCGCGCCCTGGAGCTCACCCTCGTACTCGAGTTCCATCTTTCCGGTGATCATCGGGAGCGCGGCGTAGAGGTCGCCGACACGGGGAACGACCCGGGGTTCGTCCAGCCGGAACGCCCGCCTCTCGGCGTTGGACACGATCCCCTCGAGAACCGAGATCGGCATGCGCTGGCTCACGCCCGAGCGAGAGTCCACGCGCTTGTCGCCCCGGGCGAGAAAGGCCACGCGCTCCACCGTTTCCGCGACGAAGTCAGGCATGTCGACCGGGACCGAATCCCGATCGGTCCAGGCCTCTGCCGAAGTGATGGACATGCCGGTCTCGACCGTGGCGGGGTAGTGGGTCCGGATCTCGGCCCCGATCCTGTCCTTGAGCGGGGTGATGATCTTTCCCCGGGCCGTGTAGTCCTCCGGGTTCGCGGTGAAGACCAGGAAGACGTCCAGCGACAGCCGGATCGGAAAGCCCTTGATCTGGACATCCCCCTCCTGGAGGATGTTGAAGAGCCCCACCTGGATCTTCCCGGCCAGGTCGGGGAGCTCGTTGATGGCGAAGATGCCACGATTCGCGCGGGGGAGAAGGCCGTAGTGGATCGTGAGTTCGTCCGACAGCGTGTGACCCCCGCGGGCGGCCCGGATCGGGTCCACGTCTCCGATGATGTCCGCGATGGTCACGTCGGGGGTGGCAAGCTTCTCCACGTACCGCCGCTCCCGGGGAATCCATTCGATGGGCGTTGCGTCGCCGTTTTCCTCGACCTGGAGTCGGCCATCCTTGGAAAGCGGATGAAAGGGGTCGTCGTTGACCTCGCTCCCGGCGATGATGGGAATCTCGTCGTCGAGGAGGGAGGTGAGCTGCCGGAGAATCCGGGTCTTGGCCTGGCCCCTCAGCCCCAGGAGGATGAAGTCCTGCCGGGCGAGGATGGCGTTCACGATCTGGGGGACCACGGTCTCCTCGTATCCCTGGATTCCGGGAAAGAGGGTCTCGCCGGCCCTCAGCTTCCGGACCAGGTTGGAACGCATCTCGGCCTTGACGGAGCGGGGTCTCCATTCCGAGGCCCGGAGGGCGCCAAGGGTGGTCGGACGGGCTTCGCTCATGGGGTCTCCAGCCGGTGAACCGGGGTGACGGGTTTGGGGCGAACCGCTAGAATCGAAGGGCTCGCGGCCCGAGGGAGTGCGGGATACCGTCCTCTCCTCCGGGGGTTCCCCGGTGGGCACTTTCACCGGCACGCGAGCGGACATCCCGACGGCATCCGACGATTCCCGAGGAGCTTTCTCCCATGAGCGATACCCCGAGCAGCAACCCCCCCGCCGTGGCGGGCGGCTCCGCCCCCACCGGTCGCATCCATCCCCTCTCGGAACAGCCCGACCTGCCCCGGGAGCGGGTGATCCTGCACGAGGCGCCCGACGACGAGGCCGTTCCCATGGACGTGCTCTTCGTCGGTGGGGGTCCGGCGGGGCTCGCGGGGGCCATCGAGCTGGCACGCCTTGTCGCCGCCGACAACGAGTCGGGGGGCGGGATCGGCGACATCGAGATCGGCGTCCTGGAGAAGGCCGCCGCCCTTGGGGAGCACAGCCTCTCCGGGGCGGTCCTCAATCCCGGGCCGTTCCAGGAGCTCTTTCCCGATGTCGCCCTGGAGGATTTTCCCTTCCGGCGTCCCGTCTCGAAGGAGGGGGTCTACTTCCTCCGGGAAAACGGGTCCACCCGGATCCCCACCCCGCCGAGCATGCGGAACCACGGGAACTGGATCGCCTCCCTGTCCGAGGTGGTGCGCTGGATGGGAGAGCGGGCCGAGGAAGCGGGGGTGAACGTCTTCCCGGGCTTCCCCGTTTCGAGCCTCCTTGCCGAGGAGAAGCGGGTGGTGGGCGTGCGGACCACGCCGGCGGGGCTCGGGCGCGACGGTGAGCCCGGCGCCGGCCACGAACCCGCCATGGACCTGACCGCACGGGTCACCGTCCTGTCCGAGGGGACCCGGGGGCTCCTGACCCAGGGGTGGAACCAGTGGCAGGGCACGACGTCGGCGAATCCCCAGATCTACGCCCTCGGAGTCAAGGAACTCTGGGAGACGAAGCAGCCGCTGGACCGGATCATCCATACCCTCGGCTGGCCCCTCCCGGGGAGCGCCTTCGGGGGTTCCTGGATGTATCCGATGGAAGACAACCTCGTCTCCCTGGGCCTCGTGGTGGGCCTCGACTACCCGGATGCCCGCCTCGACGTGCACGAACTCCTGCAGCGCATGAAGCTGCATCCGCTCTTCCGCGAGATCCTCGAGGGCGGCGAGATGGTGGAGTGGGGCGCCAAGACCATTCCGGAAGGGGGGTTCTACTCCCTGGCCGACCGACGGCACGGCGACGGATGCCTCGTCGTCGGGGACTCGGCGGGATACGTTGACGTTCCTTCGCTCAAGGGAATCCACTACGCGGTCCACTCCGGGATTCTCGCAGCCCGCACCATCTTCAGCGCGCTCAAGACCGACGACACCTCGGAATCGGCACTGCGCTCCTACACGGAGGCCGTGGATGCGTCGTTCATCGCCTCCGACATGAAGAAGACCCGGAACATGCGCCTCGCCTTCAAGTCGGGGTTCGTCTCGGGCGGTGCGCGGGCCGGGATCATGACGCTCACCGGGGGGCGCTTTCCCGGAAAGCGGATCGCCGTCGAGGAGGACGCCGCCGAGCACCGGGAGCTGGGCCCGGCGCCGGAGCGCCCCTTTGTTCCCGACGGAAAGCTCACCTTCTCCAAGCTGGACGCGGTCTACAAGTCCGGGAACGCGACCCGGGACGACATCCCGTCGCACCTGCTGGTCGGGGAGGACGTCTCCCCCGCCATGGCCGAGTTCCTCGCCTGCATGTGTCCCGCCGGCGTCTACGAGCGCGATGGGGACCGCCTGGTCGTGAACGCCCCGAACTGTGTGGACTGCAAGGCCACCGACGTGGTCGGACCGCGCTGGACCCCCCGCGAGGGCGGCAGCGGCCCCTCCTACCGCCGCATGTGAACGCCATGTGACCGAAAGACAGCCGCCCCGGGGGTTGAGAAAGGTTGCGGCCGGTCGGGGCCGGTCGCGGGCCGGTCGCGGGCCGATTGCGAGGATCGCCCGGGTTGCGCTCCACGGGTTGTTGCCCCCAATCTCGCGCAGCACTTCGCACCTTCCGGATTCTCAACGCCTCGGACCAGACCATGCGCAGATTCATGCTGGCACTCCTTGCCGCCACGGCCACCTTCGGGTTCGCCCAGGGCACCTCCGCCCAGACGATCCCTGCTCCCGACCGCCAGGCAGGAGAGGGCGACGGCCCCCACGAGCGCCTGATCATCCGGGGGGCCACGGTCATCGACGGCACGGGCGCGCCGCCGGGAGGGCCGACCGACATCGTCATCGAGGGGAACCGGATCGTCTCGGTGCAGACCGTGGGCTACCCCGGGGTCCCCATCAACGAGGGAAGCCGCCCCGGCGGAGCCGACCGCGAGATCGACGCCCACGGCATGTACGTGCTTCCGGGCTTCATCGACAACCACGCCCACGCCGGCGGCGCTCCGAAGAATCCGGAACTCTCGTACGCCTACAAGCTCTGGCTGGCCCACGGCATCACGACGGTGCGGGGGGTGGGGCTCACCGGTTTCGACCTGTCCCTGGCCGAACAGGCCCGAAGTGCGGCGAACGAGATCGTTGCGCCCCGGATCGTGAACTTCCAGCGCCCCGGGAGCGGCTGGGACGAGGGGCGCATCGACACCCCCGAGAAGGGACGGGAGTGGGTTCGGTGGGCGCACTCCAGGGGCGTGGACGGCATCAAGTTCCACACCCAGGCCATGGAGCCGCATCTCTTCTCCGCCATCGTCGAGGAGGCCAACGAGCTGGGCATGGGCACCACCGCGCACCTGTCCCAGCCGCGCGTTGCCCAGATGAACGTCCGGGATGCGGCCCGGGCCGGCCTCACCGGCATGACCCACTTCTATGGCCTCTTCGAGAGCCTGCTCAAGGACCACCAGTCCCAGCCCTACCGGCTGGACTACAACTACCAGGACGAGCAGCACCGGTTCGCCGAGGTCGCCCAGCTCTGGCGCCTGAGTCACGACCGGGGAAGCGAGCCGTGGAACGAACTCGTGCGGGAGCTCGTGGATGGCGGGTTCTTCATCAACCCGACCATGACGATCTACGAGGCGAACCGCGACGTCATGCGGTCCAGGGCTGCGGAGTGGCATGACCGCTACACCCTGCCGTCCATGTGGGACTTCTACCGGCCGAACCGGCGGGCCCACGGTTCGTACTGGTTCTACTGGGGTACGGAGGAAGAGGCGGAGTGGCGGGCCTTCTACCGGAAGTGGATGGACTTTCTCGCCGACTTCCACCGTGCCGGCGGACGGATCACCGCCGGGGCGGACGCCGGCTTCATCTACAAGAACTACGGCTTCGGGTACATCGAGGAACTCGAACTGCTCCGGGAGGTAGGCCTTCATCCCCTCGAGGTCATTCGCGCGGCCACGATGTACGCCGCCCAGGAGATCTGGGAGGTGAGGGGCGAGGAGCCTCCCATCGGAACCATCGAGCCCGGGAAGCTCGCCGACCTGGTGATCGTCTCCGAGAATCCCCTCGCGAACCTCAAGGTGCTGTACGGCACGGGCGCCGTGAAACTCGACGACGAGACCGGTGACGCGGTTCGCGTGGGAGGCATCAGATGGACCATCAAGGACGGCATCGTCTACGACGCGAAACAGCTGCTGGAAGACGTGGCCGAGATGGTGCGTCAGCAGAAGGTGGAGCGGGGCATGGATCCGGACGCTCCCCTTCCGAGGTACTGATCCGGGTCCGGGAGACCGGCCTCCGGGGCTCCCCCCTCCGTCGGACCGCGGCGCTTCTCGCTGCCCTTGCCGTCGGCGTCATGGCGGCGGACCGGATCACGCATCGGGTCCCGGATCGGATCCCGGACGCGGATCGCGCACTCGCCATGTCCGCCGTGGAGCCGGAACCACGCGGGCTTGATCCCCGACTTCTCGCGGAAGCGTACGAGCGTGCAGCGCGGCTCCCCCGCATCCAGAGCCTTCTCGTCGCAAGGCACGGGGAGATCTTCGGCGAGCAGTACTACAACGGCGCCTCCGCCCAGCGGGTCGCGAACATCAAGTCGGCATCCAAGAGCGTCATTTCGACGCTCATCGGCATCGCCATCGAGGAAGGCCACCTGGAAGGGCTGGACCAGCCGGTGCTCCCCTTCTTCCCGGAGCTGGCCGACGTGAACCCGGATCCCCGCATTCACCGGATCACCATCGGGGACCTCCTGTCCATGCGGGCAGGCCTCGAGTCCACCTCGTCCCGGAACTACGGGGCCTGGGCGGCCAGCGGCAACTGGGTGCGCGATGCCCTGCGGCGCCCCTTCGTGGAAGAGCCCGGCGGCACGATGGTATACAGTACCGGCAACACCCACATCCTTTCGGCCATCCTCACGCGGGCCACCGGCGAGAGCACCCTCGCGTATGCGCGGCGCGTTCTCTTCCGGCCCATGGGCATCACGCTGAGTCCCTGGACCCGGGACCCGCAGGGCGTCTACCTGGGTGGCAATGAAATGGGGCTCCGCCCCCGGGAGATGCTGGTCTACGGCGAACTGTATCGGAACGGGGGCAGGCACGAGGGCACCCGGCTGCTTCCCGCCGAGTGGATCGAGGACTCCTGGGTGCAGCGTGGCACCTCGCGCTTCAACGGGCACGGCCACGGGCTGGGGTGGTGGATCCGTGAATACGCCGGCCACGACGTCTTCTTCGCGTGGGGCCACGGCGGCCAGTACGTGTTCGTGATTCCCGACCTGGAGCTGGTCGTGGTTGCCACCACGAACCCGGCAGGCGGTCGCCAGGGGGCCCCGACCCGGGCGCTCCACGACCTGCTCCAGGAGGTTCTGATCCCCGCAGCCCGGAAGGGAGCAGCGGGTACCGGGAGGCTATGACCCCTCGAGGCTCCCGTGCACGGCAGCCTCGCTGTCGATCTCGCGGTGGATCGAAAGCAGGGCGCAGTAGAGTCCGAAGGCAAAGAAGGCCGCCCCGGCAAGAAGGAGCAGGATCCAGCCGTACGACCAGTCCTCCAGGGTCTCGAAGGCCTGGGCCAGGCCGCCGCCGTCGTCGGGGTCCATCGTGACGGCCGACCTGACGACAAGGTACCCGATGAGGCCATAGACCAGACCCCGGCCGACATGGCCCCACCAGCCGACCCCCTTCATGGCGAAGCGCTCCCAGGTGGGCATCTCCCGGCGCTCGAACTCGCTCCGGTACTTCCCGCGCAGGGCGAACACGATCTCGTTCAGCCCCCCCAGGGCCACCCCGACCCCGGCGAGGCCCACGAGAATCCGGCCGCCGGGCCAGGCGAGCACCGTGGCCGTGAAGTCCTGAACCCCGTTGTCCTCGCCGCGCATGCCGAACATGATGCCGATGGCGAAGACGGCCAGGTATCCGTAGAAGATCCCGATGCCGAGGTAGATGGACCTCTTGGCCAGACCGACCCACCCCAGGCCTTCCCCCTCCGAATCCAGAAGCGCCTGCACCATGCGCCAGAGGGCGTAGCCGGCCAGCCCCACCGCCAGAAGCACCAGCAGACCTTCGTGAAGGGGCAGTTCCTGGAGCGCCTCGAGCGCCCCGGGCGTGTCCTCGGCATCGCCATGGCTCCCCAGCCCGCGGGAAATGGCCAGGACACCCACGATCCCGAAGACCGCACCTTTCGAGGCGTACCCGAAGCGGGCGAGACGGTCGAACCAGGGGCTCGAGACAAGGTCCCCGGTCAGTTCGGCGATCCACCGCTCCACCCGCTCAGGCATGGCCCCGGATCCGCGCGCGCATCATCGTGACGGAGCCCACGAAACCCCGACCTACCGCGCCAGCGACGATCCGGGCTGACCGCCTGCGTAGGGGCTTCTTGCCACGGCGGCAAGATACGAATCCCCCAGGCAGGGCTGGTAGCCGGGACAGCCGTAGAGCACGGTGTAGATCCGGGCGTACTGCTGTACCACCTTCACGTAGTGGCGGGTCTCCCGGAACGGGATGTGTTCCACGAACACGTCACGATCCCGGTACTCGGGTCGCTGCCGCCACTGGTTGATGCGGCCGGGGCCGGCGTTGTAGGCCGAGAGGGCATCCTCCGCGCGGCCGCCGTAGCGGGAGAGCATCGTGGACAGGTACCGGGTGCCGAGCCGGACGTTGTACTCGGGGTCCACCAGCCGGCCTCGGTCGTAACGGATCCCGAGGGACCGGGCCACTTCCTGCGCCGTTCCGGGCATGAGCTGCATGAGTCCGATGGCGCCGGCCGAACTGGCGATGGAGGCGTGGAACATGGACTCCTGCCGGATGAGCCCCGCAACGAAGAACGGGTCGAGACCCTGGGCCCGGGCCTCGCGGACGATGACGTCCCGGAACGGAAAGGGAAAGACGATGCGCATGAGCCGGAGGTTCCAGGCGCCCCCCTCGTTCCGGTGGATCTCCCGGCCCAGGACGACGCTCTGGATGGGAAATCCTGCTTCCAGGAGGGCTTCCGCGAAATCGTAGGCACCGTCCCCCCGGGTGAAGAAGTGCTGCTGCAGACGCTCCAGCTCGAAGACGAAGGAGCCCGCAGTCGGGACCACCTGGTGCAGCCTGAGGCGGGTCATGGCGCTCTCGATCTCGCGCGCGAGTCCCGGCACCGGTGCGGGGCCCGCAGGGATGCCCGGCTCGAGCACCGCGGCCCCCAGTCGCTCGCCGGCAAGGATTCCGTAGAAGGAGAGGGGGTCCTCGCTCCACGCGGTTCGAAGCCGGTCCTCGGCAACCGCCGCGTTTCCACGCCGTGCGTGGGAGAGCGCTGCCCAGTACGCCGCCTGCTGCCTGGGACTGGTCCGTCGGGCGCCGTCCAGGTACCGGTCGAACGTCTCGGCCGCCCGCTGCCAGTCGCCGGCAAGGTACTGGCGCGTTCCGAACTGCACGGCCAGGAGTTCACTTGCCGTCGAATTGACGCCGACCCGAAAGAACTCGCGGAAGAGTTCCGCGTCACGGTCCTGCCTCCCGGCCTCGATGGATCGTTCGACGAGCCGGAGGAGGCCCTCCTCGGCAAGGGGGCTCGTCGGCGCCCGCCGGGCAAGCTCCCTGAAGGCCGCCTCGGCCTCCGGGGCCCGGTTCGACTGGAGGGCGGCAACCCCGGTCCAGTAGAGTGCCGGGGCCGCGACGTCCACCTCCACGCCGTCCCGCGTCGCCGGCTCCAGCATGGCCCGGGCATCCCCCGGTCGGCGGAGTTCGACGAGGGCACGACCGAGATCCGCCCGGAGCGCGTACTCCTCGGCCGCCGAGAGGGATGCCGTGGACCCGGGACCCTGCCCGTGCACGAAGGGGGCGAGTCTCCTGTGGGCAGCGTCCCACGAGCCTGCCGCGAGAAGGGCGCGCCCGACCCGAAGCTGGTCACCCGGCGCAACGTCGCGGATCCGGTCCAGCGACCGGGCGGCGTCAAGCGCACCGGGGTGCTCGACGCCGGCTTCCATGGCCCGCAGGAGTGCGTCGCGGGCACCGGCGGTGTCGCCCAGGGCCAGGGCCAGCGCTCCCGCCTCCGCCCAGGGTGACGCAGCCTCCTCCACCGTGCGGGAACGGGCGGCCTCGGCCTCCGCGACCCGGCGGGCTCCCGCGGAGTCACCGGCGGCCTCGTAGGCGTCCACCCGGAAACGCCACCCCCAGCGGGCCCCGATCCCCGTGCCCGGATCCAGTGCATCCAGCGCCCGGTCGACCGCCGCCGTATCGCCCAGGGGAGCAAGCAGTTCGGCTGCCAGGAGGGGTCGCCAGTCCTCGGCGACGGCCAGCTCCGCAACCAGGCCGTCCGCGCGGGCCGCGGCCTCCCTGCGCCGCTCCCGGGGCGCCCTTTCCTCGCGCGCGGCCTGGAGAGCCTCCCGGAGCGCGTCGAGGATCTCCGTCTCCCGGACCGCCGACGGACCCTGGAGGACAAGGAAGGTGGCCAGGGGATCCGGAAGCATTTCGCCGCCATGGGCCGCTCCGTCTGCAACCCCGTCCGGGGTGTCGGACTCCGGCTGCGCGCTCTCTGCGGGCTCGGCGCAACCGGAAAGCGCGACGAGGAATGCGGCGAGGAGTGGCCAGGGGGTGGTCGAATGCCGCATTGGCAGGGGTCCCGTGGTACGAGGCAAGGCGCGGGGGCGGACCGGAACAACTCGGGGGAACGCGAACCGGGAAGCGACGAGGAAGCAGGTTGGCGCCCTGGGCGTTCCTACACCGAACCCCTCCCCTGCGGGTCCACTCGTGCCGCCTCCTCCGACTCTACGCGTCCCGATCCATGAGCGCCACCCGGTCCAGCCAGCGGGCGATGTCCGAAGACGAGATGATGCCCAGAAGCTCCCAGTCCCGGGCCACCAGCACGCGGCGGACCTCGGATTCCTGCATCCTGTCCAGCACCCGGACCATCGGGGTTTCCGGCTCCACCAGCACGAGTTCGGCCAGGGGAATCATGACCTCGGCCGCCACCAGTTCCTTCCACTTCTCCCGGGGGACTTCCTGCAGGCCGTTCAGCGTCACCATGCCCACGACCACCTCGTCCTGGACCACCGGAAACGCGTTGTAGGGACGGCGGAGGACATAGTCATGGATCAGCTCGTCCACCGTGAGATCCGGTCCGACGGTCTCGGGATCGGGGCTCATGGCCTCACGGGCGGTGAGGGGGGCCAGGAGCTGCTGAAGGAGCACGGTCTGGTAGGCCGAGCGGGCGGTCTGGGTCAGGAACCACCCCACGAAGACCATCCAGAGCCCTGCCACGAAGGCCCCCGCCGACAGGAGCGACCAGATCCCGATGGCGATGATCGCCCACCCCAGCACGCGACCCACCCCGGCGGTGATCCGCGTGGCGCTCCGAAGACTCCGCGTTCCCTTCCAGAGCACCGCCCGGAGCATCCGTCCGCCGTCCAGTGGAAACCCGGGGAGGAGGTTGAAGAGCGCCAGGAGGAGATTCAGGTACCCCAGCGTCTCGGCGGTGACGGTGACAGCCGGGCCGGCCCCCCACCGCATCCCCAGCGCCGCGACAAGGTAGAACCCCGCCGCCAGCAGCAGGGACACGAGCGGGCCCATGCCCGCGATCCAGAACTCGTCTCCCGGCCACTCGGGTTCCCGCCGCGTCCGGGCCATCCCCCCGAAGATGAAGAGGGTGATCCCTTCCACCTCCATCCCCCGGGCCCGTGCCATGACCGCGTGACCGAGCTCGTGCAGGAGGAGCGAGGCAAAGAACAGGAAGGTGCCCGCCAGCCCCATGCCCAGGTGGCCCAGGCGGGATACCTCGGGGGCGTACGCCGGAAAGAGTGCCCCAGCCAGGGTCCCCAGGATCACGAAGAGAAGAATGAACCAGGAATAGTCGAGGCTGATCTCGATGCCGCCGAGACGGCCCACCGACATTCCGTGCGGGGAAGGTGTCATGTGGGAGAAGCTATGTACGTGTGTGGATGTGGGGTAGGGACCGGAATCGCGCCCGGTACCGACAGGGCCGGACCGAGACAGCCAAACTGGCAGGATTCCCCCCCGAGTTGTGCCGCTCCGGCACCGATTCACCCCGCACCCGAGGTGGCAGGCTTCGTGCATCCACTCCGACCCCCGGGCCTGCACATGCCCGGCTGACCGGTTCTCACAGTCTACGAGGTCCCATGGGCGAGCGATTTACCCTCCCGATACTTCCCCTCCGCGACACCGTGGTCTACCCCGGCGTGGCGGTTCCCATCTCCGCAGGGCGCCCCGGCACGGTGGAGGCGGTGCAGGCTGCCATCGACGGTGATCGTCGTCTCTTTGCCGTCGCGCAGCGGGAGAACGTCGACGAACCGACCTCCGATCTCCTCTACACCGTGGGGACGGTGGTCCGGGTCCTCCAGACCCACCGGGTCCGGGGCGGGATGCAGCTCCTGGTGCAGGGCGAGGACCGGGCCGAGGCCGTGACCATCGAGAAGGCCGGGAGCAACATGCTCCAGGCCTCCCTCATTCCGCTTACGCGCTTTCCCCCGAGAAACCCCGAGGATCCCGCCTTCCAGGCTCTCGACAAGGAGCTTCGCGACCGCGCCGCCGAACTCGGCACCCGCCGCGGGGTCCCTGCGGAGGCCCTGAACCAGCTCATCAGCGGGGTGGGCGAACCCGGCTCCTTCGCCGACCTGGTGGCCTTCTACCTTGACCTCCCCACCGCCGACAAGCAGAAGCTTCTGGAGGTGCTGGACGACGAGGAGCGCATGCGCCGTGCCCTGGTGGCCGTGGAGCGCGAACTCGCCCGGCTCGATGCCCAGGAGGAAATCCAGGCGCGCGTCCAGGAGGAGCTGGGGGAGCGCCAGCGCGAGATGCTCCTCCGCGAGCAGATGAAGCAGATCCAGCGGGAGCTCGGTGACGAGGACGACCGGAAGGAGGTGGAGGAGCTCCGGAAGCGCATCGAGGCGCTCAACCTGGAGCCCGATGCCCGGACCGAGGTGGACCGGGAGCTGAGGCGCCTCGAGCGGACGTCGCCCCAGTCCGCCGAGTACCAGGTCATCCGCACCTACCTGGAGTGGATCACCGAACTCCCCTGGTCGGAACGCACCGATGACAGGATCGACCTGGGCGTCTCCCAGCGCATCCTGGACGAGGACCATTATGGTCTGGAGGATGTGAAGGACCGGATCATCGAATTCCTGGCCGTGCGGAAGCTCCAGATGGAGCGCTCACCGGAACTCGAGCCCGGCAGCGGAGCTTCCGGAACGGAGTCCGGCGGGCCGGAGGGTGAAGGACCGGCAGCCCCCGCGACCGACCGTGTCGTGCCCGCGGGAGAGGCCCCGAATCCGGAGCCGGTGACCGGATCCGCCGGTTCGGGATCGGAGTCTGCCGCCGCCGAAGGCGTCTCGCCCCCGACAGCCACGGCAAGATCCGGCAATGGTTCTGCAATCGGAGTGGTGCTCGGCGGTTCGGACGGCGCGGAGGCGGGCCCCGAGCCGGACCCCGAGCCGGGCCCCGACATCGACCCGGCCATCGACCCGGAATCCGAGGGCGACCCGGGCCCGGCCATCGACCCCCCGGTAAACCCGGACGACGACCTCCCGGGACCCGTGACCGACCGCCCGAAGCGCTCCGTGGGACGTGGTCCGATCCTCCTCTTCGCCGGGCCTCCCGGCGTGGGGAAGACCTCCATCGCCCAGTCCATCGCACGCTCCCTCGGACGGAAGTACGTGCGCATCTCGCTGGGCGGAGCCCGCGACGAGGCCGACATCCGCGGGCACCGGCGTACCTACGTGGGCGCCATGCCGGGGCGGATTCTCCAGGGAATGCGGCAGGCGAAGACGAAGAACCCGGTCTTCCTCCTCGACGAGGTGGACAAGCTCGGCGTGTCCTTCCAGGGGGACCCGTCGAGCGCCCTTCTCGAGGTCCTGGACCCCGCCCAGAACTCGAGCTTCACCGATCACTACCTGGGGATCCCCTTCGACCTGTCGGAAGTCCTGTTCATCGCCACGGCCAACTACGTGGACCGGATCCCGGCGCCACTGCTGGACAGGATGGAGCGGGTGGAGTTCTCCGGGTACACCGAGGCCGAGAAGCTCGAGATCGCCAGCCGATACCTCCTTCCGCGGCAGCGCGAGGAGGCGGGACTCAAGGACGAGGAACTGCAGCTCACCGACGACGCCGTCCGGTCGGTGATCACCCAGTACACCCGCGAGGCCGGGGTCCGCCAGCTCGAGCGGGAGCTGGGCAAGGTGGCGCGGAAGGTGGCCCGCAAGGTCGCCGCCGACGAGCCGGAGGCACTGGAGGTCGGACCCGACGAGGTGCGCGAACTCCTGGGTCGACCCCGTGTCCACCCCGAGAAGATGCGGGTCGACGACACCGTCGGCGTGACCACCGGCATGTTCTACACGCCCATGGGCGGGGACATCATGTTCGTGGAGGCGAGCGTGGCCCCGGGCGACGGTGGGCTGGTTCTCACCGGACAGCTCGGCGACGTCATGAAGGAGTCCGGGCGGGCGGCCTGGACCTACGCCAAGTCACGACGCGAGCACTTCGGGATCCCCCTGGAGCTCATGAAGGGGGTCGAGGTTCACATCCACGTGCCGGCAGGTGCCATCCCGAAGGACGGTCCCTCCGCCGGCATCACCATGGCCACCAGCCTGGTTTCGGCGCTTTCCGGGCGGAAGGTCCGCCGGGACGTGGCCATGACCGGCGAACTCACCCTCACCGGACGGGTGCTTCCCATCGGCGGCGTGAAGGAGAAGGTCCTCGGCGCCGTGCGCGCCGGCATCAGCGAGGTGATCCTGCCCGCCGACAACGAGGTGGACCTGGAGGACCTCCCCGCCGAGGTTCGCGACTCCATGACCTTCCACCTGGTGGAGATGCTGGACGACGTGCTGAAATACGCCCTTGCCGAGGGGGCCGCCGATCCACCCCGGATCCCGAGGGTGGCCGGGCGCGGGGTCGAGGAGGTTCAGGTCAACTGACGGCGGCCACCGCGGCGGCGGCTGCAGCGACCTGCGGAACCCGGGTCAGTCGGCCCCGTCGGCTGCGGGCGGAGCGAACGCGTCATCCGGCACGCTCTCCGCCGCAAGCACGTGGGAGAAGAAGATCCGCACCTGTCCATCGGAACGCCGGTTCAGTGCCAGCGAGATGGGGCCGGCGCGAACCCAGTCCGTCCAGTCGGAGGGGGAGGGGTTCGCGTCGGCGGTGCGGAGGTGCTCCCATCGTTCCATGAGCCCGGTCTCGCTGTTGACCCAGGCGCGGTAGACGTTCTGGGGCGTGAGCCCCACGTCGTCGAAGGAGAGCTCGACCCTTTCCCACCGAACCTGGTTCTCCCCGTCGGTCTCCTCGCCCAGGTAGCGCGCCGTGACGCCGGGATCGGTCCACTTGTAGGGCATGATCAGCCAGTAGCTGTCATTGATGTGCGCCGAGTAGGCGGACTGGAGCCGGGTCGCGGCCTCCTCGCCCTCCAGCTCGTTGCCGTCCACCCAGACCCGGCCGGCCTGGGGGTCCGAGGTATTGAAGATCGCGATGTACGACCCGCCGTCCTGCGTGGGCGCCTCCACCCGGGCTTCCCCCTCCCAGCGGTCCCAGCGGTGGGCCCGGATCGTGGGTTCGCCGCCGTCCGCCCGGTTCACCGCCCAGTCGAACTCCAGGTACCGGCTCCGCTCCCACCCGTTGTCCGGCGCCATCTCGTCGATCATGCGACGGTGGATGCGCGTCACGTCGGCGTCCTCGAACTGGTGGTCCCGGATCCCCGGCTCTTCCGTGGCCTCCGGGGTAGGAGTAGCTTCCCCGCAGGCGGTCAGGGCAACCAGGACTGCCATCCACGCTCCGTTTCGGCGCATCGTCGATCTCCGTCGTTCGTCCGGTGTCGGGCCGGATCGGGGCTTGTAACGCGTCAACTTCCGGGGTTTCCGGCCGGCTCGCGCATGGCCAATGTAGGTTCCTCCCCCTCGCGGGGAAACGGTACCGACTGCACTGCAGCACGAAGGAGGTCCAATGTCGACAATGCCATCTCCCTCCCGCCGCCGCTTCATTGAAGCCGTGGACCGGGGCGATGACCGCGTGGACCTGGCCCGCGCCGCCCTGCTGATCGCCGGGGAAGAGTATCCCCAGCTTCCCGTCGAGCCCTACCTGGCGCGTCTCGACGAACTTGCCGAGATGGTGCGCGACCGCCTCGACAACGAGAACGCACCCCTCATCGTGCTCCAGGAACTCCTCGACACGCTCTTCAGGCGCGTGGGCTTCCGCGGCAACCGGGAATCCTACTACGACCCGAGGAATTCCTTCCTGAACGACGTGCTGGACCGGAAGACGGGGATTCCCCTCACGCTGGGCATCATCACGCTGGAGGTGGGCTGGCGCCTGGGTCTCCCCCTGGCAGGGGTGAACTTCCCGGGCCACTTCCTGGTCCGCTTCGAGGGGGAGGACCTTCGCCTCCTCGTGGACCCCTTCGACGGGGGGCGCACGCTCTTCGAGGACGAGGCCCAGTCGCTCCTCGACCGTGCCTACGGCGGCATGGTGCGGGTCCGACCGGAGTTTCTTCGCACTGCCCGTCGCCGCGACATGCTGGTCCGGCTCCTGACGAACCTGAAGGGCATCTACCTGAACGTGCAGGACTCGCCCCGAGCGCTTTCGGCGGTGGAGCGGATCCTCGTGATCCACCCGACCGCCCAGTCCGAGATTCGTGACCGGGGCTTCCTGCTGGCGCGGATGGGCCGGAACCTCGAGGCCATCGAACAGCTGGAGTGGTACCTGGGCGCGGCGCCCGATGCCAGCGACGTCGGGCGCATCCAGGCCATGGTCGACGAACTTCGGGGTGCGCGCTAGCCCCATGGCCGACAGGAAGACCGCCTTGCCAGCCGCCACCGCGCGGGAGCACGCCGCCGCCACCCGGCCCGCGGGGGACCCATCGGGCGCCCCGGGGGGAGCCGCGCTCTTCGACCGGTCCGACCGGGTCCGCATCCTCCTCGAGGGGAGGGCGCCGGCCCAGATGCTCCATGGCCTCGTCACCGGGACCATCCCCGGCCCGCCCGTTCCGCTGCCGCCGGGATCGGAGGCGGGGGAGACCTCCACCGCGTGGGCCACGCGCGCATCCCCGAGCCTGGTCCTCACGCCGAAGGGCCGGATCGTCAGCGACCTCCGGCTCCTTCGCCTCCCCGGGGGGGAGGACGCACCCTTTCTTCTGGAGCTTCCGGCGGCCGGGGCGGGGCCGCTCACGGCTCATTTCGGTCGGTATCTCCCACCCCGCTTCGCCCGCCCTGCCGACATCTCGGCCGACACCCGGATGCTCACCCTCGTGGGTCCCGGCGCCGCCGACGTGCTCGCCGCGGCCCTGGCGGCGGCCCCGGGCGCCGGGGCGCCTGCCCTTCGGGACCTGGCCGCCGGCCTCCGGGACATGGCCGCCGGCGAGGCCCGGTTCAGCGGCACGCCTTCCGGTTCGGGGGCGCCGTTTCTCGTGGTCCTCCGGACCGATGCGGTGGGGCCGCCGGCCTGGGACCTGGTCGGGACCCCGGCGTCCATCGCTCCCATCGAGGCGCACCTGCTCGCGGCCGGGGTCCTCCCGGCGGGAGCGCCGGCCTGGGAGATCCTCCGCATCGAACAGGGCACTCCCGAGACCGGCCACGAGCTCGACGAGGGCGTCATCCCCCCCGAGGCAGGGCTCGAGCGGAGCCACATCGACCATGCCAAGGGGTGCTACACGGGGCAGGAAGTCATCGTCCGGATCCGGGACCGGGGGCACGTGAACCGCCATCTTCGCGGACTCCTCCTCGGCGACGGTCCGGCCCCGGACGACGGGACGCCCGTCTGGATCGAGGGTCGGGACCGGGAGGCAGGAGCGGTGCGGAGTGTGACCTTCTCGCCCCGCCTCGGGCAGTGGATCGCCCTGGCGTACGTCCGGCGGGAGGCGGAACCGGGGACTTCCGTGCGCCTGGGCACCCCGGACGGACTCGAGGCCCAGGTGCGGGCCCTGGGCGAGGGCGACTGGGCCCGGGGATCGGGACCGGGACCGGCCCCTGGATCTCCGTGACACACAACCTTTTCCGATCCGGACATTCCCGGACCCCGACGGCCCCGGCCCATGACTGCCATGCGTAGCGAGACCTCCCAGGAGGCACCGGACCTCCTCCCCCTCCTCCGGGACGCACTCGACAGAGGTGATCCGGTACGGCTGGCGGAGGTCCTTTCCGGTTACCGGACCCAGGCGCTTCTCGAGCACTGGTACGAACTCGATGCGGAGGAACGGGAGCGGGTCCTGTCGACCCTCCCTCCCGAGGCCGGCGCCGAACTCCTGTCGAACCTCTCCGCCGAGGAACAGCCGGAGGTGCTCCAGGGGCTCACCCCCCCGCAGGTGGCCGGTGTCCTCGAGGAGCTCTCCCCCGACGACCTGGCCGACACCCTGCAGGCGCTCGAGGCCTACGACCGGGAGCAGTCCGAAGAGGTCCGGGGGCTGCTGGACCCGGGCACCCTGGCGGTGGCCGATGCGCTGACCGGCTACGACGAGGAGGAGGCCGGGGGGCTCATGACCCCGGAGTTCATCTCGGTCCGGGCCACGATGACCGGGGCGCAGGTCATGGCCTTCCTCCGGCGGGCGGCCCCCGACGCCGAGACGATCTACTACCTGTACGTGGTGGATGCGGAGCAGCGTCTCAAGGGGGTGCTCTCGCTGCGGCAGCTCATCGTGTCGGACCCCGAGCAGCGGGTGCAGGAGATGATGAACCCCGACATCGTCTCCATCCACACCGACACCGACCAGGAGGAGGTCGCCCGCATCATGGCGGACTACGACCTCTCGGTCCTGCCGGTGCTGGACGGCGACGACCGGCTGGTGGGGATCGTGACGGTGGACGACGTCCTCGACGTGGTCACCGAGGAGGCCACCGAGGACATCCACCGCATGGGTGCGGCGCCCATCGACATCGACTACGCGCGGGCCTCGCCCTGGCTCCTCTTCAGGAAGCGCTCGTCGTGGCTGATCCTCCTGGTGGTGTCCATGACGCTCACCTTCAACGTCATCAACCACTACGAGGACCTCATCGTGGAACTCGCCATCCTGGCGGCCTTCATCCCCCTCCTCATCGGGACCGGGGGGAACGTGGGGGCCCAGGTGGCCACGCTGGTGGTGCGTGCGCTGGGGACCCGGGAGCTGGAGCTCCGGGACTACTTCAAGGTCTTCTGGAAGGAACTCAAGACCGGGCTCCTGCTGGGCCTGGCCTTCGGGGCCTTCATGACCGGGTACGTGTACTTCTTCCAGGATGAGCCCCTGGTGGCGGTGGCGCTGGGGATCACGATGGTGCTCATCTCCCTCTGCGCCAACCTGGTGGGGGCGAGCCTTCCCTTCCTCTTCCGGCGGTTCGGGATCGACCCGGCCCTCACCTCCTCGCCGGGGATCACCACCGTCATGGACGTGGTGGGGCTCCTGATCTACTTCCGGGTCGTGATCTGGGTGCTCGAGCCCCTCCTCACCGGGCAGCCGGCGACGCCCCTTCCCTGACGTCTTCGGCCCCGGATCCGGATCCTGTTCCGGATCCGGGGCGCCCCGCGATGGCCTGGACGATGGATCGCCCGTGCCACCGCCCGTTCTCGATGAAGATCCGGTTGGCGTCGTTGCCCGCCGCCAGCACGCCCGCGATGAAGACCCCGGGCACCGGGGTTTCCATGGTCCCCGGGTCATGCGCCGGCACCCCGGTCTCCGCATCGATGTCCACCGAGAGCGACCGGAGGAGGCTCGGGTCCGAGCGCCACCCGGTGAGGGCCAGCACATGGTCGTTGGGCAGGGTCTCGAGAACGCCCGTCGCCTCGTCGCGAAGGACCACCCGCCCCGGGGCGATCTCCTCCACCCGGTGACCCCACCGCACGGCCACCTCGCCCTTCTCCACCCGGTTCCGGATGTCGGGGAGAACCCAGGGCTTCACCCCCCGGTCGAAGTCGTGGAGGAAGTGGACCAGCGTCACCCGGGCCCCGGCGCGGAAGAGCTCGAGTGACGCCTCCACTGCCGAGTTCGATCCGCCCACCACCACGACGTCGCGCCGCCAGTAGGGGTGGGGCTCCCGGTAGTGATGGGAGACCTGGGGCAGGTCCTCGCCCGGCACGCCCAGGAGGTTCGGGGCATGGAATCCGCCGGTGGCGACGACCACGTTGCGGGCCCGGAGCGTCCGCTCGGCGGCGTCCCCCGGCGCTTCTCCCTGGCGGCGGGTCCGGAGCCGGAACTCCCCCGCCTTTCCCTCCACGGCTTCCACGTCCTCGTAGAGCCGCGTGTCCAGCTCGAAGTACTCGGCCACCCGCCGGTAGTAGGTGAGGGCCTCGCGCCGGGTGGCGTTCTTCTCCGCTGTCACGAAGGGGAGCCCCTCGATCTCGAGCTTCTCCGGGGTGGAGAAGAACTGCATGTACCACGGGTATCCGACGATGGCGGCACAGAGCGGCCCCCGGTCCACGAGAACCGACGAGAGCCCCGCCCGGTGCGCCGCGGCCCCCACCGCGATCCCGCAGGGACCGGCCCCGATCACGGCAAGGTCCACGGCAAGGTCCACGGTGTCGGACTCGGGCCCGGCCGCAGGCGCAACCGACGGGGAGGAGGCGGGCGTCGTGACGGCTTCGGCCATGAGGTTCGTATTCTCTTTCGGGATGCGGAGGTACGGGACGGTCGGTACCTTGCACCGCGGCGGGCGTTCCCGGACCTTCCCGCCCGTCCCGTGATCGCACCGCCCGCCCGCCCCGTGATCTCGCCGCCCCGCCGCCGCGGGTGCGGCCACGTCCCCGTCGCGCCCCCGCCCCATGTACCGTCACTGTCCGTCCTGCACCAGGGATCTCGGGGCCAACGAGGCACTCGAGAGCTTTCCGGTGGGGAGGCGCCTCGCCTTCGACCTGGAACGGGGGAGGCTCTGGGTCCTCTGCCCGCGCTGCCGGGCCTGGAACCTGGCGCCCATCGAGGAGCGCTGGGAGGCGGTGGAGGAGGCGGAGATCCGGTTCCAGAAGGCGGAGCAGGGCCTCGCCACCGAGCACGTGGCCCTGGGGCGCCTGGCCGACGGGACCGAGCTCATCCGGATCGGTGGCGCGGCGGCGCCGGAGCTCGCGGGGTGGCGGTATGCCCGGCGTATCGAGGGTCGGTTCCGGAAGCATCGCCGCGTGGGAGGACTCATGGCCACGGGATTCGTCCTGGCGGGTCCCATGGGGCTCGGGGTCGGGCTCTTTCCCTTCGTGCTTGCCGGGGCGCTCGGGTACTCGGCCGTCGGCCACCTCCGTAAGCGAGGTCGACGTCTCGAGTTCGAGGGCATTGGCGATGCCGGCGGTCCACCCCGGGTCCATCGCCTCGATCGGAACCAGCTGCGGAACCTTCACCTGGTCCCTCTCGACGACGAAGCCGGACCGGACGGATGGGGCCTCGAGGTTCGCGATTACCGGGGGGCGCTGGTAGTCCCCCGGGGGCTCAGGAACCGCGCCCTCCGCATGTCACTTCTCGAGCTGAACCATGACATCGGGAATGCCCGGCACCTGGAGAAGGCACTGGACCGGGTGGTGAAGGCCGGGGACCCCGAGCGCCTCGGCGGGCTCGCCGCCCGAGCAATGGCCGAGGGGAAGGCATGGGAGAGCCACGTGGGCTGGCCCTTTGGAGACCAGAGCGCCCTGAACCGGGCAGACCCGGTGCTCCGCCTGGCCCTCGAGATCGCGGCCAACGACGAGGTGGAGCGGGTGGCCCTCGAGGGGGAACTCCACCTCCTCGAACTGGAGTGGCGGGAGGCGGAGGAACTTGCCGCCATCTCCGATGACCTCCTGGTCCCGGAGTGGGTCCGGCGCCGGATCGAGGGGTGGAGGGGCGGCGGCGGGTGATCCCCGGTGAAGGTCCGGACCGTCACGCCACGTGTCCCGCGGCGCGGGACACGGGTCGGCGGCCCCGGCGCCCATTGCTCCGGCCCCCCTCTTTCCCGATCGTGTGGAGTAGCCTGCACCATTGTTCTCGAACTCTCTGCCGCGGGACATGAACTCATGACGAGCCCCGAATCCGAGGCCAGGAAGGCCCTCAACCGACTCCTTCGGGCGGTCGAGAAGAGCCGCCGCGAGATGGAATCGCTGGCAGCGGCGATCCGTCATGCCGAAGGCGACGATTTTCCCACTGATCGCTACGACGAGGTCGCCGACCAGCTGGACTTCGTCACCGAGTTCGTGCACGAGGAAGGCCGGCGCCTCCAGAACAAGATCCTCCAGGCCGGGGGCCTCGAGCCCGGCCGGGTACGCCGCTCCTCGACGTGACCACCGACTCCTCCGAGGCCGCCGAGTCCGTGGCTGGGGTCGACGCCGAGGGTCGTGAACTCCGGGAGGACCTCCTGGCCTTCATGCGGGCCCCGGATCCCTCCATGGAATCCGATGCCGGGGTGGACGCGGCGCGCTCCGGCGCCCGGTTCGACGCGCTTGCGCTCCGGGTCCTCCGCTTCCAGGCGAGTGCCAGCCCGGTGTATGGCGCCTTTGTCCAGGGCCGGGGTCTGCGGCCGGAAACGCTGAGCCACTGGAGCGAGTTCCCACCCGTGCCGGCCCGGGCGTTCCGGCAGTCGCCCCCGTACATCGCGCCGCCCGCCCCCGACGCACCGGGCGCTCGGGGCGTCCCACACCCACCCCAGGCGACGTTCCGGACCTCCGGTACCACGGGGAGTCCCGGGCTCCACCACGTCCGGGACCTCTCCCTCTACGAGGCCTCGCTCCTCCCGCCGGCGCGGCGGCATCTCCAGCTCGGGGGGCCCGGTGAACATGGGACCACGACCCGGGTCCTGGCCCTGCTTCCCTCGCCGAAGGACCATCCGGAGTCCTCCCTGGCGCACATGGCCGGGGTCCTGCTGGACCGGTTCGACGATGGCCGCGGAGGGTACTTCGTCACGGATCACTGGGAGGTCAGGGCGGACGCCTTCAGGGGCGCACTCGGGGAGGCGGTCATCGACGGGGTTCCGGTTCTCCTCCTGGCCACCGCCTTCGCCCTGGTCAACTGGCTGGACGCCGGCTCCGGCCCCGGCTCCGGGTCCGGCCTCGCTGCCCATGGTGGCCGCATCCGCCTCCCGGCAGGGTCCCGGATCATGGAGACGGGTGGATTCAAGGGGCGAAGCCGCGAGCTCGAGCGCGGGGAACTCTACCGGCGGCTCTCCGCCGCGCTGGGAGTGCCCGGCGACCGGATCGTGAACGAATACGGAATGACCGAGATGCTTTCCCAGTTCTACGAGCCCGTGCTCGAGGAAGGGGGCCCGGCGGATCCGGCGGCGCGACGACACGTGGCTCCGCCCTGGGTACGAACCCGCATCCTGGACCCGGACTCGCTCGACCCGGTTCCGGAGGGTTCCCCGGGGCTGCTCTGTCATCTTGATCTGGCCAACCTCTACAGCGCGGCTCTCCTTCTCACCGAGGACCTGGGCGTGGCTGTGCCCGGCCCGACTCCCCGCCACCTGGGTGGGTTCCGGGTGCTGGGCCGAAGCCCCGGTGCCGAGCCACGGGGCTGCTCGCTCAGCATGGAGCGCTGGGTGGAGGCCGTCGGATGACGCCCGAGCAGGAAGTGCCCCCCTCCCGGCCTCCCCTGGCCGCCCCGGATGCCGGCGCGATTGTCCCCACCTCCCTGGGGGCGGATCCCTCCGCGGTGCAGCTCCTGGACCACCTGGTGGAGGTGGGCGGGCCTTCGCTGCGCACCCTGGGCTTCCGCACGCGCCTCCAGGCGCTGGGGAGGGCGGGCGAGCGGTTCCTGGATCCCGGGGATCCGCTCCGGCAGGAGGCCGAGGCCCGCCTCCCGGCAGACGCCGACCTCAAGGAGCGGCGAGTCCGCCAGGTCATCGAGGGGATGGCCCGGGACTGGACCGCCGAGCGGCTGGCCGGCGCGGTGCGCGCCGATTTCCCCGACCCCGACGTGCTGGACGGATTCCGGCCTGGGATTCGGGGCGAGCGCATTCGGGTCGTCCCGCCGCGACTGCTGGTGCAGGTGGGAGCCGGAAACGTGCCGGGGACCGGGGCGACCGCCCTTCTCCGGGGGCTCCTGGTGGGGGCGCCCACCCTCCTCAAGCCCGGCACCGGTGACACGGTCCTCCCCGAGCTTCTCGCGCGGGCCATCCGGGAGGAGTCTCCGGAGCTGGCCGAGGGTCTGGCGGTGGTGAACTGGACGGGTGGAGAAGGCTCCGAACGGGAACGCATGGCCCTGGCCCGGGCAGAGCGGGTCGTGGTCTACGGGGGCGAGGAAGCGGTGGTCGGGGTCCGGGCCTCCATCGGTCCCCTCACGCCCCTGGTCGTCTACGGCCCCAGGGTAAGCGCGGGGCTCGTGCTTCGGGATGCCTCGGGCTCCGATGCCGCCATTGGGCACGCGGCGGCTGCCGTCGCGGCCTACGCCCAGCGAGGATGTGTGTCGCCCCACCTGGTCTGGGTCCAGGAGGGCGGCGCCAGAACGCCGGAGGAGTGGGCCGAAGCGCTCGCCCTGGCCCTCGCCGCGGAGGTGGCCGGCGACGAGCCCGGCGACGAGCCCGGCGCCGGAGCGGGGACAGTGCGCAGCCGGGGGAGCGGTGGGCCGGCGGGAGAGGCGGCGAATTCCGCGTCCCTCGAGACCCGGGGGCGGATGCGCGCACTCCGGGACGCCGCGGAGTTCAGCGCCGCATCGGGATCCGGGGACCGGGTCTTCGGGGGTCCCGGCCGCGGATGGATGGTGCTCTACGAGCCTGCGCACCCGGACGGCGGGGCGCGCCCGTTCGAACCCTCCTGCCTGGGCCGGACGGTGCGCGTCAGGCCCCTTCCGGATCCGGAAAGGCTGGGCGAGGTCCTCGAGCCCGTTCGCCACCTGATCCAGGGGGTCGCCGTGGAGGGGTCCGAGCCCGGTCGAACCACGACGGCCATGATCCTGGCACGCTCGGGAGTGACGCGCGTGACCACCTTCCGGGACCAGCCCTGGCCCCCGGCGTGGTGGAAACACGACGGCGGAGGGCCCCTCCGGGCACTGGTCCGCTGGGCGACGCTGGAGCCGGCGGCGCCGGAATGAACCGCGCTTCGAGGCCGGCCTACTCCTCCGCCTGCTGCTCGGAGCGCCAGACCACCATCTGCCGGTGGCCCGTGGAGTCTTCCTCCACCCGGACGGTGAGGGCGTCACCCTCCTCGATCCCAAGGTCGTCGCGCATGTCCTGGGGAATGGTGATGCGGCCGCCGACTCCGACGGTCACTTCGCCGAAATACCGGGTGCGGTAGATGGCCATCGAGTGTCCTCACTCAGGGTCCAGGTCAGGAAGACGCGGGGCGCCGCCGTGACCGAAAGGTGTTCGAAGCAATTGAATCTAGGGGAGCCTCCACCCGCTGACCAGATGGTGCAGCGCCGCGCCCACCCTGTCGGGGTCGCGGAGCCCCTCGCGTGAATGGTTCGACGGCCTGAGCCGTAGACGAAGAGAGGGTCGTCGCCGGCCGTCATCCTGATTCCAGGACCGTACCGCCAGGACCGCACTTCCCGGACCGCACCCCAGGGACCACACCCCGAGCCCGAAGAGGTCTCCATGCAGGACGCAGCACTCCGACTCCATGCCGTCACGAAGGACTTCGGAACGTTCAGGGCCGTGGACGCCCTGGACCTGGAGGTCCCGCGAGGCTCCATCTACGGGCTCCTGGGTCCCAACGGGTCGGGGAAGACAACGACGATCCGCATGATCATGGGCATCCTGGGGCCCGACACCGGCCGCGTGGAACTCTTCGGCGACGATCCGGCCCGGACCCGGCGGGAGAAGGTGGGCTACCTTCCGGAAGAGCGGGGGCTCTACCGCCGCATGAAGGTGCTGGAGCACCTGGTCTTCCTCGGTCGCATTCGCGGGGTGGATGGCAGGGCGGCGTCGCGAAAGGCGACCGACTGGCTCGAGCGACTGGGTCTCGGAGACCGCGCACAGAAGCGGGTGGAAGACCTCTCGAAGGGCATGCAGCAGAAGGTGCAGTTCATCGGCACCGTGCTCCACGACCCGGAGCTGCTGGTCCTGGACGAACCCTTCAGTGGGCTGGATCCCATCAACCAGGACGTGCTCGAGGAAATCGTCCTCGAGTATCACCGGAAGGGGACCACCATTCTCTTCTCCACCCATCTCATGCACCAGGCGGAACGGCTCTGCCAGAGGGTCTGCCTGATCTCGAACGCCCGGAAGGTGCTGGATGGCCCCCTCGAGGAACTCAAGCGCAACGAGGCCGACGGGATTGTCGCCATCGATTTCGAGGGGCCGGACGCCTGGATCGGCGGGCCCGAGGTCCTCCGGTCCGAGGTCGCAGGCGCCGGGGTCCGGATCCAGCTCCAGGCCGGAGCCGACCCGCAACCCCTCCTGGAACGGGCAGTGGCCGCAGGCGCCCGGATCCGACGTTTCCAGGTGGAGGAGCCCCGGCTGCACGAGATCTTCGTTCGCCACGCCGGTTCCCGGGTCGGTTCGGCTCCGGGAACGCAGGGAGCGGCCGCTCGACCCGCCGAGGCCGCCGTCCACCCGGGAGCACTTCCATGAGTTCTGTCGTCGGTGCCGTCATCGCCCGGGAATACCTCCAGCGGGTTCGGACCCGGACTTTCCTGGTCGGGACCATCGGGCTGCCCCTGCTCATGCTGGCCCTCTTCGTCGTGTCGGCGCTCATGGCCGGGAGCGGTGGCTCGGCAGAGCGGAGCCTGGCCCTGGTGGACCGGACGGGGGTGCTGGAGTCCGGCGTTGCGGCCCGCCTCGCCGCCGCAGGGTTCGAGGTGGAGTCCGTTGAACCCGGGTCCGTGGCCGAGGAGGAGCTCGAATCCCGCCTGCTGGACGGGAGCCTGGGGGGTGCCCTCTTTCTCGAGAGCGGGACGCTCGAAGTCGGGTCCGCCCGACTGCGCGGCGTATCGGTTCCCAGCCTCCTGCGTCGAATCGGGATCCAGCAGGCGGTAAGCCAGACCGCTCTGGAGGTGAGGCTCGTGGCCTCGGAGGAGGGCCCTGCGCTGGCCGCTCTGCTCTCGGGTGGGGAGCTGCACCTGGAGACGGTGGGCGCCGGGCGGGAGGACACTGCCGACGAGGACGGGACCACCGCCATGGTCGCGGGGTTCGCCGGAGCGTTTCTCCTCTACGTGGTGCTCCTGGTGTACGGGACCATGGTCCTGCGCGCGGTGCTGGAGGAGAAGACCGGGCGGATTGCCGAGATCATCCTCTCCTCCATGCGCCCGGGGCAGCTCATGCTCGGCAAGATCGTCGGGGTGGGGGCCGTGGGGTTGACCCAGCTGGCGGCCTGGATCCTCTTCGGTGCCATCCTGCTCGGCACCGGCATCCCCGCCATGCTCCCCTTCTTTCCGGAGGGTGGCCTGGGCTTCGACCTCCGGGCTCACCTCCCCGGGGCCGGGGTCTTCGCCTTCTTCGGACTGTGCTTCCTGGTGGGGTACTTCCTCTACGCTTCGCTCTTCGCCGCCGTGGGGGCCATGTGCTCCACGGAGGAGGAGGCACAGCAGCTGCAGTTCCCCGTCGTCATGCTGGTGGTGGTCCCCATCGTCTTCCTGGCCCCGGTGCTGGACAACCCCACCACCTCGTGGGCCATGGGACTGTCGCTCTTCCCGTTCTTCTCGCCGATCCTGATGTTCGCGCGGGTGGCGGCGGGGGCCGCCCCGGTATGGGAGGCAGCCCTCTCCGTCGTGCTCATGCTGGCCACCCTGATGGGAACGGCGTGGGTCGCGGGACGGATCTACAGGACCGGAATCCTGATGCAGGGGAAACGGCCCACGCTTCCCGAACTCTGGCGCTGGGTCCGGTACGGGTAGGGCCGGGCCGGGAGGGCCGGGGGCAGGACGGGTTTCGGGACCCGCCTCAGGGCAGGAGGGACCGGAGCATGGCCGAGAGCTGGTGCTCGTCGAGGCGCCGGGCCCGCTGGAGAACCTCCTCGTAGGATTCCTCGATGAGGAGGGGGATCGTGCGCATGGTCTCCTCGCCGGACCCGCGGTCCACGGGTGAGAAGGCCAGCAGGGCACGGTAGCGATCCGAGCCGCGGGGCGTGTCCTCGAACTCGAGGTAGACCTCCCAGAAGCGGCCGTCGTGGCTTACCGTCGCAAGGTGCTGTCCGGCGGAAGGTCGGGGTTCGGAGGGGTTCGGGGTCATGAGCGCATCATCGGGGTTCGTCCTCCAGCGGATCTGCGGTGGCGGGGGGCGGAGCCTCGTGCGGGGGTGCGTCGGGCGCGTCGGAGTCCGCCCCCCGGGGAACCGTTTCCTCCGCCTCGGTGGCAACCCCCGCATCCTCCGGAATCCGGTCCGCCACGATGCGGATCGGGAAGGGTTCGGTGGCCTCGCCCGTGTAGAGGGAGTGATGCGGGAAGGGGATCTCGATGCCTTCGCTGTCGAAGCGCGCCTTGATCTCCTCCAGGAGCGTGTTCCTCAGGGAGAAGAAGTTCTCGCGCATGGTCCAGACCGCCAGGCGGAGGTCCAGCGAGGAGTCCCCGTAGCCGTCGAAGAAGACCGTGGGCTCGGGCTCCATGAGGGCGCGGGGGTTGGCCCCGGCCACCTCCATGAGGACCGTGCGGACCCGGGGGATGTCCTCCTTGTAGGCGACGCCGATGTTCAGGTCGAGACGCCGGATCGGGAAGCGGGTGATGGTGGTCACCTGGGACTTCACGATGGTCTCGTTGGGGATGCGGATGAACCGGTTGTCGAAGGTACGCAGCTTCACCGAGAGCGTGTCGATGGAGAGGACCCTGCCCACCGTTTCGCCGACCTGGATCACGTCGTCCACCTCGAAGGGCTTCTCGCCGATGAGGAAGAAGCCGGAGATGACGTTCGAGACCGAGGTCTGGGAGGCGAAGCCCACCGCGATGCCGACCACGCCTGCCGCGCCCAGGAGCGGGGCGAGGTTGAACCCCAGCTCCATCAGGGTGAGCACCAGGATCAGGAGCACCCCGGGGTACACGACGAGTTTCCCGACCACCATGGCCTGCTGCGCCGAGTACTGCCGCGTGACCCACCGCTTGAGCCAGCGCGAGATGGCGAGAAGGAGCGGGATTCCGACAAAGAGCCAGAGGAGCGCGCGGATGAGCGCGGGGATGTCGATGCGGGCCAGCGTTTCGGAGAGGAAGTCGAACCCCGTCACCACCGTGTCGGGCTGAGCCGCCTGGAGGAGGAGCGCGACAGGAAGGCCGGCGACGTCCATCATGTACCCCCGCCGATGCCCGAGAACCCCCTGAACCCCTTGAAGGTCAGGGCGCGGATGCCGCGAGCCGCCGAGGGAGGCGCGAAGATGCGTCGGGGCGCGACGGCTTCCTCCGGGGGCCGTCCGGTCATGTCGATCTGGCTCCCTTCGGAGTCGCCCTGGTAGCGGACGCGGGACTCGTCGGCCCAGAAGCCTGTCCGGTCCGCATAGAGGGAAAGGAGCTCGACGCGGAAGGACAGTTTCTCGACCTTGAGGTCGCTTCGGGACTGGTTGACCAGGTGAAGCGGGCAGATCACGAGGTGGGGCTCCAGGAGTTCCGGACCTACCGCTCTGCGGGCGGTGGTGTGGAGCCAGTAGCAGAGTTCCCCGTCGAGAAAGCTGCCCCACCAGGTGTCACTGAGTTCCAGGGTCGGCAGCGTCCTGAGGAGCACGGGAGCCGCGTCACCGGGCAGGTCGAGGTCGACGCGGATCGTCAGCGGGATGCGGACGAAGATGCGCGCCTCGGCCCGGGGAACGAGGGAGAAGGGAACCTCGGGCTGCACGATGACCGCGCGGTCCGGCAGACTGGGACGCAGGTTCAGCCTGAAGGGAGGTCCGGCCTGCCCCCCTCCAGCCTGCGGGATCGTCGGGAGGGCCCAGCGGGACCACGCATCGGGCTCGTCCGGGGGGGAGTCGAAGCCGGGGGCGACCTTGCGGTCGGCGAGGCGGATCTCCCCCTGCACCATGTCGACCCAGAGTTCCCGCGGGCCGATTCGTCGGCCGACGGGGCGGCCGGTGTCGAGGGGGATCTCCCCCCAGGGGGCATCGAGGTGGACGGGTTCGGCGGCGGTCTTCATGCTGCAAATGTGGGGAGGCGCGGGGTGGAGAACAACGGGGAGGGAACCTGCACGGGGATCGTGGGTTCTCGGCGCCACCCGGGTTCGGGACCCCCCCGGATCTCCGCCGGGAGGCCGGGAAGGAAGAGTGCAGCAGCGACTCCGTTGACAGGAACTCCCGCGCGCGGGTAAGTTCCCCCCGCTCCAACCCGGAACAGACCCCACCCCTGATGTGCCCTCCCATCGAGAGTTACCGGTGATCAAGAAGCAATGGATCCTCGCAATGGCCGTGGTCGCCGTGGCACTCGTCACGGTCGCCTTCGTCCAGGCCCGCGGTGACGACGCAGCCACCTCCGATATCGCGCAGCAGGAGGTGGAATACGGGCCAGAGGGCCAGCCCGTGGCCTTTCCCCACAATGTCCACGCCGGGGCCGGCGAGGGGCAGTACCAGATCGATTGCATGTACTGCCACTTCTCTGCCGAGCGTTCCCCCAGCGCCGGGCTTCCCGCCGTTGCATCGTGCATGGGGTGTCACAGCGTGATTCGCGGGGAGGGACCCGAGGGCGGTCCGTCGCCGGAGATCGACAAGGTCCGCGGATTCTGGGATCGGCAGGAGCCCATCCCCTGGAACCGCATCTACCGGGTGGCGGACCACGTGCAGTTTCCCCACATGCGACACATTTCAGCGGGTGTGGACTGCACCGCCTGCCACGGGCAGGTGCAGGAGATGGGGGTGATCCAGCGGGTGGAGCAGCCCCTTACCATGGGATGGTGTCTGACCTGCCATCTCGAGATGGGTGCGTCCCGCGACTGCACCGTCTGCCACTACTGACCGTGCTGCACGGCCCGACGGACGCTTCTGCTCCTTCGGGCTGTAGGCGTGCCGGAGCGTGATCCGGAACAACGGAATACCGAGAGACTCCATGAGTGATGGCATCAAGCGGCGTGATTTCCTGAAGGTCCTCGGCGTTACCGGCGCCGGGGCCGGGCTCGTGGGTTGTTCCACCGACAAGGTGAACAAACTCATTCCCTACGTGGTTCCTCCCGAGGAGATCACCCCCGGGGTGGCGACCTGGTATGCCACTGCCTGCGGCGAGTGCCCGGCAGGGTGCGGGGTCTGGGTCAAGACCATGGAAGGGCGGGCGATCAAGCTCGAGGGGAACCCCAATCACCCGGTGTCCGGGGGTGCCCTCTGCGCCCGGGGGCACTCGGCGTTGCAGGGCCTCTACGACCCGGACCGCCTGACCCAGCCCATGCGCCGGGTGGACGACGCGTTCGAGCCGATCTCCTGGGCCGATGCCGAGGCCCTCCTTGCAAGGGAACTGCAGGGGGCCGGGACCGGGACGCTGCTCATGACCGGGCATGCCGGACCCACCCTCGGCGAGCTCATGGACCGGGTGGCCGAGGCCCTGGGCGGCCGGCGGGTCGAGTACGAGGCGCTTTCCGATGCACCGCTGCGCGAGGCTTCGCGGATCGCCTTCGGTCGCGACGAGATCCCGACCTTCGACTTCGAGGCGGCGGACCTGGTGGTATCGTTCGGCGCCGACTTCCTCGAGACGTGGGGCTCGCCAGTGGAGCAGTCCCGCGGTTTCGCCCGCTCGGCGGGGGTCTCCGAGGACGGCGCCAAGGCCCGCTTCGTGTTCCTGGGCTCCCGCCTTTCCCTCACCGGGCAGAACGCCGACGAGTGGTTCCCGATCCGGGCCGGATCCGAAGGGGTCGTGGCGCTTGCCCTGGCGGGAGCGGTTGCGGGGCGTGGCGGAGATCCCGGTCCCTACGGTGACCTCCTGGCGGCCTACGACATGAACACCGCCGCGCGGGAAGCCGGCATTCCGGTCGCCTCGCTGGAGGAACTCGCGGATCACCTTGCCCAGGCGTCCTCGCCGCTCGTCCTGGGGCCTGGTGTGGCCGGGCAGCATCGGAACGCGACGGCGGCGAACCTCGGCGTCATGGTCCTGAACGCCGTGTCCGGCGCCATCGGCCAGACCGTGCGGTTTGCTTCGCCGGTCAACGGACAGCCCACGACGTCGTTCGCGTCGCTGGCCGAAGCCATCGACCAGATGGGGGCCGGCACGGTGAGCGCCCTGGTCGTCCACGGGACGAACCCCGCCTACACCCTTCCCCCGGCGGCCGGTTTTGCCGCGGCCATGGAGGGTGTGGGCTTCACGGTGGTCATCACTCCGCAGATGAACGAGACGGCTGCGCTCGCCGACCTGGTCCTTCCGGAGCGCCACCCCCTCGAGTGCTGGGGCGACTCCAATCCCCGTCCGGGCCTCTGGGCCATCCAGCAGCCTGCCATGCGGCCGGTTCCGCACTTCGATTCCCGCCCCGCCGGAGATATCCTCCTCGTCGCGGCGCGGGCCCTCGGCCAGGACTTCGGCGCCGAGACCTTTCACGACTACCTCCGGAATCGCTGGAGCGAGCGCCACGCGGCCGCCGGGACCGGCGAAGCGAACTTCTCGGAGTACTGGCGCGAGGTCCTTCGCACCGGTGTGGTGGAGATGGGAGGCGGGCAGCAGGCGGAGGGGTCGCTTCAGGCGCCCGATCGAGCCCTCGGCTTCGATGCCCCGGTGCTCGACGGCGAGGAGGGCGGCCTGACCCTCATGGTCTACCCGTCGTCGCGCTTCGGCGACGGCCGCGGAGCAAACCGGACCTGGCTCCAGGAACTCCCCGATCCGGTGGCCAAGATCGGCTGGCATTCGTGGGTCGAGATGCACCCGGACACGGCGCGGGAGCGCGGTCTCCGGAAGGGAGAGATCGTCCGCGTGACCTCGCCGCACGGCGAACTGGAAGTCCCGGTCTGGACCTACCCCGGGATCCGCGCCGACACGGTGGCCATCGCCATGGGCGGAGGTCACGAGAATACCGGGCGCTGGGCAGATGGCCGGGGCGTGAACCCCATGGTGCTCCTGCCAGCCGTGACCGAACAGGCTTCCGGAGCGCTGGTCCACCTGGCCACCCGGGTCGAAGTCGAACCCACGGGCCGGCACCGGCGCCTCGCCACCATCGAGGGGCAGAGCCAGACCTTCGATCGTCCCATCGTGCCTGCGGTCGAGCTGGGGATGATGGGGCAGGCGCACGGCGACGATTATCCCGGCGGCCATGGCCAGCTCATGGAGCTGCAGGGGATGGGAGGCTTCGTCCCCGTCCCCACCGACGGACGCCCCGAGGACTTCCCCCTCGAGGGAGCCCGCTACGGCGACTACGACCCGGCGACCAACGCGCGCTGGGCCATGGCCATCGACCTGGACAAGTGCACGGGCTGCTCGGCCTGCATCACGGCCTGCCAGTCCGAGAACAACGTGGCCATTGTGGGCGAAGACCAGATGATGATGGGGCGGGACCTGCAGTGGATCCGGCTCGAGCGCTACTACGAGACGGTGGACGCCACGCAGCCCGGACCGGTGGACATCCGCTTCATGCCCATGCTCTGCCAGCACTGCGGAAATGCCCCGTGCGAGCCGGTCTGCCCCGTCTACGCGGCGTACCACACGCCCGACGGCCTCAACGGGCAGATCTACAACCGGTGCGTCGGAACCCGGTACTGCGCGAACAACTGTCCGTACAAGGTTCGCGTCTTCAACTGGTACGGATACTCGGACGTGCCGGAGCCGCTGAACTGGCATTACAACCCGGACGTGACGGTGCGCTCCGAGGGCGTCATGGAGAAGTGCTCCTTCTGCGTCCAGCGCATCCGCGGCGCCGAGAACCGCGCCACGGCCGAGGGCAGGGACCTGGCGGAAGGTGACGTGGTGCCGGCCTGTCAGCAGAGCTGCCCCGCCGAGGCCATCGTCTTCGGCAACATCCGGGATCCCGAGTCCCGGGTTGCCCAGGTGTCGCAGAACGACCGCACCTACCGGGTTCTCGATGTGCTCATCAACACCCAGCCGGCCGTGAACTATC
>REBP01000224.1 GCA_007692665.1 Gemmatimonadales bacterium | reverse complement strand
CCACCGGCTCCGGCACCCTCACCGATCGCGACGGCCGCTACCGGCTTCCTGGCCTCGAGGCCGGCGAGGTCGAGATCCGGGTCGCCTTTCTCGGCTACGCCACGCAGGTACGTCAGGTCACGGTCCCCGGGTCCGGGCAGGTGGTTCTCGACTTCCTCCTGTCCGAGGAGGCCCTCTCCATGGACGGGATCGTGGTCACGGGCACGGCAGGGCAGGCTCGGCGCCGGGAGGTGGGGAACGCCGTGGCGCAGCTCGACGTGAGCCGGGTGGACCAGCCGTCCGGGAACGTGGACGCCCTCCTCCAGGGGCGCATCCCCGCCGTGTCGGTGACCCCCCCTGCCGCCTCCTTCGGCTCCGGCGCCTCCATCCGCATCCGCGGCAACAGCAGCGCGGCGCTCAGCAACCAGCCCATCATCTTCGTGGACGGGGTTCGCCAGTCCGCCGAGGCCTACCCGCTGAACGCGAGCAGCGCGTCGTTCCCGCACTACGGGCCCGGGGCGCGGCCCACCCCGCTCAACGACATCAACCCTGCCGACATCGAGCGGATCGAGGTCGTGAAGGGGCCGGCCGCCGCCACCCTCTACGGGTCGGAGGCCTCGGCCGGGGTCATCCAGATCTTCACGAAGCGGGGGACGCAGGGGGGTGCCCGGTGGACGCTCCAGAGCGACCACTCGGTGGACTGGGTCAAGCCGTTCGGTTCCGCCGACCGCCCCTTCATCGGCCTGGACCCCTGGCTCCGGCGGGCCTACGGCACCCGGAACACCCTCTCGGTGACGGGCGGGGTGCAGGAACTCCGCTACTTCGTGTCGGCGGGGCTCGACGGGGGCGAGGGCGTGCTCCCGAACGACGCGGACCGGCGCCGCTCCTTCCGGGCCAACCTGAACCTGGGCGCCCGCGATGACCTGGAGCTCCAGCTGAACGTGGGCTACACGAAGCACGACCTGGAGATCACCCACACCGGCAACAGCGGCATGGCGCTACCGTTCAACGCCTTCCGGGCGCCGAACAACAGCTTCGGGTCGTCGGATCCGGCGGTCCTGAGTCAGCTTCTGGATGCGGAGGTGTGGCAGGAGAACGAGCGCCTCACCTACGGCCTTTCGGCGACCTGGGCTCCGCATCCCCGGGTCACGCAGCGCCTCACCACCGGGGTGGACCGGACGGCCACGATCTCGAACCAGCTCCGGCCGCTGGGATTCCCGCTCGAGCCCGCGGGGGCCATCAGCGACATCCGGTGGGTCAGCAGCACCGTCACCACCGACTACCTGGGATCCGTGCGCTGGTGGGACCGGGATGTGCTGGCGTCGACGTTCTCGTGGGGCGGTCAGGGGAGCATCACCGACGAGAGCACGGTGGACAGCTACGGCCGGGGCTTTCCGGGGCCAGGGCGTCAGACGCTGAGCAGCGTGGCCGAGCGCTGGGTCTCGGGGTCCGAGTCGCGGGTCGTGTCCGGGGGGCTCTTCGTTCAGAACCTGGTGGGGATCCGGGACCGAGTCTTCCTCACCGGGGCCGTGCGCATCGACGGGCACAGCACCTTCGGGCGGAACCTCGGGCTCCTGGTCTACCCCAAGGCCAGCGCCTCGTGGGTCGTCTCCGACGAGGCCTTCTGGCCCGGGGCGGGGGGGACCCTCAAGCTTCGCGCCGCCTACGGCCGGGCGGGGCGGGCGCCGGGGGCCTTCGACGCCCAGCGCACCTGGAGCGCCATTTCGTTCGGCGGGGAGTCGGCCTTCCTGCCCGGGAACGTGGGGAACCCCGACCTCGGCCCCGAGCGTTCCCGCGAGGTGGAGGTGGGGTTCGACGGGGCCTGGTTCGATGACCGCCTCACCGCCGACCTGACCTTCTACGACCAGGTCACGGAAGACGGACTGGTCACCCTGGCCGAGATCCCGAGCAACGGCTTCGGGGGCGGCGCGCTGGTGAACCTGGGCGAGCTGACCAACCGTGGCCTGGAGGTGGCGATCCGCGCCACCCCGGTGGTGACGCCGTCGCTGAGCTGGACCGTGGGTGCCACCCTGGCCACGAACCGGAGCCGGATCACCGACCTGGGGGGTGTGGCGTCGGGGAGCACCGAGGTGGGGCAGCCGGTGGGCGCCGTCCGGGGCACCCGGGTCCTGAACGCCGGGGCCCACGCCGACCCCGAGGTGGAGCGGAACGCCCTCTTCGGCCCGAGTCACCCCACCCGCGAGGTGGGGCTGAACACGACGCTCGAGCTGCCCCGGGGCGTGCGGCTCGTTGCCGCCGGCGAGTACCAGGCCGGCCACTACATCGCCGACAACGCCTCGGCCTTCATGATCGACCGCGGAAACGGCGCTCCTGCCTGCGATGCCGCCTACCGGCTCGTGCCCTTCGGGAGCGACCTGGGCTCGGCGGATCTCTCCGGCCTGAACGCCCTGGACCGGGCGCGCTGCTACCGCGGGTCGGTGAGCGGGGCCTGGGTCTATCCCGCGGACTTCTTCAAGCTCCGCGAGCTCACCCTGGTGGTGCCGGTGGGGGTCGTGGTCCCCGCCGCCGGAAACGCCCAGCTCACCTTCTCGCTCCGGAATGCCCTGCGCTGGACCAACCGCGACTTCGGCGCCTTCGACCCCGAAATGGTCTCGTCGCGCGCCAACACGTCGGCCCTGAACCGCGGGATCACCGAGCATGCACCGGCCCCCGCCCGCTTCGTCACCTCCATCCGCATCGGATTCTGATCATGAGCATCACGACGCTTTCGGATCGCGGCGGCCGCGCCGCCCATGCCGTACCCCGCGGCGCAGACGCCGCCCGCACTCTCCGCCGGCTGCTCGGCGCGGCGGCCCTCGTCCTCGCGGTGGTGGTCGGGGGGTGCGACTTCGACGTGACCCAGCCCGGCCGGGCCGAGGACACGACGCTGGACGACCCGGCGGCCTTCCAGCCGCTGGTGACCGGCATGTCGCAGCGGCTTTCCCACGCCCTGTGGCAGGTCGCGTACCTCACCGCCGAGACCAGCCGGGAATACGTGGAGGGCGGGCGCATCTTCACGACCAAGCTCACGAGCATTCCGGGGAGGCTGACCCGGGAGGCCGGCGGCACGGTGGGGTGGACCACCGGGGTGCAGGCCCGGTGGGTGGCCGAAGACGGGGTGCGCCGCTTCCGGGAGCTTCTTCCGGACGCGTCGTCGTCGCCGCTGGTGGCCCAGGCACTGGTCCACGCCGGCTTCGCCAACCGCCTCCTGGGCGAGGCCTTCTGCGAGTCGGTCATCGACGGGGGACCGGCCGGGTCCCACCGGGTCTACCTGGAGCATGCGGAGCGCCATTTCACCGAGGCCATCGAGGTGGCCGGCCGGGCCGGGCGCGAGGAGCTGGTGCTGGCGGCCCGGGCCGGTCGGGCCTCGGTCCGGGTGGGGCTCGCCGACTGGCCCGGGGCGGTGTCGGATGCCGCGGGCGTGCCGGATGACTTCACATACAACGCCAGGTACACGAACACGACGCTCAACCAGTACAATATCCTTTACTGGGCGAACGCGAACTCGCCCTTCCGTACGTTTTCGGTGGTTGGGACCTTCACCGAGGGCTACTACGCCGAAACGGGCGACCCGAGGGTAGCCTGGGGATCGGATCCTGCCGTGCCCACCGCCGAGATCGCGACGGTGCCGTGGCTCTATCCCCTCAAGTACCGGTCGGTGACCGACCCCATCCGACTGGTTACGGGGCGGGAGGCCCGCCTCATCGAGGCCGAGGCCGCGCTTCGACGTGGGGAGACTGAGCTGGCGGTGGAGCGGCTGAACGCGCTCCGGGCGGCGGTGACGAGCGACCTGGACGGCGCACCGCTGGCGCCCTGGCCCCCCACCGCGTCCGCCGAGGATGCGTGGCGCTACCTCAAGCTCGAGCGCGGGATCGAGCTCTTCCTCGAGGGGCGGCGGATCGGGGACCTGCGCCGGTGGTCGGAGGACGGCTCCCCGGCCGCGGACGTGGTGGACGTGACGGACCGAATCCGGCTCTGCCTCCCGATCCCGGAAGCGGAGCTGAACACGAACCCGAATCTCGAGCCGGGCCACGCGGATCCGGTGAACCCTCTCTACACCGGCCCCGGAGGTGCATCGTGACACGCGCAGCCGCCAGACTCGCCAGACGTGCCAAACGCGCCAGACTCGCCAGGCTCGCTGCAGTCGGCATAACCGCCCTTTTCGCCCCCTTCGCCGCACCCCTCGAGGCCCAGCAGCTGCCGGGGCCCTCGAACGCGGCGTCGGCCCCGCTCGCTTACTACTTCGAGGAGGGGGAGCGGGGGTTCGATCCGGCGATCCCTTCGCCGGAGGGCTTCCTGGGCTACGAGATCGGGGCGCACCATACCCGGCACGACGCCATCGAGGCCTATTTCCGGGAGCTGGCGCGCCTCTCGCCCCGGGCGGTCTACGAGGAGTACGCCGAGTCCTACGAGCGCCGCCGCCTGGGGGTGCTCACCGTAACCTCGCCCGACAACCACGCCCGGCTGGAGGAGATCCGCCTCCGCCACCTGGAGGCCGCACTTGATGCCTCGGTTCCCGCAGGCGACCGCCCCCTGGTGGCCGTGCTGGCCGCAGGCGTGCACGGGGGCGAGGCGTCGGGGCCCGAGGCCATGCTCCTCACGGCGTACTGGCTCGTGGCCGGCACCACCCCCGAGGTGCTCGAGGCGCTGGAGCGGGGGGTGTGGCATATCGACCCGGTCCAGAACCCCGACGGCCGGGACCGGCACGTGACCTGGGTCAACGGAAACCGGTCGCTGGTCCTCTCCGCAGACCCGGCAGACCGGGAGCACACCGAGGGCTTCCCCGGCGGCCGCACGAACCACTACCTCTTCGACCTGAACCGGGACTGGCTCCCGCTCGAAAACCCGGAGAGCCGCGGGAAGGTGGCCTTCCACCACCGCTGGCTCCCCAACGTGGTCACCGACTTCCACGAGATGGGCCCGAACAGCACCTACTACTTCGAGCCCAGCAACCCTGTCGGGTCCTGGAACCCCCTCATCCCCGAGCGCCTCTACACGGAGATCACCGAGGACTTCGCGGTCTTCTACGCCGACCACCTGGACCGCCTGGGCTCCCTCTACTTCACGAAGGAAGTCTTCGACAACACCTACCCGGGCTACGGCTCCACCTACCCCAAGTTCCTGGGGGGCTTCGCCCTGACCTTCGAGCAGGCGAGCTCCCGGGGAGGGGTCCAGGAGAGCCGCCATCACGGGGTGCTAACCTACGCGTACACGATCCGGAACCAGCTCCGCACGAGCCTGGCCACGGTGCGCGGGGCGCTGGCCCACCGCGAGAAGCTCCTCGCCTACCAGCAGGAGTTCTTCGCCTCCGCCCTCACCGAGGCCGACGCCTTCCCGGTGACCGGCTACCTGTTCGGGGACCCCCATGACCCCACGAAGAACCGCCGGTTCGTGGAATACCTCCTCCGGCACGATCTGGAGGTGCACGAGCTGGCGCGTCCGGTGGAGGCGGCAGGGCAGGCCGGTGAGCACGCCTTCGAGCCCGGCACCGCGTGGGTGGTGCCCGTCCGACAGCCCCACTACCGCCTGGTGCGCTCCATCTTCGAGCGGACCTCGGAGTACCCCGACAGCACCTTCTACGACCAGTCCACCTGGACCATGAGCTTGGCCTACGGCATCCCCGACGCCGAGCTCACCGGGGCGGTCCTCCCCCTGGGGGCGCGGGTCACCTCGCCTCCGGATCCGCCGTCCTGGAGGGTGCCCCCCACGGGGTACGCCTACCTGCTGGACTGGCCCGACTCGGGTACGCCCCGGGCGCTCCAGGCCCTGCTGGACCGGGGGGTCCGCGTCTCGACGGCCTTCCAGCCCTTCGCCACCGAGACCCACGCCGGGCGCCGGGAGTTCGGACGGGGCACGCTGGTGATCCCGGTGCAGACCCAGCCCGTGGGGGCGGCGGAGCTCCATGGCTGGATCGAGGCGGCTGCGCGGGATGCGGAGGTGCAGGCGTGGAGCGTCGAGTCCGGGTATTCGCTGGAGGGGGTGGACCTGGGGAGCAACCAGGTGCGAACGATCCGGCCCCCCTCCATCCTCCTGGTGCTGGGCGGAGAGACCGGTTCGATCTGGCACCTCTTCGACACGAAGGTGGGAATCCCGGCCACGAAGGTGGACGTGGACGCCGCGGCCCGGGTGGATCTGGCGCGCTACAACGTCATCATCCTGCCGTCCAGCGGGGGCGGGGCCTTCACGGGGGAGCGCCTCGAGGAACTGCGTCGGTGGGTGCGGGGCGGAGGGACGCTCATCACCTTCCGGACCGGCGCCGCCTGGGCCATCCGGAACGGCCTTGCGCCCAACGTGGCGCTGGGGGAGGCGGGTGGCGCCGCTGGCGGAGGCTGGGCAGCCGGGGCATCCGGTGCAGCCGGCTCAGCCGGCTCAGGACCCGTCCGCCGGAACTACGCCGATGCTTCGGCGCTCCGCTCCCAGGCGCTGGGCGGCTCGATCTGGGAGGCGGACCTCGACATCACGCACCCGTTGGGGTTCGGGTACACGCGGCGGACGCTGGCGGTGTGGCGGGACCACGGGCTCGTGCTGCCGCCGAGCCGAAACGCCTTCAGCACCGTGGCCCGCCTCACCGACGAGCCGCACCTGAGCGGGTATCACACGCCCGAGCACCTTGAGGCGCTTCGGGGTGCAAGCTCGGTGGTGGCGGACCGCCTGGGGCGGGGGACCGTGGTGCTCCTGGTGGACCAGCCCAACTTCCGGGGTTTCTGGCTCGGCACGAACCGGCTGCTCCTGAACGCCGTGTACTTCGGCGAGCACGTGACGGTGCCGGGTGGGTAGGAGAGGGGATGGGGTCGAAGCCCCGGGGGCGGGAGCCCCCGGGTGCGCCCCCCCGGTCACGGACCGGTGCCGCCCGACGCGTCGACGCCTGCAC
>REBP01000071.1 GCA_007692665.1 Gemmatimonadales bacterium | reverse complement strand
TCGGGCTACTCCAAGGGGATGCGCCAGAAGGTGGGCATCGCCGTGGCCCTGGCCAAGCACGCCGAGGCCCTCCTCCTGGATGAACCCACCTCCGGGCTCGACCCCGAGGCCTCCAACGAGTTCTCGGTCCTCCTCGGGCAGCTCCGCGACGAGGGCGTCGCCATTCTCATGGCCACCCACGACCTCTTCCGGGCCAAGGAGGTGGGGACCCGGGTGGGGATCATGCGCCGAGGGGTCCTGCGCGCCGAGCTCGATCCCGCCCTCCTGGCCCACGCCGACCTCGAGCGCATCTACCTCGAGCACATGCACGACTGAATCGCGAAACGGAGACCTGCCATGCTTCGCCACATCGTTCGAAAGGAAGTCCGGGAGACGCTGCGCGACGGACGTTTCAGGTGGGGCGCGGCCCTGGTGGGCCTCCTCCTGGTCCTGTCGCTCGCCGCAGGGTTCGCGCATCGGCAGGACGTGCAGCGGTCCCACGACGCGGCCCAGGCCATGAGCTGGTCCCAGTGGCTGGAGCAGGGTGACAAGAACCCCCATTCCGCTGCCCACTACGGCATCTACGTCTTCCGCCCCGTCTCGTCCCTGTCGCTGGTGGACCGGGGCGTGGACCCCTACATGGGCGTCTCCACCTGGCTCGAGGCCCACTACCAGAACCCCTTCGAGCACCGGGCCGTGCAGGACACGCCGGCCATGGCGCGCTTCGCGGACCTCACCGCCGCCACCACGCTGCAGCTCCTGGTCCCCCTCCTCATCCTGCTGCTGGCCTTCCGGAGTTTCAGCGGCGAGCGGGAGCAGGGCACCCTCCGACAGGTACTGAGCCTGGGGGTGGATCCGGGCCGGCTGGCCTACGGAAAGGTGGTGGGTGTGGGGGTCGCGCTGTCGATTCTCCTGGTTCCGGCGGCGGCGCTGGGGGCGCTCGCCCTCCTCGTGGCAGGCCCCGGGGGCGGCGCCGTGGACGGGGAGGCGGCCCGGTACGTGCTGCTCCTCGTCACCTACCTGGCCTACTTCTCGGTGATTGCCCTGCTGGCCATCGGCGTCTCGGCGCTGGCCCCGTCGTCCAGGGCGGCGCTGGCCATTCTCCTCTGCATCTGGATCGCCAACGGTCTCCTGGCCCCCCGCCTCGCATCGGACGTGGCCCGAAACCAGGTGCCGCTCCCCACCAGCATGGAGTTCCAGGCGGCGATCCAGACCGATCTCGCCGAGGGTTTCGACGGGCACCCCGACCGGGCCACCCGCCAGGCCGCGTTCCGCGACAGCGTCATGGCGGCCCACGGTGCCGAGTCTCCGGGGGAGCTTCCCTTCAACTTCGCCGGGCTCTCCCTCCAGGCGGGAGAGGAGTTCGCGAACCTCGTGTTCGACCGCAACTTCGGAACGCTGGCCGAGCGGGTGGGTGACCAGCTCGAGCTTCACCGACGCCTGGGGTTCCTTGCACCCCACCTCGCCCTCCGGAGCCTCTCCATGGCCCTCACCGGCACCGATCCGGCACATCACGAGCGCTATGCCGCCGTCGCCGAGTCGCATCGACGCCTCATCCAGCAGATCCTGAACGACGACATCCGCGACAACTCCCGCTTCGGCGAGACCTACATCGCCGACGGCTCCCTCTGGGCCGCGGTACCGGAGTTCGAATACCAGGGTCCGGGGGTGCGGTGGGCGCTGGCGGGACAGGGTACCGCCGTGGCCGCCCTTCTCTTCTGGCTCCTCTTCGGCGCCGTGCTGGCCCGTGCCGGAGCGGCAACCGTGGCACGGAGGGCCTGACGGTGGGCGCCTTCACACGGATCCTGGCCCACGAACTCCGATCCCTCCTGGCCGACCGGATCGTCTGGATCGCGGCCGTGGCGGTTCTCCTTCTCACCGGGTACGGGGTCCATGTCGGGGCCCGTTCGGCGGATGCGCAGCGTGCCCAGGTGACCACGGCGCTGGAGGAGGAGGGGGCCCGCTACACCGAGCTCGCCTCCGCGATGCGGGAGATCCGAAACGGCACCGCTTCGCCTTCGCCCTTCCAGGATCCCACTCGCCCGTACGTGGCCGGGCGGGCCCGGGGACAGCGTTACGCGGTCCTCCCCGCCTCTCCCTTCCAGGCCTCGGCCGTGGGGCAGTCCGACCTGATCCCTGCCGTGGTCCCGGTAACCCTCGACGGCGCCGACCCCCGGAGCACCCGCGAGGAGATCGAAAACCCCGTCCACCTCCTGTCCGGCCCGCTGGACCTGGCCTTTCTCATCACCTTCCTCCTTCCTCTCCTCGCCCTGGCCGTTTCCTTCGACATGATGTCCCGGGAGCGTGAGCAGGGGACCCTGGCGCTACTCCTCTCGCAACCGGTCTCGGCGCGCAGCATCGTCGTCGCCAAGCTCCTGGCCCGCTGGGGACTCCTCTTCGTGCTGTCGGTGGGGGCCGCGGCGGGGGCCCTTCTCCTGACCGGGGCCGAGGTCGCCGGGGACCGTTTCGTCCTCTGGATGGGGGTCGTCGGGCTCTACCTGGGCTTCTGGCTCGGCCTGGCAGCGCTGGTGAACGTCACGGGAAGGGACTCCTCCCGAAATGCCGTGGCGCTGGCCTTCGCCTGGCTGGTCTTCGTCATCGTGATTCCCGCCGGCGTGCAGATCAGTGCCGGGCTGCTTCACCCGGTTCCCTCCCGGGCGGAGCTCGTGGCCCTGGAGCGCGAGGAAGTCCGGCAGGTCCAGGAGCAGGCCTCGGCGGTCCTGGCCCAGTACTTCGACGACCACCCCGAGCTCCTCCCCGAGGGCTCGGTAGACGAGGTGGATTTCCAGACGCGCGCCTTTGCCGTCAACGAGGAGGTTCGACAGCGACTCGCCCCCGTCCGGGACCGCTACCGGGAGGGGCTCGAGTCCCAGAACGAATGGGTCCGGTCGCTCCGCTGGCTCTCCCCCACCATTCTCGCCTACGGGACGCTGCTGGACCTGGCCGGCACCGGCGACGCCCGCATGGCCCGCTTCGAGTCGGAGGTGGCCCGCTTCCACGCCGAGTGGGTGGCCCACTTCGAGCCGATGATCTTCGGCAACCGGCGTCTGACGCCGGAGGATCTCTCGCGAGTTCCGGAGTGGCGGTTCCTGGAGGAGGAGGAATCGATCACGTTGGCGGCGCTGCCGGGGCTCCTGGGACTGCTCCTCATGTCAGGTCTGATCCTGGCGCTGACGCTGGCGTTCCTCCGGGACGGTGGCGACCGGCGGTGGACGCCCTGACCGAACCGGGATTCCCCCCGGCCAGAACGAGAGAGTTGACAAACAGCTGACGGGCGGCCTACAAAGGAAGGGTCAGCCTTTCTCTTCCGTCGAAATTTGTGGACGGGAAGGAAAGTCTCGTTTACCCGGACCGGGAGTCCCGCCTCATGACATCCTCCTCCGTCTGTCGATCCGCGAGTCCCGAACGCCGTACCAGGCGTTTCGCCCCTGTTCCAGCGCCGTTGCTGGCGGCGCTCCTCCTCGTCCTTCCCCTTCCGCTTCTCGGGCAGGGCGTTCTCACCGGGACGGTCACGGAAGCCGGAACCCTGCGCCCCCTGACCAGTGCGCAGGTCTTCGTGGTGGGTACCACCGTGGGGGCCCTGACCAACAGCCGGGGCCAGTTCACGATTCCCAACGTGCCAGCGGGCGAGGTTCAGCTCCGGGCAGAACTGCTGGGCTTCGCGGGGGTGTCGCGAACGGTGACCGTCGCGACGGGAGAGTCGGTCACCGTGGATTTCCAGCTTCGGCAGACCACGCTGGCCCTCGAGCAGATCGTGGTCACCGGCGCCGGCGCCGGCACGGAACGCCGCAGGCTCGGCAATACCATCGCCTCCATCGACGTCGGCGAACTCCAGTCGGCGCCCGTGAGCAGCATGTCGGAAATCCTCACCGGGCGGGAGCCGGGTGTCCTCTCCCTCCCCGGTGGGGGGATGGCAGGGCAGGGGGCGAGGATTCGCATCCGGGGATCCGCTTCCCTCTCCCAGTCCAACGAGCCCGTCATCTACGTGGACGGGATCCGGGTGGACAATGCGCAGGGGTTCGGACTCGGTGTCGGAGCGCCGGGGGGCTCTCCCTCCCGACTGGACGACATCAATCCCGAGTCCATCGAGCGCATCGAGATCCTGAAAGGTGCGGCCGCGGCGACCCTCTACGGGACCCAGGCCTCCAACGGTGTCATCCAGATCTTCACGAAGAGAGGTCAGAGCGGCGCCCCCCGGTACGAGGTGAGCGTCGAGCAGGGATTCACCCGGTATCCCCTTGGCCGCATGCCGAACCACGCGGGCTTCGTCACGGGGCAGGGGAGTTCGAGCCGCGACGTCGGGGTGGCCGGAATCCAGGAGCGGTGGGGACTGAACGTCCAGCCCTACGAGGTCTTCGAAGTCGACATGTTCTCGCCCCTCTTCGGCACGGGTACGGCGCAGACCTACTCCGCCTCCGTGACCGGGGGCAACCAGGGCGTCACCTACTACGTCAGCGGCCGGTTCCACACCGAGGACGGACCCTACGACGGGTCGGCCTTTGCCGCGCCCGGATTCACGGTCTCCAACGACAAGAGCGACCGGATGCAGTTCAACGCGAACCTGGAGATCTTCCCCCGCGACGACCTGCGCCTCCGGGTCTCCTCCAGCTTCACCGAGATGAACCACGAGGTTCCCGACACCAACAACAACACCTTCGGCGTGCTGTCCAACGTCATCAACAGTCGCCCCGAGAAGGCGACGGCCTCGAACCTCTTCGGCTCCCCGGCCTTCGCCACGAACCGCGAGACGTGGCTGCGGACCACGTCGCAGGACGTGCAGCGGTTCGGGAGTGCGTTCACGGCGATCTGGCAGGCCCGGCCCAGCTTCGGCATCGACGCCACCATCGGCATCGACTTCGTGAACCAGCGGAGCGTCCGGTTCATTCCCTTCGGCTGGAACGTGGACGCCTTCGCCAGCTCCGACGTGGCCGGCACCCGGACGGTCGGAGACCGGAACCACCGGGAGGTGACGCTGGATGTGAAGGGGAACTGGAACACCGCCTTCGGGAGCGACTGGACCGCCGATGTTCTCGTGGGCGCCCAGGGCTTCCTCACCCAGACCAAGGCACAGCGCGGAACCGGCAACGCCTTCCCGGGACCGGGGCTCGAGGTGGCCGGGGCCGGAGCCCTCCAGACGCTGGCCGAGGCCTTCCTCGAGGAGGCGAACGTCGGCATCCTCGGACAGGCGCAGGTCGGCTTCCGCGACTACGCCTTCCTCACCGTGGGGGCCCGCTACGACGAGCACTCGGCCTTCGGGGAGACGGCAGGCGGCGCGCTCTATCCCAAGGTGAGCCTCTCCGTCGTTCCCAGTCAGCTCGAGACGTGGAATCCCGACCTGTTTTCCACCCTGCGGGTGCGGGGAGCCCTGGGAACTTCCGGCCTTCAGCCCGGGGCCTTCGACCAGTTCACCACCTTCTCTCCCCTGGCCTCGTCGGAAGGCCCCGGCGTGGCTCCCCTGAACCTCGGGAACCCCGACCTCCTCCCGGAGACGGCGCGGGAGTGGGAGGTGGGCGCCGAGATCGGCTTCTTCGAGGACCGTGCCTCCATCGAGGCGACCTACTGGAACCGGGTGGTGAGCGACGCACTGGTGGACCGCCAGTTCGCTCCCTCCGGCGGGTTCCGTCTCCGTCAGCTCGACAACATCGGTGAGCTGCAGGCATCCGGAGTCGAGATCAGCCTCCGTGCGGTGGCCGTGACCCGCCCCAATTTCTCGACCACGCTGTTCGCCAACGGCTCCTTCCTCCGGGAGGAGGTCACGGACCTGGGCGACGCTCCGCCCCTCAAGGTCGGCGGATCATACCCCCGGTACCGGCAGTTCACCCGGGAGGGCTACCATCCGGGCGCCTTCTTCGGGCCGATCCTGGACACCAGCGTGGAGATCCCGGTTCACCTGGGCGACTGCGTGCCCCTGTCGCGGTCGGAGCTTTCCGCCTTCCTCTCGCAGCCCCGGAATCCCTCGACTCTCCAGCCCTACGTCGAGAACTGCGGGACCCCCGAGATGCTCCTCAACTACCTGGGCAAGCCGATCCCCGACTGGCAGGGTGCCTTCGGGGCCACGACGGTCCTGCGCGGGGACTTCTCGCTGAACACGCTCTTCGAGTATCGCTTCGGCAACTTCTTCATCCATGACCTGGACGGCGCGTTCCGCCGCAACCACCCCCTCATCGGGCGAAACGTCCGTGCCGCCGCCGAGGTGGAGGCACGGCTGCTCGATCCCGCCAGCACGGTGGAACAGCGCGTGGCCGCTGCCGAAACCTGGGTGCGGGATCTGCAGGCGCTGTCTCCCTACGACGGGCTGAACGAGATCCACGAGGCGGACTGGCTCCGGCTCCGTGAAGTCAGCCTGACGTACCGGGCTCCTGCCGCCTGGGCCGAGAGGGTCGGCGCCGCCAACCTTTCCATCACGGCCGCCGGTCGGAACCTGGCCCTCTGGACCAAGTTTCCCGGAACCGATCCCGAACTCGAGACCGCTCCCGGAGACGGCGGGGGCGGCGTCGATTCCAATTTCAATGTGGGTACCGTCGGTTGGGGGGTGCCGATCCCGAGGCGCTTCTCCTTCACCGTTCGTGCCGGCTTCTGAGGCCTTCCGTGAACCGAAATCATCCACAGACGAGGGAGCGCACCATGATCGGAACGACGGAAGACACGAAGTCGAGAACCCGGATGCCGGGGTCACGGAGGGCACTGGCGGGGGCAGCCGTGCTGGCTGCCTCCGGCCTCGCCGGCTGCTCCGGACTCCTTGATGTGCAGAACCCGAACAGCCTCGTGCAGGACGACCTCAACTCCCCCGCAGCGGCGGCCGCCCTGGCCAATGGGGCGCTTTCCACCGTCGCCCGGGGGTTCGGGGAGATCATCCTCCTCCACGGGACCGCTGCCGACGAACTCAAGTTCACCGGCTCCAGGGATGCGTGGGTGCAGATCCAGGAGGGGGATCTCCGGGATCCGGCCAACGAGTTCTCGGACGCAGCGTGGCCCTTTGTCGTCGAGGGCAGGTGGATGGCCGACGAGGCAATCCGGCTTCTGTCGACCTTCGATGCGGAGGGGACCCTCACGAACCGGAATCTCCTGGCCCGGGCCCAGCTCTACGCCGCCATCATCTACACGCAGATCGCCGACACCTGGGAGGACTTCGTCATCTCCGACCGGACCAATACGGCCGGGCCCGTGGGGAGCGAGAACATGCTCGGCCTCTACGATCAGGCCATCGGGCGGCTCGACTCGGCCCTGGAGATCGTGCGGATCAGCGGCAATGCCTCCCTCGAGGCTGCCATCCTGGCCCAGCGGGCCCGGACCCGGCACGCCCGGGCCGTGCGGAGCCTCATCACGCCGGCCGGGACCACGCCGGCAAACCCGCTGGTGAACGATCCGGGCGCGGTTTCGGACGCCCAGGCGGCGCTTGCGATGGTGGGTGCGGACTGGCAGTACCGCTTCACCTACAGTGCGTCCACGATCTCCAACAACTGGGGGGCCTGGGTCAACGAGCGGCTCGAACTCCGGCCATCCGACCTCTACGTGATCCCCACGGCCAACGACAAGCAGGTGCAGTCCGTTTCCCTTCAGGATCCCATCGACGGGGTGCCGGACCCCGCCCTGGTCGCGATCATCACCGAGGCCGTGGCGGCTCGCCAGTACGGACCCATCACCGTGGTTTCGGCCCGGGAGCTGCGGCTCATCCTCGCCGAGGCGGCCCTGGCCGCGCAGGACGAGACCGGGTTCGGCCAGCAGATCAACCTCCTGAGGTCCGCGGACGGACTTTCCGACTGGACCGGTCAGATCCCCGCACGGCAGATGCTCCAGCACGCCCGCACCACAGGGCTCTACATGACCGGTCGCAGGCTGAACGACCACTACAGGTTCGGCACGACGTCGGCACTCTGGAACCCGAACGCTGCGGCAGCGCAGCGTCCCGGGACGCTCTTCCCCATTGCCGAGATCGAACGGACCTCCAACTGCTTCATCCAGGGCACGTGCTGAGGCGGGGACGCCCCGGCCGGTCTGCAGAAGCACCTGGGAATGGCGCGAGTTCGGCCCGACGGGCCGGGCTCGCGCTGTTCGTGCTCCTGCTCCTCGTGTCGGTCACCGCCTGCTACCGCTACTCCCCCCTCGTGGGCGAGTCCCCCCGACCGGGAGAGGAAGTCCGGCTCCGGCTCTCGGGAGCGGCTTCCGCCGAGCTCTCGGACCGGGTGGGTCGCCCGATCCGAAGCCTGGAGGGACGGGTTCTCGCGAGTCCCGCCGATTCGGTGGTGGTGGATGTAGGGTGGGGTGCCATCTACGCCGGAACCGTCTTCGAGGGGCGGCGGGACACGATCTCCTTCGGGCGGGAGCAGCTCCTCGAGGTGGACCGGAAGGAACTCTCCCGGGCTCGCACCACCGGACTCGCTGCGGCCATGGCCGTGGCGGTGGTGGCGGTCTTTCGTGCGCTCGGAACGGGCCGCGGCGGTAGTGGGGGAGACCCCGGGGGAGGCGGTCCGCCCCCACTCTGATCGCGGATTTCCGGCGGGTCCGGGTGGGAGTCGGTGCCCTTGCCCGAGGCCCGCTCCTTCTATATCGTCAATCCACGATAAATGGTCCCGCGGCTCCATGGCCGCGTGCCCCGCCACTTCGCGCGGCAATCTCCCGACCCGGTGACCACCCTCCAGGGGACAACTCCATGAAGTCCATTCGCGTGTTCGATCCAGCCATGTGCTGCTCCACCGGCGTCTGCGGGCCCACCGTCGACCCTCGCCTCCCGAAGTTCGCCGCCGACCTGGACTGGCTGAAGGGCCAGGGCGTCTCGGTGGAACGGTTCAATCTCTCGCAGGAGCCCCGGGCCTTCGCCTCCGATGTCGAGGTTCGCACCACCCTCCAGACCCATGGGCAGGACGGCCTCCCTCTCATCAAGGCGGACGACGAGGTCATGAGCCGCGGCACCTACCCGACCCGCGAGGAACTGGCAAGCTGGGCCGGCGTCGGCGCCGAGGCCGGGGCCGGCGTCGGGGCCGCCGCCACACCGTCGTCCTCCCCCCCCTGCTGCTGACCGGATTCCCCCATGCCGAGCCTGGTGCAGGATCCGACCCGCATCCTCTTCTTCACCGGCAAGGGGGGCGTGGGCAAGACCTCCTCCGCCTGCGCCACCGCCATCGAGCTGGCGGATGCAGGCGGGCGCGTGCTCCTCGTGAGCACCGATCCGGCGTCAAACCTTGACGAAGTCCTTGGCGTGACCCTGTCGGCGACCCCCGCCGCGGTGCCCGGCGTGGAAAATCTCCGGGCGCTGAACATCGACCCGGTGCAGGCCGCCCACGACTACCGCGAGCGGATCGTGGGCCCCTACCGGGGTGTGCTCCCCGATGCCGCCATCACCAGCATGGAGGAGCAGCTTTCCGGCGCCTGCACGGTGGAGATCGCCGCCTTCGACGAGTTCTCGAAGCTCCTCGGCAGCGACACCGCCACGGCGGACTTCGACCACGTGGTCTTCGATACCGCCCCCACCGGCCACACCCTCCGCCTGCTCGAGCTTCCCTCCGCCTGGACGAGCTTCATCGACACCAACGTGGGCGATACCTCCTGCCTGGGGCCCCTCTCCGGGCTCTCCGCACAGAAGGAGCTCTACGCCGCGTCGAACGAGGCCCTTCGCGACGGGGCCCGCACCACCCTGGTCCTGGTGGCCCGCCCCGAGTCCTCGTCGCTGGCCGAGGCGGAGCGCACCCGGGCCGAGCTGGCGGCGCTGGGCGTGACGAACGTCCGCCTGATCCTGAACGGAGTCTTCCGCGCCCGCGACACCGCCGACCCCACCGCCGTCGCGATGGAGGCCCGGGGCCGCGCATCCCTCGAGGAGATCCCCGCCGGCCTGGCCCGTCTTCCCCGTGTGGATGTGGAGCTCCTGCCCTTCGAGCTCCTGGGCGTGGACACGCTGCGGCGCATGGGCGGGCGCGCGGGGGGGCGAGCCGGCGTGTCCGAGTCCCGGGCCGGCGATGGCACCGACCGCACCGCCGCAACCGACCGCGCCAACGACGCCGACCGCACCGCCGCAACCGACCGCGCCAACGACGCCGCCCACACCGCCGGTGCCGACCGCGCCGACCGCCGCGCAGACCGCCGCGGCGACCCCCACACCGCCGCCACCGACACCGACTCGTCGCCTCCCGCCTGGGACCCCCTCGATGCCATCATCGAGGAACTTGCCGAGGTCCGTTCCGGCGTCGTCATGACCATGGGGAAGGGCGGAGTCGGCAAGACCACGGTGGCCGCCCGGATCGCCCTGGGGCTCGCCCGTCGCGGCCTCCCGGTGACCCTGACAACCACCGATCCGGCCGCCCACGTGGAGGCGGCGGCCCGGGGCCTGAACCTGGAACTGGCGCTGGAGCTGGAGCTGGACCTGGACCGGGACCGGGACGCGGGTGCGGACCCGGGCACCGGGGCGGGGACCGGCGCATCGAGCCTTGACCTCCGCATCACCCGCATCGACCCCCAGCTCGAAACCCGTCGCTACTCCGAAGAGGTGCTCCGGACGGCCGGGGCCGACCTCGACGCCCAGGGGCGCGCGCTGCTGGAGGAGGATCTTCGGAGCCCCTGCACGGAAGAGATCGCCGTATTCCGGGCCTTTGCCGACACGGTAGCCGGGGGCGCGGATCGCTTCGTGGTCATCGATACGGCGCCCACGGGGCATACGCTCCTCCTCCTCGATGCCGCCGAGGCCTACCACCGGGAGGTCCTCCGGAAGCCGAGCGGCAGCCCCGACGCAGTCCTTCAGCTCCTCCCCAGGCTGCGCGACCCTTCCTTCACCCACCTTCTGCTGGTCACGCTCCCGGAGGCCACCCCGATCCACGAGGCCATGCAGCTCGAGCGCGACCTGGCTCGGGCCGACATCACGCCCTCGGCGTGGGTGGTCAACCAGAGCCTGACCCCGCTGGCCGTGACCGACCCGGTGCTCCTCTCCCGGCAGGCAGCCGAGGCGCTCCACCTCGAAGAGCTCGGTCGCCATGCGGGACGCATCGTGCTCGAACCGTGGGAGGCCGGCCCCGGTACAGGCACCATGACGGTCGGCGGGGGCAGCGTCCCAGCCGCGCTCGCCTGAGCGAACCCATGACAGAAGGCCGGCCCCCCGTCGATACGGGCCGGCGGGTCCGCCCCCGGGGAGGAGGTTCGGCCCTGGTGTCGGGCCCACTGCACCCACCGCCCCCACTGCGCCCACCGCGCCCACTGCGCCACTGCATCCGCCGCATCTCCGCCGCATCCCCCTTCCCCCACGCCTGAGCATGCCCCCCTCCCACCTCGCCCCCAGCCCTCCCCGAACTGTCCTTGCCTGGTCGTCGGGAAAGGACTGCGCCTACGCGCTCCATCACCTGCGAGCCACCGGCGCCGCCGAGGTCGTGGCGCTCCTCACCACGGTGGACGCGAGCGCGGACGACGTTCCGGTGCACGGGACCCCCCTGGCCGTGCTCCGCGCCCAGGCGGCGTCCGTCGGACTCCCCCTGCTGGAGGTGCCGATCGCCTGGCCCGCTTCGAATGTCGCCTACGAGGCCGCCATGGCTGGTGCCATGGCCCGGGTCCGGGGGCTGGGGGCCGACCAGGTGGCCTTCGGAGACCTCTTCCTCGAGGATGTGCGGGCCTACCGCGAGGCGCAGTTCGACAAGCTGGGCATGAAGACCGTCTTCCCGCTCTGGGGGCGTCCCACCGACGAGCTGGCGCGGGAGATCATCGCTGCGGGGTTCGAGGCGCGCATCGTGAGCTGCGACGCCGAGCGCCTTCCCGTATCGTTTCTGGGCCGTGTCTTCGACCTGGCCTTCCTGGAGGATCTCCCGGAGGGCGTGGATCCCTGCGGAGAAGGCGGCGAGTTTCACACCCTCGTCACCAACGGGCCGATCTTCCGCAACCCGATTTCCGGCCCCGGCCACCCCACCCGGCCCTGACGGCGCCCGAGCGCGCCGGGTCGCGCCCTGCTCCCGCCCTGCTCCCGCCCGGGTCGAGCCCGGGTCGCGCCCTGCTCCCGCCTTGTGCCCCCCCGCCCCCCGGGCCATATTCCGCCGACAATTCAGAAGCTCGCGGACAGGGCCATCCGGAAGTCCGGTGAAAAGCCGGCGCGGCCCCGCCACTGTGAGAGAGGCGGAGAGTGCAGTTGCTCTCCAACCCCGGCCACGGCCACTGGAACCTCAGGGTTCCGGGAAGGCGGTCGAGGGGATGCCTCCAAGCCAGGAGACCGGCCCTGTCCGAGCCCGCATCGACCCCCTCGCGGGAGGGGAGCGGGGGTTCGACATGCTCCAGCATCGGGAATGATGCGCCGGAGGATGCCGCCTGGCCACGCGTCCCCCCGGGACGCATGCGCCCCGGGCGCATCCCCACGGTTCGTCCGACTCGGGCTGGGAAACGGGCCCCTTCAGGATCCACCATGGATCTGCGGGGGCTTCTCCGTTTTCCACCCCATCGGAGACCCGGCATGCACACGTGGCACCAGCACCCCGGCAGGATTGCATTACTCGGCAGGACCGCACCCCTGCTCTTCGCCCTGACCCCCCTCCTAGCCCTGACGCCCCTCCTCGCCCCCACCGAGGGGGCCGCCCAGGCCCGGTCCCAGGCCCAGGCCCAGGCCCCACTCCAGGCGGACACCTTCCACCTCCCCGAACTGGTGGTCACGGCCAACGGGACCGCCACCCCCCGGGCCCTCCTCCCCCAGTCGGTCACCGTGCTCGACGGCACCGACCTCCGGAGCCGCGGGGTCATCTTCCTCCTCGACGCCCTCGAAGAAGTCCCCGGCCTGCACGTGGTCCGCACCGGCTCCCTTGGCGCCGGCACGTCGGTCTTCCTCCGGGGCGGCAACAGCAACTTCGTGAAGGTGATGCTCGACGGCGTCCCCCTGAACGAGCCCGGCGGCCGCTTCGACTTCGGGTCCCTCACCCTCGAGAACATCGAGCGGATCGAGGTGGTGCGCGGCCCCTCGAGCGTGCTCTACGGGAGCGATGCCATGGCCGGCGTCATCCACATGTTCACCCGCGAGGGCCGGGGCGAGCCCGTCCTCTCGGCCGCACTCCAGGGCGGCTCGCTGGGCACCTTCCGGGCCGAGGCCGGGGCCCGGGGCGCCACGGACCGCCTCGACTACACCGTCTCGGCCGGCCGCACCGACAGCGACGGCTTCTACCCGGTGAACAACCGGTTCAGCGCCCTTGCCGGGAGCGGGCGGCTGGCGCTTCGCCCCGACGACCGGTCCGACCTGGCGGTGGCGCTCCGCCTCCAGGAGTCCCGCTACCACTTTCCCACCGACGGCAGCGGCGAGATCTCGGACCTGAACCAGTTCACCTTCGATGACGCCGTGAACCTCTCCATCGAGGGCGGCCGCGTGCTGACCCCTGCCCTCGAGGGTCGCCTCCTCCTCCGGGCCTCCCTCGCCGAGCGCGGGGCCGAGAACGAGCCCGACTCCCCCGCCGACACGCTGGGCTTCGGGTACCGGAGCCAGCGCCTGGGCACGGCCACCCGCAGGGGCGCCGACGCCCGGCTCACCTGGCAGCACGCTGCCCTCTCCGCCACGGGCGGCGTCGACTGGGAAGTGGAGCGCGAGCGCCTGCACACCCGCACCGAATCCAACTTCGGAAGCGGTGTCGACGTGTCGTCCGACAGCTTCCGCCAGGACCGCTGGAACGCCGCCGCCTACGGGCAGCTCCAGGCCGACGGCCCCGCCGGGACCCTCCTCAGCCTGGGGGCGCGCCTCGACCGGAACGAGGTGTACGGCGGGTTCCTCACCGGCCAGGCCGGCGTGGTGGTGCCGGTGGGCGCTGCGGGGCGGATCCGCGGCTCGGTGGGAAGCGCCTACAAGGCCCCCACCTTCTCGCAGCAGTTCGCCCAGACCCCCTTCGAGGTCGGAAACCCCGATCTCGAGCCCGAGGAGTCGCGGAGCTGGGAAATCGGCTGGGACGGCGGCTTCCTCGGCAACCGGCTGGTGCTCGGGGGCGCCTGGTTCAGCCAGGAGTTCCGGAACCTCATCGAGTACTCGTTTCGCGGGGCCGAAGTGCCGTCGTACTGGAACGAGACGCTGGCCCGCTCGAGCGGCGCAGAGGTGAGCGCGCGGTGGCAGGTGGCTGGGGGGATGCGGGTGGGCGTGGACTACGCCCGGGTCAACGCGCGGCTCCTGGAGGAGGGGGGCGAGTCGGTGGGGGAGGGAAGCGAGCCCCGGCTCCTCCGCCGACCGGCCCGGTCCGTGTCCGCGCATGTCAGGGCGCCCCTGCCCCTGGGGGGGAGCGGAGGCCTCACGGTGAACCAGGTGGGGAGCCGCCCCGACAACGACTTCAGCAGCTGGCCGGCGGAGCGGGTGACGCTTCCGTCGTACACCACGGCCGACCTGGACCTCCAGCTCCCGCTGGAGCGCGGAGGCGCCGGGCCGATCCTGCTCACGCTCCGGGTCGAGAACCTCCTCGATGCCGAGTATCAGACCGTGGTCGGCTTCCCCGGCAAGGGCCGGATGGTCCTGGCCGGGGTGCGCTGGAACCCCTGACGGGGCGCGCGCTGCGAAGCGCCTGAAGCACCATGCACGCATGTGGGGATCGAAGACGGCCCGTCGCGGAACCTCGCGGCGGGCCGTTTTCGGCGTTCGGTGGCAAGGCGCCTGGGGAATCGTCCCTCGGTGCGGTAGCAGATCGCGCAACCACCCTAGAAGATATGGAAGGGCCGGCCCCCCGAGGGTACCGTGGGTTAGCGCCCGTGGTCGCGGGAGTGCCAGAGCCACATGCGACGCTTGAGGTCGCAAGCCAAGGAGGACCGACCCATGTCGGGTCTGTCAGATTTTCTGTGTAAATGGCCGGTGAATCATGCGGGCAGTCGTCCGGGGATGACGATTGCCAGGTGGTTGAGGGCTGCGGGCCAGTCCTGCACCGGCCGGGTCCAACGCTCGCTGGCCTTGATGATGGCGAGGTAGAGGACTTTTCGCACGGCCTCAGGGTTCGGGAACGAGCCCCGCTTCCCGGTCACTTTGCGGAGTTGGGCGTTGAGCGCCTCGATGGCGTTGGTCGTGTACTTCACCTTCCGGATCTCCAGTGGGTAGTCGAAGAACGGGGTCAGGTTCGCCCTGTTGGTCCGCCACTTCCGGCCGATCATGGGGAACCGGGCGTCCCAGCGCGCTTCGAAGGCGGCCAGCACCTCTTCCGCGGCCGCCAGGGTGGGGGGAAAGCTCACGAAGCTGTTCTCCGCCGAAACTGTGACTTCGGAGCCAGGCTTGTCGGGCGCTTCCAATCTCGCCTGGCGACAACCAATAATCAAGGGACGAAACGTCTTAGTATGATTAAGAGCGCCAAAAGAAAGAACAGTGTGCACATACCGGTGTAACCATACTTCTCCTTGGAGGAATAAGGTGCTTCACGTTGACCGAGGGATAGCGTCCATATTAGAAGCCCCAGCAGCAAGACGGCAGCCGCACCCCAGAGCCAATCTCCTTCCTGAACGGACAATAGCGAGAGCGTCAACAGACCGATGCAATTCAGGGCGAAAAGGATTTTCATCGAGGTCGAGGCTTGCTCGAAAATCTTCTTGATCGAGTTAGTCGAGCTGCATTGAGAAGTCATGTGTTTAAGCTCCTTTCTTGTAAAAGGGGGCCCAGCAAGGAACCACGCCGCGTTCCAGCGTGCAATTGTCCCGCCACCCCATTGCATTCCAGGGCGAACCTGCTGGGGCCCCCTTCTTGAAGTCTACTCTTGTCGGAAGCATTTCTGGCCTACGGTCACCGCTTCATCCACCCACCAAGCCGTCGCTACGGCGGCGAGGCCCCAGCCCCACCTGGCAGCCCACCCCCCCGATTTGATGGTGACTTGAGCCGCACCGCCATAGGCAAAGACGGTCGCCGCACCCGCAATCGTGAAGCGAGCCCAGGCTCTCCCGCAACTGATGTCACCCATGATCATGTCCCACTCGTCGAGTGGTACCATGATGAGGCCGTTGGAGACCAGCAGCCGGCCGTCCGCGTAGATCTCGTCCCCATGACGGACGAGCCCACCCGACCCAAGGGGGCCGTTCGAGGCTGCCTGATATACGCCGAAATCGTCACACGGCTCTTGAACGCCGTGGTCAAAGGGGTGGAGATCACCTTCATCACATGGGTCCTCACTCCAACCCCCCCCACCACCCGAAGTTACCAACGTGCCTGACGAATTGGTGATAAACCACAGACCTTCAGGACCGTTAACAAGATTTCCGGTGTAAGAACCGTTGTGCCACAGGGGTTCGACCGTAGCCACGTGCATGCCGTTGAAGTAGGAGTCGATCGATGTGATCTCCCACGATGTGTTGAATACAGCCTGATATGAGTAAGAATTCCCGTCAACGTCAGAAAATGAGACGCTTTCATTGTAACCATCTTCAATGACTACAATCGTGGACGAATCGATCTGGACTTCCGGGGGCATGTCGGGGAACGACAAGAGGTCCGAGGAAGAGAGGCTCGAGGAAGAGTTTTCCCGATTACCTTCTTCGAAGTCGAGGATACTTGGCCCATCACACGCGGCCAACAACAACGCGACACATGACAGGGTTGCGGCGGCGGATGCGCGAAGCGAAGCTCCAGAAAAACTGACGGTTGTTACGATGCCTCCCTGGATGAAAGATCTCGTAGAAGTGAAAACCCGATGACGGGGGGCATGCCGCCTTCCAAGGGCACACCCTATCCTTCCGTTTTGGTCGTGATGAACCTCCTGGTCAGATTGTGAGCATTGCGGCCAAGTGTCACAGGCCGCGAAGCCGCGACGGGAGCTGGCTCCGCCCCTTGAGCACCCCCCTCCTTTTACGGCACGTCCAGCGGCCAGAAACGCAGCTAGCAGCTTTGCTCATGCAGAGTAATGCTGCTTTTTGAAGTCGACAAGGAAATCCTTCCATCCGCAGAAACTGGCGCTGCTCCTAGAAGATATGGAAGGGCCGGCCCCCCGAGGGTACCGTGGGTTAGCGCCCGTGGTCGCGGGAGTGCCAGAGCCACATGCGACGCTTGAGGTCGCAAGCCAAGGAGGACCGACCCATGTCCGTATCTTCTCTGTCCGAGATTCACGTCGGGATGGATGTTCACAAGGACACCGTGATGATCGCCGTGCTCCCCGAGGACGCCGATGCGCCCACCGTCGTCAAGCAGCTTCCCAACCGCGAGGCCAAGCTCCGGCGCTTCCTCGCAGGAGTGGCAGAAGACGGTGAGCTCCGCTGCTGCTACGAAGCCAGTGGGGCCGGCTACGTTCTCCACCGCGCAATCGAGGGGTGGGGGCACACCTGCGAGGTTATCGCACCGTCCCTCATCCCCACCCGCCCAGGCCACCGCCGCAAGCACGACCGCTTCGATGTCGTCGAGCTGGCCCGCCAGCACCGCGCCGGGATGCTCGTGCCCATTCGTGTCCCCAGCGAGGCCGAGGAGCGAGTCCGGGACCTGGTTCGCTGTCGGGAGACCTTCCAGCGAGAGATCCTCAAGTCTCGCCACTACATCCTCAAGTTCCTGCGCCGCCGCGGGTTCGTCTTTCGGGACGGCAGCAACTGGACCCAGAAGCACCTCACCTGGATCCGCTCGCTCCTGAACGACAACCGCATCGTCGACGAGGACCGCGACGTGCTCGGCGAGTACCTGGCCCTCCTCGAGTACAAGCTCGATCGTCGCGATGACCTCGACCGGAAGATCGAGAAGCTCGCGCTCTCGCCCAACTACAGGGAGGCGGTCGGACGGCTCCGCAGCCTTCGAGGCATCGATACTCACGGTGCCATGGTTCTTCGGTCCGAACTCGGCGACCTTCGCCGCTTCGCAACTCCGCGACAGCTCATGGCCTTCGTCGGGCTCGTGCCCAGCGAACACTCCTCTGGCAGCCGCGAGAACCGCGGCTCCATTACCAAGGCCGGCAACAGCCATTGCCGTCATGTACTCGTCCAGGCCGCCTGAAGCTACCGGCATCCGCCGCGCGTAGGGGCCGGACTCCGAGATCGTCAGGAGGGGGTCCCGGCCCACGTCGTGGCCCATAGCTGGAAGGCTCAGCATCGCCTCCACAGGCTCTTCCGAAGGATCGAGCAGCGACGAGGCTCCACCATCGCCGTTGTCGCCGTGGCCCGCGAACTCGCCGGCTTCGCCTGGGCCGTGCTTCAGGATCTCGAGTCCCAGACCGTCCTGACCGCACACGCCGAGGCCGCATGACCTGCTGAACAACGCTCCACCCGCACGACCGAGAAGGTCGGGCCGAGGCACGATTGGGAGGACGCTCGGCTACACTATGCGGTACCGTCTGTTCAACGGGAATCCGCGACGCTAGGATGGGCCTGCTCGGGACGAATCGGAATTCTCGACGCTCTGGGCGCTCAGCGCCTAACCGCCGCATACGAGTAGGATTCATCGTCGAAGCCGCCTCGGGCCGACTACCTAATCACTCCCTGTCCCGGGGGATTGACAGGGGCCCTTCCATACGAGTGTAGTGTCGCAGAAGTCCCGTTCAGCACCGAGAGTGCCGATGCGCCGCTCTGGCAAGGCACACCGACGAGGAATAGCATCGCTATTCCGAGCGAGGTGTAACGCAGCCAGAGTGGATGCAGCGGTGCTCGAATGCCACGGGACTTCTGCGACACTACACTAGATCACCCCCCGCCTGGGGATTCGGCTACCGCCCGAGCCCGCCGAAGCCTGCTCCACCGGGCACCGGACCCGCGGGTTGAAGGGGAAGAACCGCCCGTTCGGATTGCTCTGCCAGGTCCAGACGTGCAGCGTGTAGGAGGTCTGCACGATGGGGCTTTCCGCCCCGGGATTCGGGGGATCGTAGGTGGCCCCGGCCACGGAGGGCGGCCCCTCGTTCCCGGCTGCATGCCAGGCCTCGGCGTTCACGGCGAATTCCACGCCCACAAGGCGCATGGACCCGTCTTCCCGGGGTTCGTAGAGCAGGATCTCGGGCCGGGAGGGATCGATTTCCAGCGCGGCGTAGCGATCGAAGCTCACGAAGTGGATTCCCATGCCGCCGAACTCGGGGTGAGCGACGCACTCGAGGGCGCCGCTCGGGTCCACGAAGCCGCCGGCCACCGCCCGGTCGAACTGCTGGTAGAGGGCGGTGCCCGCCCGGATCCGGGCCAGGTCCGCCGCCTCGTTCCCCGAGACGTCATGCGGCTCGGCCCGGAGGTCTTCGTCGAGATGCCCCCGTGCGACCACGGCCGGGGGAAGGTGCGCCGCGTGATCGCCCGGGCTCCTCGAGGCCAGGTCCGTCTCCGGCTCCGTTTCCGCAGCCTCCTCCACCTCCACCGCCACCGCCACCGACACCGCCTCCGACACCGCCTCCTCCACCGACGGACGCTGGCAGCCCGCGAGGGCCGCTCCGGCAACGAGGAAGAGGGCAACCGGGACCGCGGAGACTCCGGACATTCGGTTCATGATGGCGCTCTCGAGTTGAAGGGATGCCGAGGGGGAGAGGGGCCGGTTCCACCTCCTCCTGCGCGACAGCCGGCGGTCGGGGGCAAGGGAGGGAAACCCGGCCTGTTGCCGCCATCGAGCCCACGGGCTACCCTGACGCTTCCCCTGGAGGGTGCCCATGATGATCGATCCATCCAGAACATCCGAAGCGGATCCGTTCGCCGGGTCCTCCGCCCCCGGCGGATCCGGCTTCGCCGAACCCGGCGGGTCCCCGGCAGCTGTCGGCCATCCCGAGGGCGCCGCCGTAGCCCTCTTCTACGATGAACTTCGGGTCCTCGCCCACCGGCAGCGCACCCGGGAGGGGATCCATGCCACGCTTCACACCACGGAACTCGTCCACGAGGCCTATCTCCGCCTTGCCGGCGACGAGCGGATCGTGGCGAAGGGGAGAGCCTACTTCTTCGGAGCTGCCGCACGGGCCATGCGACGCGTCCTCGTCGACGCGGCACGCCGGCGGGGTGCGGCCAAGCGGGGGAGCGATCCGGTGCAGGTGACGCTGGGGAACGTCGTCATCCCCATGGATGGCCACGCCGCCGATCTTCTGGACCTGGATCGGGCCCTCTCAGCCCTGGAAGAAGAGCATCCCCGGCTGGCCAGGGTCGTTGAACTCCGCTTCTTCGGGGGGCTGAGCGTGGACGAGACCGCCGAGTCCCTGGATGTCTCACCCCGCACCGTGAAGGGGGACTGGGCCCTCGCCCGGGCCTGGCTCCACGAGGCGCTGGAGGAACGCCGGGCGGCGGATTCGGCGCCAGGGGCGGGTCCGTGAACCCGGCGCCTCCCGGACGCCCGGATCCCGAGCGCCTCTCCCGGCTCTTCGGGGAAGCCATCGAGCTCCCTGCCGGAGACCGCGAGACCTTTCTCCGGGAGTCGGCGGCAGACGACCCTGCCCTGGCCGACCGGCTCCGGGCCCTCCTCGCCGCCCACGAGGTCGTGGAGCGCGGTGCGGATCGCCTCGGCATCCTGGGTTCCGCGCTGGCCTCCGGGGAAGCCGCGGCACTTTTCCGAAGCGGGGAACCGCTCCCCGGCGACCAGGTCGGGCGATACCGCATCCTGCGGCGGCTGGGCGAAGGCGGAATGGGCGTGGTGTTCCTGGGCCACGACCCGGTCCTCGATCGACCGGTGGCGCTCAAGTTCCTCCCCCCGCTCCTGGACGGGGATGCCAGGCTCCTCGACGAGGCCCGGGCCGCTTCGGCCCTCGATCATCCGAACATCGGCACGGTCTACGAGGTGGGCGAGGATGCCGAGGGAAGACCCTTCCTCGCCATGGCCAGCTACGCCGGGGGGAGCCTCCGCGACCGCCTCCGTGGCGGCAGTCGTCTCCCCGTCGGGGAGGCCGTCCGGATCGCGTCCGAGGTGGCCGAGGCGCTCCACGCAGCCCACGCCCGGGGGATCGTCCACGGCGACGTGAAGCCCGAAAACCTGGTCTTCGACGACGCCGGACGGGTGAAGGTCGTGGACTTCGGGATTGCGCATGCGGCCCCGGCGGACAGGGAGGAGGCGACGCCGACCACGACCACCGGCGGCACCGTCGCCTACCTGAGCCCGGAGCAGGTGGCCGGCGGTCGCTCCGACGCATCGAGCGACCTCTGGTCCCTGGGCGTGGTCCTCTTCGAGATGCTGGCGGGGGCGCGACCCTTCGAGGGCACCGAACGGACGGCTCTCCGAGATAGAATCGTCGGGGGGCCTCCAGCCTCGATCCGGGAGTCCCGCCCGGAGGTCAGCCCGGTCCTCGCCGACGTCGTGGCCGGGCTTCTCGCCAAGGACCCCGAAGACCGCCCCGCCTCTGCAAGGGCGGTGGCGGAGGCACTCCGCCGCGCCATGCGGCCGTCCGTTGGCACCGGGTCGAGCCGGGGCATCACCGAGCGCCTTCGCAGCGTCTTCCGGGGTCGGCGGGGGCGGAGGGTCGGTGCCGGTCTTGCCAGCGTGGCCATGGTCCTCTTCCTGGGGGGGGTCCTGACCGCCCGCGGGGCTCCGCGGGTCATCGAGGCACGGGGGTCGGCGGGGGATGTGTTCGCTCCCCGCGGGCAGGTCATCGTGAGTGAGTTCGCGTCGTCCGAGGCGCTGGGAGAACTCGCACTGGCCACCCGCGAAGCCCTCATGGTGGATCTCCAGCAGTCCGGCTTCGTTCGGGTGGTCCCCCGCACGCAGGTGGAGGCGGTGCTCTCCCGCATGGGCCATCCGGCCGAGACCCCCGTCCGTGGGAGCGTGGCCCTGGAAGTGGCGGAGCGCGCCGGCGCCGGCGCCGTCCTCGAGACGACCGTGGCCCGCGTGGGGATGCGGTTCGTGCTCGGGGGCCGCGCCGTCGATCCCCGGAGCGGGGAAGAGCTCTTTGCGGTCCGGACCTCCGCGGCGGAGCGGGGCCTCCTCGGCGCGGTGGAGCGGCTTTCCAGGGAGATGCGGAGCCGGCTGGGCGAGGCCTCGGAATCTCTCTCGGCCAGTCGCCCGCTCCCGGAGGTGACCACGGCGTCCCTGGAGGCGCTGCGACTCTTCGCCCTGGGCGAACAGGCCATGTCCACCGACGTTCGACAGGCCAGTCGCCTTCTCGAAGCGGCCATCGTTGTCGATCCCGGCTTTGCCATGGCGCACCGGCTGGCCGCCGCTGCCGGCGTGAACCAGCAGCAGTTCGAGACGACCGCCTACCACCTGGAGCAGGCCTGGCAGCACCGCGAGCGTCTTCCCGATCGGGAGCGCTGGCTTGTCGAGGCCGCCCGCGCCTCCGAAGTGGAGTACGACCCTTACCGGGCCAATGACCTTTACGAACGCATCGTGACCCGCTTTCCCGACGAGTCCATCGCCTGGGCAAACCTCGGGAACAACCGGATTTCCTGGCTCGCCGATCCCGTCGGAGCCTTTCCAGCGTTCGAGCGCTACCTGGAGCTGAACCCGGGGTCGGTCCCCGTCCTCCGGGCCCTGGGCGGGCTCGCCCTCGTCCTGAAACAGCCTGAACGCGCCGATGCGCTCTTCGCCGCTGCCGAGGGCCCCGCCTTCGACCCGGCGCGGCTCAGGTGGCGGGTGGTCCGGTCGTTCTGGCTCGGGGACCGCGAGGACATCGTGGCCGCCTGCGACACCCTGCTGGCCTCCGACTTCCTCCCGGAACCCCAGGCCGACGACCGGGAGGTGTGCGGAAGCCTCGACGTGGAGGCCGGCGACTTCGCGCGTGCCTACCCTCTCCTCGACGGAGTGCTGGAGGACTACCTGAGGCTCGGCCGCCACCGGAACGCGGCGAGCGTGTTTCAAGCGCTGGCGGTGGCCGACCTGGGGTCGGGCGACACGACCCGGGCACGGTCCCGCTTCATCGATGCGGTCGAGCACTTGCCGGCCTCCGCGTTCGGGGAACCGGATCGTACCATCACGCGCGTGAACCTGCAGATCCACGCGGCGATCCTGGGGTGGCCGGACCTGGTGGAGGCAGTGGGAGCCGGCTACCCGGTTCACCCGGACCCGCATCACTTCCTGGCCCGGGGCGGAGATCACCTCGTCGCCGCAGCCCTCTCGCTCCTGGCGAACGACGGAAATGGGGCGCTCGCCTCCCTGGAATCCGCCTTCCCCCCGGGGATCGTTCCCATGGGCTGGCGCGCCTACGACGACTTCCTGCGGGCCCGGGCCTTCGAACTCCTGGGGGAGCACGAACTCGCGGCTGCGCACTACCACCGCGCCGCTGACCTGGGGTGGGCAGGGTTCGCCGGAATGACGAAGGACCGGCTCCTCCTGGGGATGGCGCGGGACGGGCTCGCCCGGGTGGAGGCCGCCACCAGGGCGGCCGCACTTTCCCGGGGTTGATTGCAAAGCCGCCGGGGAAGCACCGCTCTCGTCGCCCCCCCGGTGACACCTCGGCGTCCCGCTCCTACATTCAGGTGAGTCTGTAGTCACTGATTTAAAAATCACTGATTTGAAAATTAACTGCCCTCGCCCATGCCTCCCGACTCTCCCGCACGGCTCCGCCCGCCCCACCCCTTTCAGGTGGGTGGCCACGCCCTGGGCCCTCATTTCACGGACCGGGCCCGCGAGATCCGCGTCGTCCGTGACGCCCTCCGCACCCCCACCCGTCTCCTCGTGCACGGCCCCCGTCGCATGGGGAAGAGCTCGATCCTCCTGTCCGCCGCCGCCTCGGCGCGGCGCCGCGGGGTGCGGGTGGCCTGGGTGGACTTCGCCTCCACCACCCACCTGGCCGACGTCGCGAACCGGCTCCTCCGCTCGGTCTCGCACGAGCTCCGGAGCGTGCCCGAGCGCCTCACGGACTTTGCCCGGGCCCTGAGTCCCCGGGTCCAGCTCACCTTCGACCCGTCCCGCCCCCACCCGGTCCTGACCCTGGAGGTGACGCTCCGCCAGCGCCCGGTGGAAGACCAGCGCGCCGCCTTCGAAGCCGTGCTGGACCGGCTGGAGGCGCACGCGCAGGAACGGGCGGAGGCGGGCGAGCCCGGTGTGGCGGTCCTCATGGACGAGTTCCAGGACATCGTCGAGGTGGGCGGCGACCGCGCCGACTGGTTCCTCCGCAGCATCATGCAGCGCCACACCCACCTGTCCTACGTCTGCGCCGGCTCCCGCGAGGCCCTCATCCACGAGATGCTCGGCGAGAAGCGCGCCTTCTACAAGCACTTCCAGCTCCTGCACATCGGCCCCATCGACCCGCGCCACCTGGCCCGCTGGATCGAGGACCGGATGCGGACCCACGGCGTCGATGCCCCCGGCGTCGGCGCCCGCATCCTCGAGGTGGCGGGCCCCCGCACCCAGGACCGGATCCAGCTCGCCCGGGAGCTCTTCGTGCGGGGGCTCTCGAGGCGTGGGCGCGGGGCGGAGGCGGGGACGCTGACGGCCGCCGACGTGGACGGCGCGTTCCATGCCATCGTGCGGTCCGAGCGGTCGCTCCACCTGGGCCTCTGGAACACCCTCACCGCCTTCCAGCAGAACGCGCTCCGGGCCGTGGCCGCCAGCCCCGACGCCCTGCACTCCAAGGCCACGCTGGACCACTTCGGCGTGCCCTCGGCCTCCACCATGTCCCGCACCCTCGATGCCCTGGTCCGCCGCGGCCACCTGGTCCGCGAGGCACGGGGCGTGGCCTACGACAACCCCTTCTTCCGGGCCTGGGTGGAGCTTGAGGTCCTCCCCGACGTGGGGCCGGGGGCCGGGTAGGCGCCGACGCTCACCCCGTCGCGCCTCGTGACGCCGCGTCACGGCGACAGGTGCGGAGCAGGGGACAAATCCCCACCCTCACCACTTCCCCTCGCGCACCGGGTAGCTCCCGAGCACCTTCAGGTACTGGGCCTTCCGCCCGAGCTGGTCCAGCGCGTCGGCCACCCGGGGCTCCTCGCGGTTCCCCTCGATGTCGAGGTAGAAGAGCGACTGCCACGGGTGCCCCAGGCGCGGCCGGGACTCGAGCTTGGTCATGTTGATCCCGTGGTCGCCGAGCACGTTCAGGCACGCCAGGAGCGCCCCCCCCTCGTCGATGGTGGCGAAGATCAGCGAGGTCTTGCACTTGAGCTGCAGGTCGCAGCTCAGCGCCTCGGGGCCCACCACCACGAACCGGGTGAAGTTCTCGGCCTGGTTGGCGAGGTCCGTCCGGAGGATGCGAAGTCCGTAGATTTCGGCGGCGTAGGCGCTGGCAATGGCCGCCTGGGACAGGTCGGCATCGTCGCGGACCTTCCGCGCGGCCATGGCCGTGTCGAAGTAGGTCTCCACGTGGCAGCGCGGCAGCGCCGCCAGGAACCGGCTGCACTGGGCGATGGCCTGCGGGTGGGACAGGACCCGCCGGATGTTCGCGAGCTCCACCTCCTCCGGTGCCATGAGGCAGTGGTTCACCTTGAGGACCTCCTCGCCGATGACGAAGAGCTCCTTGTCGTTCAGCAGGTCGTAGGTGTCGTTGATGGAGCCGGCCGTGGTGTTCTCGATGGGGAGGATGCTCACGTCCACCTGGCCCCGCCCCACGGCATCCGCCGCCTCCTCGAAGCGGGTGTAGCCGATGCACTCCACCTCGGCGTAGCGCTGGCTGAAGTGCCGCATGGCCGCCTGGTGGCTGAAGGCCCCGTCGGTCCCCTGGTACGACACCCGGATCCGGTTCGCCCGGTCCCGCTCGTTCTGCCGGTCCACGAGGGCGTGGGTCTGGTAGCGCACCGAGCTCCGGATGATTTCCCGGAAGAGCTGCTCCAGGAAGTACGGGTCGAGCCCGTACTCGGGAGCCCGCTGCCGGATGCGGGCCAGGAGCGCCTCCTCCCGGGCCGGGTCGCGGATCTCGTCCTCGCGCTCGAGCTTGCCACGCACCACGCGCTCCACGGTGCGCTGCCGCTCGCCCAGCGCCTCGAGGATCCGGTGGTCGAGGGCGTCGATGGTGCCCCGGATGTCGTCCAGGGACTCGCTCCGCCCCGCATCGCGGTCCGGCGCGTCGGTATCCTTCGAGTTGTCGGTCATGCCGGGGATTCTCTCGACCTGCGGGGGCCGGGGCAAGCCTTCGCCTCAGGCGTCGGGTCCGTCCAGGAAGCGCTCCCGCTCGGCGGGCGTGGGGAGGAGGCACCGGTCGGACCGTCCGGGGACCCGGTGCCGGTTCCTGGCCACGACGTCGTAGGCCCCGTCGCGCAGGGGTCGGGGCACCAGGCTTCCGACGAGGGCGAGGCCCCGCCACACGCCGCCGAGGTATGCCGCCACGGCAATGACCGCGTCCGAGCGCACCAGCATGCGAAGCGGGGGGAGCGGGTCTCCCGGTGCCAGCGAGGGGCGGACGCCCGAGGGGGTGGACGGGCCGGGGGCAGGCTCGGCCCAGATCAGCGAGTCCACCCCCGCCAGTCGCGGGTCCGATCCGGTGATGCGCCGACCGAAATCACTTTCCAGCGATGCGAAGCGGAGCGACTGCCGGCGGTGATCCCGGCGGAGGACGAACTGCACGCTCCGTGCGCACACCCCGCAGCTTCCGTCGTAGAGGAGGACGGGTGTCGATCCCGGCGGAGCGGGGGTCAGGGGCCCTCGCTCCCCAGGTGGAAGAGGGGTTCCCAGACCCACCCGACCACCCCCCCGGAGCGGATCCTGCGCCACGCCCCCTGGGTGTCGCCGAGGAAGACCGTGGTGTTCGCCGCCACGACGCCCTGCACGGAGCTGTTGGAGGCCGGGGCGGAGCGGACGTTCACGA
>REBP01000246.1 GCA_007692665.1 Gemmatimonadales bacterium | reverse complement strand
AGGGCACCGGTCGGAGTCCGGAACTCGTGTCGCGTGTGGAGCGGATCTCCCGGGAGATGCACCTGTTCCGGACCGACGAGACCCCGGACCCCGAGTACACCTCGGTGGTCTCGCTGGACCTGGATACCGTGGTGCCCTCGCTCGCGGGGCCGCGTCGCCCGCAGGACCGGGTCGAACTCTCCACCATCGCCCGGTCCTTTCGGGGCGAACTGGCGGGTCTCCTCCCCCAGGGATTCGCGCTCCCCGATGACAACGGGGGCCAGGACAAGACCGAGAACCGTCCGTCCACCGACTGGTCCGCCGAGGGCGGCCGCCAGGCGGAGGTGACCGCGGGTGGGGGCGATTCACCCATCGGCTCCGTGGCCACCGGGGGCGCGCGGCATTCCGCTGCCAGCCAGGTGATCCGCGATGCGCATCCCCGGTACGCCACGGTGGAGGTCGACGGGGAGGAAGTGGAGCTTACCGACGGCACCATCGTCATCGCTGCCATCACCTCCTGCACCAACACCTCGAACCCGTCGGTCATGGTGGGCGCGGGGCTCCTGGCGAAGAAGGCCATCGAGCGGGGGCTCGCCATCCGTCCGTGGATCAAGACCTCCATGGCGCCGGGCTCCAAGGTCGTGACCGACTACCTGACCGCGGCCAGGCTCATGCCGTACCTGGAAGAGCTTCGGTTCGACGTGGTCGGCTACGGCTGCACCACCTGCATCGGGAACTCGGGGCCGCTGGCCGAGCCCATCGCCGAGGCGATCCAGGAGAAGGGGCTCGTCGTGGCCTCCGTGCTCTCCGGAAACCGGAACTTCGAGGCGCGGATCCACCCGCTGGTGCGAGCCAACTACCTGGCCTCGCCCATGCTGGTGGTGGCCTTTGCCCTGGCGGGTCGCATCGACCTGGACCTGACCACCGAACCCCTCGGCACCGGGTCCGACGGCGAGCCGGTCTACCTCCGGGACGTCTGGCCCACGCAGGAGGAGATCCGGGACACGATCCGGGACTCCCTGCGCCCCTCCATGTACGAGGACCGCTACGCCGAGGTTTTCGAGGGCGACGAACTCTGGCAGGCCCTTCCCCTCCCCGAGGGGGATGCCACCCTCTACGACTGGGACGACGATTCCACCTACATCCGGAATCCTCCCTTCTTCGAGGGCATGTCGCTGGAGCTGGATGAACCTTCCGACGTGCGCGGTGCCCGGGTCCTCGCGATCCTCGGGGACTCCACGACAACCGACCACATCTCGCCGGCCGGGGCCATTCCGAAGTCCGAGCCGGCGGGTCGCTGGCTGCAGGAGCGGGGCGTGAAGCCCTGGGACTTCAACACCTTCGGATCCCGCCGGGGCAACCACGAGGTCATGATGCGGGGGACCTTCGGGAACATCCGCATCCGGAACCTCATGCTCGAGGGGCGTGAGGGCGGGTACACGCGCTACATCCCCACCGGCGAGGAACTGTCGATCTACGACGCCTCCATGAAGTACCAGGCCGACGGCACGCCCCTCGTGATCCTGGCCGGGGCCGAGTACGGGGCCGGTTCATCGAGGGACTGGGCCGCCAAGGGCACGGGGCTCCTGGGCGTGAGGGCAGTCATCGCCTCGTCCTACGAGCGGATCCATCGCTCGAACCTCGTGGGCATGGGCGTCCTCCCTCTCCAGTTCCCCGAGGGCAGGTCGGCCGCCGAGATGGGCCTCGACGGGACCGAGACGCTGGACATCATCGGCATGGCCCAGGGGCTCGCCCCCGGAGGCAGCGTGAAGGTCGTCGCCCGGAAGGAGGACGGAACGAGCATCGAGTTTGACGCCATGGTGCGACTCGATTCCGACGTGGACCTCGAGTACTACCGGAACGGCGGCATTCTCCACACCGTGCTCCGGAAGATGGCCCGCGGAGAGATGTAGGGATCCGGGGCCCTGCCTGTCGGAACGAAAGAAGCGCCGCGCCCGGGAAGATCCGGGCGCGGCGCTTTCCTTCATGGGCATGGGCGGCAGGCCGTCCGCCTCCTCGACCCCGGATGCCGGGGGGGGCTTCCTCCCGTCAGGGACTCCCGTCAGGGACCTTCCCAGCGCCACCCTCCCGGCGCCTCAGAGGCCGGCCTGGACCCTACCGGCGCCCCGAGCACCTCCCGGAGGACGATGGCGGCCTTCAGGTCTTCCTGCCGGCCGGAGGCGACGAGCTTCACATAGGGCGATTCCGTAGCCCCGAAACGCCGGGACCCGCCACCGGCGCCGAGGTCCACGGCCCCCTGGACCGCTCCCCTTCCATCGCCGATCTCCCCGCTCGAGATGTCCTCGAGTTCCCCCCATGGCTCGTCCATGGGATCGGCGCGCCGCGGAAACGAGACAGGGGCCGCGGTCACGGGGACCTGGCGCTCCGCACGCTGCTGGACCTCGCGGGCGCGGCGGTCCTCTTCCTGGTCCAGCCCCTCCATCCACCTGGAGGAGCGTCGGGTCGCCGTGTCCTCGGCGTCCGATACCGTGCCGATTCCGACGTAGGGCTCGGGGTTGTATGCAGAGATCCCCGCAGGCTCGCGGTCGGACTTCCGGTCGGGCTCGGGGGTGGGCTCTCGCTCCACCTGCACCTCGTCCCGCTGGGCAGGCGCCTGCCCGGTGAGAACGGCCCAGAAGTCTTCCGGAATCATCTGATCGGCGGTGGTTCGGGGCTCCGCCTCCCCGGTGGGGGCCTTCCTGCGTCCCTCCATGGGCCGCGGTCGCACCCCTTCCGTCCCCCCACCCGACTCCCGCTCGCGGGCCGTCGGGCGCGGGCGCCGGGTGCCGGGACGAACCTGCGGCGTCCCCTGCTCCGCCTGCTCCTCCTCTTCCATGCGGTCCTTCTGCTCCTTCTTCTTCCGATTCCTCCCCACGGCATCGAAGATCGACGCCGCGATGAAGAAGACGAGAATCAGGAGCTGGAAGAGGCCTTCCATCAGCTGCTCACGCCCTGCTGCTGGTCTTCGGAACCGGCGATGGCGTCACGCATGGAGGTGTCGGACTGGATGTTCCGGTACTTCATGTAGTCCATGATGCCCAGGTTGCCTTCCTTGAACGCCGCGGCAATGGCCAGGGGCACCTCGGCCTCGGCCTCCACGAGGCGCGCGCGCATCTCCTGGACCTTGGCGCGGTTTTCCTGCTCGAGCGCCACCGCCATGGCCCGCCGTTCCTCGGCCCGGGCCTGGGCGACCCGCTTGTCCGCCTCGGCCTGGTCCGTCTGGAGTTCGGCGCCGATGTTCTTCCCGACATCCACGTCGGCGATGTCGATGGAGAGGATCTCGAAGGCCGTACCGGAATCGAGCCCCCGGGCCAGCACGGTCTTGGAGATCGAATCCGGATTCTCGAGCACGGCCTTGTGCGAATCCGAGGAACCGATGGAGGAGACGATGCCCTCACCCACCCGGGCCAGAATCGTCTCCTCACCGGCACCACCGACGAGCCGGTTGATGTTGGCGCGGACGGTAACCCGGGCGATGGCGATGAGCTGGATCCCGTCGCGGGCCATGGCTGCCACGCGGGGCGTGGCGATGACCTTCGGGTTCACGGAGACCTGCACGGCCTCGAAGACGTCGCGGCCCGCGAGGTCGATGGCGGCCGCCTGCTGGAAGGAGAGGTCGATGTTCGCCTTGTCCGCCGAGATCAGGGCCCGGACGACCCGGTCCACCCGGCCTCCGGCCAGGTAGTGCGCTTCGAGGTCCCCGACCTGAAGGTTGATTCCCGCCTTGGTGGCCCAGATCAGGGGGCGCACGACCTCGGGGGGGTTGACCTTCCGGAGCCGCATCCCGATCAGGTAGCCGATACCGACACGGGCGCCTGCCGAAATTGCCTCGATCCAGAGCCGGACCGGAATGGCCCAGAACAGGAAGAAGACGAAGAAGATGAAGAAGATGAGGGCGAAGGTGCCCGTGTACTGAAAGAGTTCGTCCATTTCCTGGTCAGTCCATCGGTAGGGGGACAGGCTTCAGGGCAGGCGCCCTGGAAAAACGGTACATCACGCTCCCGGGGCCACGGCCTCGGGGTCGACCACGGCTTCGGCACGGCGCACCACGTGCCGATACCCTTCGGAGGAGACAATTCGGATCGGGCTGCCCTGCTCGATCCACTCCGAGTCGGAGACCACGTCCACGCGCTCGTCGCCGAAGAGCCCGGTACCCGAGGGCCGCAGATCCGTTACGGCCACGCCCACGGCGCGGTTCAGGTCGCTTCGGCGAATCGCCGAGGTGTAGCCGGTTTCCCGCCCGGTTTCCTCGCCCAGGAAGATTCCGAGTCGGGTGAGTCGACGGTTTCGGGGGAGGCGCTGGAGGAGCGCCCACGAACTCAGCAGGACGATGCCCAGCGTTGCCGCCAGGACCGAGCTGGCCCGTGCGAAGTCGGCGGCGACCGGGATTCCGCCCAGGAGCGACATGTAGATCCCCGCCAGCATGGCAACGCCACCGAGGATGCCGAAGACCCCCAGCCCCGGAAGGAGAAAGATCTCCACCAGAAGGAGGATGCCCCCGGCTCCGAAGAGTATGATTCCCTCGGCACCGGCCAGCCCGATGATGAGGTGGGAACCGAAGAAGAGAGCGAGCGAGAGGGCCCCGGCCGCACCGGCCAGCCCGACTCCCGGCGTCTTGATCTCCACGAGAAGTCCGAGGAAGCCGAGCGACAGGAGGAACGGGGCCACGACAGGATGGGAGAGGAAGCGCACGGTGCGCTCCGCCCAGTTCACACGCTGCTCCACGACCTCGCGGCCCTCGAGCCCGAGTTCGGCCATGAGGGCGCTCCAGTCGGCGACCACCGTGGCGTATCCCAGGGACTCGGCGTCGGTGTAGGTCAGGGTCAGGAGCCGCCCGGCCTCCACGACCCCGGGAACCTCGATGTCCTCGTCGACCATGGCCTCGGCAATGGCCGGGTCCAGCCCCCTGGCCTCGGCGAGGGATCGCATGGAGCTTCGCATCACGGACACGATCTTCTCCGGCGCCTTCTCGCCCGCGCCGTCCACCGGCGTCGAGGCGCCCAGCGTGGACTGCGTGCGCATGAAGATCTCGACCGCGGACAGGGAGATCATGGCACCCGCCGAGATCGCCCGCCGGTTCACGTAGGCGAAGACCGGAACCTCGGAGTCGCTCACGGCGTCGACGATCCGCTCCGCCGCATCCACCCGCCCCCCGGGGGTTTCGATCTCGAGGATCACCGCCGCCGCCCCCATGGACGCAGCCTCCCGCAGGCTCCGCTCGACGAAGGGAGCCAGTCCGAGTTCAATGACCCCCTGGATGGGAATGAGCATGACCGGACCGCTCCCGAGAACCGGACGGGACGAGGTCTGCGGAACCTCCACGCCGGCGGCGTCTGCACCTCCTTCCCGGGCCTCCTGGGCCACGGAGGGGCCGGCGATGCCGGGCATGGCCATCAGAACCATGCCGGCAAGCAGGGCGAGCGACCCCGCGACTCCCGGGGTCCCGAGGGGCTTCCTGATTCGGTCCTTTGGGCTTCGCATGATCGGGTCTCCTCGATTCCATCGATTTCAGGCGGTACTCAGGGCAGGTCGGTGTCGTCGTCGCGGTCCGGGGTCCGGGTGTCCATGGACTCTCCGGCGCGAAGAAGCCCAAGGGCATACCAGGCGCGCTGGAGGGCCAGCGCAGGCTGGCCGACATCCAGCGCCTCCCGGGCGCCTTCGAGCAGACGCTCCGCGCGCTGCCTCGTTACCGGAGGATACGTTTCCGAACCCTGAATCCTTCGCAACTCGACCTCGGCCTGCTCGACAAAGGCAACGGCCAGGGGCCCCGCTGTCGTCGAGCGAAGGGCGTCGGACGCCAGGAGCAGGTGACGGAGCTGTGTGAGATCGTTACCCGACTCCCGGGCTGAACGTGCCGCATCCCGATGCCGGGCCGCCAAACCCAGGGAACTGGTCAGTTCAAGCGAGCCCGTCCGGCTGGAAAGGGAAGCACCCAGGGCCTCCTCCGCCCCCCGGATCGCGTTGTCCACCTGCCGGAAGGCCTCGTCCAGAGCGGTGCGGGGCACGACATCCATCATGAGGGGAAGAGCCCCCTCCACCGCATCCCGCCGCGCGGGCTCCCCCCGGGCGGCGGGGAGCTCCCAGGAGCCCTGCCATGCATCCACGAAGGGCGCCAGCCCCCGCCCCGGGGCCCAGCGTTCGATGAGCGCGGGGAGGGTGGGAAGGCGGTCCGAGAAGTGCAGGCTGACCATCGGATCATCGTCCAGGAGTTCCACGGACGGGCCCGTGTCGAGATCACCGCACCCGGACACCCAGAGGAGGGACAGCACGAGGAGCGGCGCGCAGAACCCGAAGGAGCGGCCGGAGGACGGAAATCGGGAGGGAGCGCGCGCGGTTTTCATGGATGCCCGAAAGGTACCGGATGGGGCGGGAGCCACGCAAACGCGGAGGCCCGGATCAGGTCCGGGGAAGCGCCGCGAGAACGCGGTGGGACTCGCCCAGTGGGATCCGGATCGGAAAGCTGCGTCCGGGAGGCGTGGCGCCGCGGATGAGGTGCGGGTTCAGTTCCCGGAGCAGCGAAGGGGACGCGTCCAGCGCCTCGGCCACGCGCCGGAGCGACGTACCCCCCGGAACCAGGACCTGGTCGAAGAGATACGGAAGGTCCGGCTCGACGTCGAAACCGAAGTGCTCGGCCTGCTCGGCCAGGATGGCGGCCGCCAGGATCTTCGGCACGAACTCCCGCGTCTCCTGCGGAAGATCCCCGATGATTTTCCAGTACATGGCTTCCGCGTCGCCCTCTTCCGCGATCCCCCCTGCCCGGCTGAGCGCCGATGCGACGCGCACGGGCCCGGCGTTGTAGGCGGCGGCCGCCAGGTACCAGGAGCCGAACTCGGCATGAAGCTCCTCCAGGTAGTCCAGCGCAGCGTCGGTGGCTCGGACCGGGTCCCGGCGTTCGTCCACCCAGCCGTCCACGGAAAGCCCATAGGCGCGCGCTGTCGCGCCAAGAAACTGCCACAAGCCGGCGGCGGCCACCGGCGAAGTCGCCGACGACGAGAACCCCGACTCGATCATGGCCAGGTACAGGAGCTGCTCCGGCATGTCGCGAGCCCGGAGCTTCTGGCGTACCATGCCGCCGTAGAGCCCCTCCCGGACGAGGTAGTGCTCGAAGGTTTCGCGGTCGGGCCCCAGGAAGCGCCCGATCCACCGCTCCACCCTGGCATTGACCTCAATGGGAAGGCGGGTCTCGCCGAGGAGGTGGCTCACGTCCGGCACCGAGATCCCGGGAGTCGGCGCAGGCGGCTCCGGGGTCCGTTCGGCGGTGGCGGCAACGGCCACCAGACCGGCAGCGAGGATGGCGGTACCCCCGAATACCCGGCGGACCGGTCGAGGGATTCCGCGGAGCGCGCGCTCCGTGCCGTTGGGAGAGCCCCCGGGCACACCTGGACGCCCGGGGAGCCGGGGACTTCGGGGTTCTCTGCTGGATGGATCTGGGGTCATGCCGACCGACTCCTTTTCCTGATTCGGAGTGCACGGGACGCGAGAGCGCGCCCCGGCATTTCCGGACCGACCTCCACGGGATCGCGAAGGGAGGCAACCATGGGAAGTACTCTGGAACACACGCGAAAGGTCCGGCGACCGGGTTTCCCGGCCTCCGGACCTTCGCTGTCTCGTGCTGTCTGCCTTGCTGCGTCAGCTGTCGGGGTAGATCGAAACCGCCGGCTTCCGCCGGATCGTCTCGAACTTCACCACGCCGTCCGACAGTGCAAACAGGGTGTCATCGCCGCCCCGGCCCACATTCCGGCCGGGGTGGAACTTCGTCCCGCGCTGGCGCACGATGATGCTGCCGGCCGTGACCGACTCCCCACCGAAGCGCTTCACGCCCAGGTACTGCGGATTGCTGTCGCGCCCGTTGCGGCTTGAGCCGACGCCTTTCTTGTGTGCCATGGGTGTCCTCCCCCGTTTCTCGGATCCGTGGTGCGGATCGCCTCAGAGGGCGATTTCGCTGACCTTGATCTCGGTGTATCCCTGCCGGTGACCCTGCTTCTTGCGGTACCCCTTGCGGCGCTTCCGCTTGAAGACGATCACCTTCTTCGTTCGGCCATGCCCGAGAACTTCCGCCTTCACCGACGCACCACTCAGCGTGGGCGAACCCACCGTGATGTCGTCGCCGTCTGCAGCGAGGAGAACCTCGTCGAAGACGATGGTATCCCCCGCCTCTGCATCCAGCGTCGGTACCTGAAGCCGGGTTCCTGCTTCGGCGCGGAACTGCTTTCCACCTGTCCTGAAGACCGCGTACATGCTGGACCTCGATCGGGTTCCTGCTCGGTTCTCGTGCGGATGCCAGGAGCCGGGGTCCGCCGTGAGGCGGAAAAACCGGCTACCGGGCCGTTAGCCATGTAAAATGCTCGAAGGAACGCCGAAGGTCAAGCTCTCGGCAAACCTCGGTCACCGCGTGGCGTATCTTGCCGTCACATCGGTCTCTGCCGGTCCCGAAAGGAGCCGGAACTCGTCCTCCCGGAGGAGGGGGTCGTCCACGAGTTCCACGGGGATGGGCACATCCTTCCGGACCCGCGCGAGGAAGTCGGGCTCCTCCTGGTGGATGTGGAGCGCCACCTCGGGGTGCAGCCGGATCCTCAGCGCCCTTTCCTCGCCGGCGGCCCCGGCACGGATCAGGCTTCGTTCCACCCTCCGTACCACCGTACTGGGGGTAAAGACCCGCCCGGCCCCGCCGCAGTGCTGGCAGGGGGCGGTAAGCGACTGGAAGAGCGACGGGCGAACGCGCTGCCGCGTCATCTCGATGAGGCCCAGTTCCGAAACCGCGTAGGCCCGGGTCCTCGCCCGGTCCCGTCCCAGCTGGGTCCGCAGTTCCTGGAGGACCTTGTCCCGGTTCTCCTGGGACTCCATGTCGATGAAGTCCACCACGATGATCCCGCCCACGTCCCGGAGCCGGAGCTGTCGGGCGATCTCGTGGGCGGCGTCGAGGTTGGTGCGGAGAATCGTCTCCTCGGGGTCCTTGCGACCCTTCCCGGTGAATCGCCCCGTGTTCACGTCGATGGAGACAAGGGCCTCCGTGGGCTCCACGATGACGTAGCCGCCGGAGGGCAGGTTCACCCGCCGCTGGAACGCCTCGCGGATCTCCTCCTCGATGCCGAAGCGGTCGAAGAGAGGCACCGGGTCCTGGTCCAGCTTCACCCGGTCCTGGAGATCCGGATCCACACCCTTCACGTACTGGACGATCTCGGAGTAGACCTGTGGATTGTCCACGATGAGAGCGTCGAACTTGTCGGAGAAGAGGTCGCGGATGACCCCGGAGATGAGCCTGGCTTCCCCGTGAACCTTTGCCGGCGCCTTCGAGGAGTCGGCTCGCCGCTTGATCTTCTTCCACGCCGAGTGCAGGCGGTTGAACTCCCCCTCGAACTTTTCCCGGGTGAGTTCCTCGCCCACGGTACGGATGATGACGCCGGCCTCGCCTGCCGGAACGACCTCCCTGGCCATGGTCCGAAGGCGAGCGCGCTCGTCGCGCTGGTCGATCTTCCGGCTCACGCCGACGTGCGTCGAAAAGGGCATGTAGACCAGAAAGCGCCCCGGAAGCGAGACCTGCGCGGTCAGTCGGGGCCCCTTCGTGCTGATGGGCTCCTTCGTGACCTGCACGATGAGCGTGTCGCCTTTCTTGAGCTGGTCCTGGATCGGCGGATACGAGCTCTTGGCCCGGCGTCCCCGACCCCCGCGGCCTCCACCGCCTCCACCGCCTCCGCTCTCCCTCCCGTTGCCGTTCACCGACCCGTTCCCGCCGCCGCTGCTGCTCTCGGCGTCGTCGTCGTCCTCCTCCTCCTCGTCCTGGACCAGGTCAGAGGCGTGAAGGAATCCGGCCTTTTCAGTCCCGATGTCGACAAATGCCGCCTGGATGCCGGGGAGAACCGCCTCCACCTTCCCCAGGTAGAGGTCGCCCACCAGGCGCCCCTGGTCGGCCCGGTCGAGCATGAGTTCGACCAGGCGACCCTCTTCCATCAGCGCCACCCACGACTCCTGCTTGGTGGCGCTGATCAGGATTTCACGTTTCAAGGACTACCCTCTCCCGTGGCACCCGCGCATCAACCGGCCCGCCTGAACCCGCGCCCCTCGCAACGCTCCTCTCCCACTCTCCGGCCGGTTGCCGGCATGCATCGGAGTCGGCTGCGTCTGCGAGGCGTGCGGGCGGCTCGTGCCGTCCCGATCCGCGCTGCCCTCTGAAGCCGCCCGTCCCACCAGGGGAAGAGGCGGCAGGTGAATCATGCCCGGAGTTCCGCCTCGCGCACCAGGTGGCGCGCAATGACGATCTTCTGGATCTCGCTCGTGCCCTCGCCAATCTCGCACACCTTCGCATCGCGGAGCATGCGTTCCACCGGGTACTCGTCGGTGTATCCCGCGCCGCCCATGACCTGCACGGCCTGAATCGTCGCCTTCATGCAGAGCTCGGAGGCGAAGAGCTTGGCCATGGCCGCCTCCCTGGAAAACGGACGCCCCTTCTCCATGAGCCAGGCGGCATGGTAGGTCAGATGCCTGGCCGCCTCCACCTCGGTCGCCAGCTCCGACAGGCGGAACTGAACCGGCTGGAAATCGAAGATCAGTCGTCCGAACTGCTTGCGCTTGTTCGTATAGGCCAGTGCAGCATCCACTGCGCCTTCGGCGATCCCCAGCGACAGGGCGGCGATCCCGATCCGCCCGGCGTCGAGGATCTTCATGAAGTTGACGAACCCCTGCCCTTCCTCCCCGACCCGGTTGGCATCGGGAACCCAGGCATCCTCCAGGAGAAGCTCCCGGGTGTCGGAGGCCCGCCATCCCATCTTGTCCTCCTTCTTCCCCGCCCTGACGCCGTCCACGTAGCCCAGGTCTTCTGCGGAGCCCATGCCGACGGCCCTTGCCGCCTCGGGATCCGTCGTGGGTTTCGTGACAACGAAGTTCGTGATGCCCCGGGTTCCGGCCTCCGGATCCGTGACCGCGGTCACCGTGAAGATCTCCCCTACCCCCGCGTGGGTGATGAAGATCTTGGATCCCTGGATGCGCCAGCCTTCACCGTCCCGGACCGCCCGGGTCCGGCTCCCCCCGGCGTCCGAACCGGCTCCGGGCTCGGTGAGCCCGAACCCGCCCAGGACCTCGCCGGCTGCGAGCCGGGGAACGTACCGCTTCTTCTGCTCCTCGGAGCCGAAGTTGAGGATCGGATACGTACCCAGCGTCGTATGCGCGGAGACGGTGATGGCATGGCTGGCGTCGAACCGCGCGAGTTCCTGCACGGTCAGGAGGTAGGTGAGCGCGTCCTTTCCCATCCCCCCGTACTCGACAGGCACCGGGATGCCGAGGAATCCCTTCTCCCCCATGGCCCGGATGTTCTCCCAGGGAAACCGGGATTCGCGATCGAGTTCGCGGGCCACCGGTTCAATGGCCTCGCGGGCAAAGTCTCGGACCTTCCGGACAAATGCCCGGTGGTCGTCATTCAGATAGCGGTCCATGAAACCGGCTTTGTACACTGGACGCAGGGTCCGGGAGCCCGAAGCTCCGCGGATCGAGGCACTCCTCGGACAGACATTCAAAGGTACCCGGATTCGAGGTAGCGAAAAAGGCTCGGCCATCCTGAACACCGGTCGCAGGCCGGGCATTCCTCCCCGCCATCCGCTCGCTCCCCGCCTTCCCCGAAGTGCCGAAGGAGGGCCGCGCGTCGGCAGCCTTCCCCGAGGGCGTAGCGGTCGACTCCCCGAATCTGCCGGAGACCGATGATGCGCCGCCGGCGGGACCGGGCCTCCTCTCCGCCCCTGAGCGTGCGCCACAGACCCCCGAAGGTCCGGACGGGGGGATGCGTGGCGGCGAGGAACCGGCGGTGCACGTCCCGGTCCCCGGTGGTGTTGAGCGCGAGACAGAGTGCGGGCGCACCGTCCCGTCCGGCCCGCCCTGCCTCCTGGTAGTAGTCCTCCAGGGTTCCGGAGAGCTGGTCATGGATGACCATTCGCACGTCCGGACGGTCGATGCCCATGCCAAAGGCGTTGGTTGCCACGACGACGGGAGCGGGATCGGTGAGGAACCAGTGCTGGACTCGCTCGCGCTCGTCGGCAGGAAGGCCGGCGTGGTAGGCTTCGGCCCGAAGGCCGCCTCGTCGGAGGTGATCGCGGATTGCCTCGACGCGCCTGCGGGTCGCCGCGTAGACCATTCGGGCGCCGGGCCGGCGGCGGACCATCTGCCGGTGGAGATCGGTGCGGGCCAGGTCCGGGGCGATCTGAAGGACCCCCCATCCGAGGTTCGGTCGGTCGAAGCTGAGGGTCACGCGAAGGGGGTTCCGGAGCCGGAGTTCGGTTTCGATCTCGTCGCGCACACGCGGTGTCGCCGTGGCCGTGAGGGCCAGCACGGGAACCTTCACCGAGGCGCGGACTCTGCCCAGGGTCCGGTAGGACGGCCGGAAATCGTGACCCCAGAGCGAGATGCAGTGCGCCTCGTCCACGGTGAGGAGGCGAAGGGGAAGGCGGGGAAGGAGCGACCGGAACGCCGTACCCTCGAGTCGCTCCGGCGCCACGAAGAGAAGCCTGAGTTCGCCCCGGACGGCCCTCTCCTCGATGCCGCTCCGCTCCGACGTGGACAGGCCCGAGTGGAGGGCCGCAGCAGGAATGCCTGCCTCCGTGGCGCGGCGGACCTGGTCCGCCATCAGCGAGACGAGCGGGGTCACGACCAGCGTGAGTCCCCCCAGCGCCATGGCCGGAACCTGGTAGCAGACGCTCTTGCCGCCCCCGGTGGGCAGGATGCCCAGCGCGTCCCGCCCTGCAAGCACTGCCTCCACGAGTTCCAGCTGCCCTGCGCGGAACCCCGCGTACCCGAAGTGGCGCTGGAGGAGCGCTGCCGGCGACGGACCGGGGGTGGCGGCCACTCCCGAACAAGTCGGGGTGGTCGCCGGGGCGCGGCCGGGGGCGAGAACTGAAGCGGGTGGGGAGTGTCGCATGCACGGATGCTCACCTCCGCCCGGGGGCGGAACCATGGTGGGCCGGGCCCGATCAGTCGGCCTCTGTGCGTCCCTCGGCCACGCCCGTGATCTCTCGAGTTTCCGGTTCCACGGGCGGCCCCATTTCCACCTCGACCCGGAGCACGGCCCCATCGGCCGAGCCGAGTTCGATTCGCTCCGGGTCCACCTCCACGCCGTCCCGAAGGCACCGCCGGATCCCCGTGCCCACGCCCTCGGGGTTCCGCACCCGGATCTCCACGGACTGCTCCCCCATTTCGAGCTGAATCTCGAATCCATCCCAGGAGGGGGGGATGCAGGGGCGGATTCGGAGGTGGTCGCCGCGGCGGCTCACGCCGAGCACGTCCTCCACCGTCACGCGCCACAGCCACCCGGCGGACCCGGTATACCAGGTCCACCCGCCACGCCCGATGTGGGGCTCGGCACCGTAGACGTCCGCGGCCAGCACGTAGGGCTCCACCCGGTAGCGGGCGCGTCCCTCCGGCGTCCCGCCATGCCGCGTGGGGAGGAGGAGGCGAAGGAGTTCGCCCACCCGCTCCGCCTGGCCCATCTGTGCCAGCGCACGGAGGAGCCAGGTGGCAGCGTGGGTATACTGCCCGCCATTCTCGCGGACACCCGGCGGATAGGCCGCGATGTACCCGGGGTCCGGCCCCTCCCCCTCGAAGGGGGGGTCGAGCAGCAGGGCCACCCCCGCCTCCGGGCGAACGAGCTGGTCCCACGCCGCCTCCATGGCCTGCGATGCGCGCTGGGGCTCCGCGGCGCCCGAGATCACGGCCCAGGACTGGGCGATGGCATCGATGCGCGCCTCCGCGGAGAGACGGGACCCGAGGGGGGAACCGTCGTCGAAGTAGGCTCTCCGGTACCAGGACCCGTCCCAGCCGTGTTCCTCCACGGCTTTGCGGAGCCCCTCCATCCACCCGGTGAGCCGATGCACCGTGTCCGATTCCCCTCTCTTCTCCGCCAGGGAGCGCAGCCCGTCGCAGGCGTCGTGGAGGAACCAGGCCAGCCAGATGCTCTCCCCCCGTCCCTCGGCACCCACCCGGTTCATGCCGTCGTTCCAGTCATGGGCATCCATGAGGGGGAGCCCGCGCGGTGAAACGTGGGCGGCGGACCTGGAAACGGCCAGGAGGGCATGCTCCCACAGCGTTCCCTCCCGCACCGTTCCACCGGATCTTGCCACCGCCCAGCCGTCGTAGCGCTCGTCCTCGCCCTTGGCGAGAACCGGTCCGGTGAGGAACGGGGCCCGAAGATCGAGAATGCCCATGTCGCCGGTCCAGGCCACGGTCTCCTTCAGGACCCAGGGAAGCCAGACCAGGTTGTCGGAACAGCGGGTTCGCACCCCGCGGTGCGTCTGGGGGTGCCACCAGTGGAGCACGTCACCCTCCACGAACTGGCGTCCGGCTGCGGCCACCAGCTGTGCCTTCGCGAGCTCCGGATCAAGAGGGAGCAGGGCGTAGGCATCCTGGAGCTGGTCCCGGAACCCGAGGGCACCACCGGACTGGTAGAACCCGGTGCGGCCCCGGAGCCTCGAAGAGATGGACTGGTAGGGGAGCCACCCGTTGATCAGCGGGTCCAGGTCGGCGTCCGGCGTCCGGACGCGGAGGCGTCCCAGGACTTCCCGCCAGGGCGCCTCGGCCTCGGCGAGCCGCGTACCCATTTCCGGCCGCGCGCCCTCTCGGAGTTCCGCCAGCGCCAACGCCGGGTCCCCGATGCCCAGGAAGAAGGTGCATGCCTCTTCTCCACCCGGCGGAATCAGCACTTCCACCTGGATCACGCCGCAGGCCCGCCGGTCGACCCGGGCCGGGCGAGCGGTGAGACGGCGGTGCAGCCCGGGCGGTACATGAGGTTCCTGCCCTTCCGGCCCCAGGAACTCCGTTCGGTCCATCGTGAAGCCCGCCAGGGGCCGATCGGCCGCGATCCACGCGCTGGTGTCGGGGAACCTCACATCGAAGGGATTGCGGGCAATGATCGCCTCGAGCGCCGTGTCGAAGTCCCCCTGGACGCGGCCCCGGGTCCGCGAGGCGTGGGGCCCCATGACCCAGTCCACCATGAAGGTGGCGCGGATGCGCCGGGGAAGATCGCCCCGGTTCCGGAGGCGGAGGTGCACGACCTTCACGTCAAGCTTCGGATGCAGCGACCACGAGACTCCCTCGTCGAGTCCGTCGGAGGAGGCATGGACGTCGCTCCACCCCCAGCCGTGCCGGACCCGGTGTTCCCGCTCACGCCCCTGCACGCCGGGGACGGGGCTCCACACGTCCCCCGTGGTCTCGTCCCGCAGGTAGATCCGCTCTCCCGAAGGATCGAGAATGGGGTCGTTGGACCAGGGCGTGATGCGAAATTCCCCGGCATCTGCCGCCCAGGTGAACCCGCTTCCCGACTCGCTGACGAGAAACCCGAAGGCGTCCCGGGCCACCACGTTGACCCAGGGCGCCGGCGTGGTCGCGCCGGCGGACAGGAGGATCTCCCAGGCGCCGGACTCGGGATCGAAGCGCCCTTCACATCCCTCGCCCACCGGCGGCCTGCCTGCCACCGGGGCGGGTCCCGTGGAGGCCGGAACAAGCGCAGGCGGGGGGGGAGCCGATTCAGCCAGGGCCTGCTCGGACGGGAGGGGGGTCCCGAGGGGCAGGACGTGGGCGGCCAGTCGCTTGAGGCGCGAACGCCCTTCCACCCCCAGATCCTCGCCCGGAACCAGGTGGATGCCCCCCGGCTTGCCGAGAAACTCGTCGTGACCCATTCGGGCGAGGAGGGTTCGGATGCGGTCCCGGACGGGTGCCATGTAGGCGCCGGAGGTGGCGTCGACGAGCACCAGGTCCACGGTCTCCCCGCGGTCCCTCCACCAGGCCTGGGCGCGCAGGAGGGACTCCACCGTGACCGTGTCCTCGGCCAGTTCCCCTTCGAGGAGGATGTACGGCACGTCTCCCGAGATCCCCCACCGCCAGAGTTCGGACTGCCGAAGGGAACCCTCGAAGTCCAGCGCCGACGCGTCCGCGCCCCGGCCCCCGTGAAGGATCATGCTCAGCAGAGATTCCCAGCGGCGGGGGTCGTCGGGCCCGGCGTCCAGCGCCTGGAGATTTGCCCGCATCCGGTCTGCAGCCTCCTCCCGGGCGAGGGAACGGCGACCCTCGAACTCGAAGCGCGAGGCTTCGGCCAGGATGGTCGCCCGGTCCAGCCCCACCGACACCACCAGCGTGAGCCGGACCTCTTCCCATGGAGCGAGCTCCAGGTCCACGACGGCCCCGGCCATGGGGTCCAGGGGATGATGCGGCGGAAGCTGCGGCACCTCCTCGTTTCCGTGGTCCAGTGCGGCGGGCAGCCCGGCCCCGGCGTTACGGCCCACGAAGCGCTCGCGGCTCACGTCCCACCGAACCGGTTTGCCGTCGCTTCGTCCGTCGAAAAGGGCGACGACGAGCTTGGGCGGCTCCTCGCCCCGACTCCTGGGGCGACGGGCAAAGAGGACCCCGGCGCCATCGGCGAGATGCTCGGCTCGCACGAAGAGCTTGTGGAATGCCGGGTGCCTCAGATCATCCTCGATGGGCGCAAGGGCGACTTCGAGCCCCAGCGCGACGCGAATCCTGCGAGGCGCGGCGCCTGCATTCGCGATCCTGATCTCCCGGATCTCCGTGGAGGTGTCGGGTGGGAGCATGACCTCCACCCGGGTGCGGATTCCCCGGGTCTGGCGAACGAAACCGGCCCCGTGGGGGCGGAAGATGACCTGCCCCTGGGCGAACCCGCCCGCGTCGCCGTCCCGGGGGCCAGGTGCGTCCAGTCCACCCAGCGCCGACCACGAGGTCCCGGTCTCCAGGTCCCGCAGGGTGAGTTCCGGAGAGGTTGGACGGAATCCTGCCCCCACCCATCCCCTGAGGACCGACCACCCCCGCCACCGGCTGCCTCCCCGCCCGTCCGCTGCCATGGCCACCACCAGGTCGCCGGACGTGAGATGGTGGACCGGGGGGGGCCACCGCGTCGGTTCCACCGTCCATTCCGATGGCGCGCGGGGGCCCTCGGCGACGGGTGCACGCTCGCGCCCTCCCACCCAGCGGCGGCGGAGAGGGCGCCGGAAGGGGATGCGCTCGTGGAGCATGGGTTCGAACATGGCCATGCGGGGATCCCGGTGAACGCGCTCCACCAGCCGGTCCTCGGTGAGGAGATTTCCGAGGGCCGCCAGGATCATTCCGTGGTGGTGGCTCATGTAGGATCGGACGACGAGAGGAACTTCCCGGGGCCGCGCGGCGGCTCCGTAGTCCAGCGCCTCGTAGGGACCCCAGGGCCCCATCCCCCCGGCCGCGCGAATCCGGGCGAGGTTCCGGTGCACGGCCCCGGGGGCCACGCCCACCGCCATCAGCGACGCATAGGGCGCCACGACGGTGCGCTCCTCCACATCCCGTCGGAGCGCGAGCGCAGGGACGCCGAAGGCCCGGTACTGGTAGTGTCCCTCCGGACTCAGCACGTGGTAGCCGGACTCCGAAATCCCCCAGGGGACGCCCCTTCGCTCCCCGTCCGAGCGCTGCACGGCAACGGCCCGCCGACAGGCATCGTCGAGGAGGGTTTCGGCAGGGGAACGCAGGAAGAGGCGCGGCATGATGTACTCGAACATCGTCCCGGACCAGGAGAGCAGCACCGGCCCCCCTCCCCGCCCTCGCCGCCCGGCGTGCCGCTCGGGCAGGGCGAACGGTCGTCCCAGCCGGAGCCAGTGCCGGGAACTCACCTCACCCCGGGCCATGGCCACGGCGCTGGCGATTCGCGCCTCGGAGGCAAGGAGATCGTAATGGCTCGCATCCAGCTCCCCCGACGCCACGGACGAACCGACGTGAAAGAGGCCCTTCTTCCGGTCGAAGAGGAAGTCGAACTCCATGTCGGTGAACCAGGTCTCGAAGAGTTCCCGGAGTTCCCCCCGATCCTCCTCCACCGTCTGGAGGAGGAAGCGGGCGTCTGCCATCGCTCGCGCCAGCCAGTCGTCCGGGGCGCGCCTTCCCGCTGCGATCTCCTCTTCCAGGAGTGCCGAGGCGGCGGCATGGCCGCGCTCGAGTCCCTCCAGGGTCAGGGGCGTCCCGGCAGCCGCGAGGGCATGCTCATGGATGCGAAGGGACGCGGCGTCCACCTGGGCCGAGCCGTCGGGCGACGGGTCCCCCGACGCATCTCCGGAGAGCCAGGGGAGGAAGAGCTCCACCTCGCCCAGCGCCTGTGCCACGTCGTTGGTGAGATGGTAGGCCCAGTCCGATACGGACGGGCTGTCCGCCTCCATGATGCGCTCCATCAGCGGTCCGAGACGGCGGTCCCGAAGCTCGAGAAGCACCGTGCGCGTCAGGAGGGGGTCGGCGGGCGCATTCCGCGCGGTCATGACCCTCGGGGCCAGCCACCCGATAATGGCTTCGGACTCCTGTGCCACGGCGTCGAGGGCCCCTTCCGACCCCGCCTCCCGGGTGACTTCCACCAGCACGTGAAGGGTCTCCACGATGCCGGCCAGGCGACCGGGGTCCGGGAAGACGCGGGATCCGGCCTCCGCAAGCGCCTGCCGAGCCACGATCAGCGCTGCCGCGAGGTTCCCCGAGTCCACCGTGGACACGTAGAGTGGCTCCAGCGGCGCGAGCCTGCGGGTATCGTACCAGTTCAGGAAATGGCCGCGGTGCCGCGGGAGGGCCGCCATGCCGTCCGCCATGACGCGCATGCGTGCCACCAGGCGCGAGGTGTCCAGGAAGCCCAGGTCCCATGCGGTGACCGCGGCGACCATGCCCATGCCAAGATTGGTGGGTGACGTGCGGAACGCGGTCTCGCCCCCCGGATCTTCCTGGAAGTGGTCCGGTGGAAGCCAGTGCCCCTCGGGCCCCTGGAAATGCTCGTAGTATCCCCAGATTCGCCGGGCCAGTCTCCGCGCCTCGTGCTCGGGGAAGTGACCGGGGTCCTGGGCGCTGGGCTCGGCCTGGCGCTGCGTGATCCACGCCACCATGGGGGACGCCAGCCACAGGAAGGCGATTCCCAGAGGCAGGGCTCCCGCCGGTGCGCCGGTGGCGACGAGTCCAAGGGCACCCAGGAGCGCGCCGGCCGGCCCGGGCCACATCTTCCGGAGCATCACCCCCGGGCCCCCGTCCCGGGAGAAGGATCGGGCGAGGGCTGCGGCGGTCGCCCACTCCAGGAGCCGGGTGCGCGTCACGAGAAGGCGATACAGCGTTCGGACGATGGCGTCCGCCGCCGTCCATGCCTCGAAGGGAAGGAAGGCCAGCTGCAGGACGCAGCGCCCCAGCGAACGGCCCAGGGCACGGGCCTCGACCCCCAGGTCCGACAGCGACGGAATCTGTCGGAAGGCACGCGCGGTCGCCCCTACGAGGTCGAGGAGGAACGGGAGCCCCACGACCCCCAGAAGGAAGAGCGTCCAGCCCACCGGATCCGGAAGGACCCACCATCCGGTGAGAAAGAGTGCAAGGAGCGCCGGCGCATGCATCGATCGCCGGAGATTGTCGAGGATCTTCCAGCGGGAGAGCGGCGTCAGGGGGTTGCGCCCCCGCTCCCCGCCCTCGAGAGGCACGGCGGGGAGGAGCCACGGAAGGAGCTGCCAGTCCCCCCGGATCCACCGGTGATTCCGCCGGGCGTAGGTGAGCGGGTGTCCCGGCACATCCTCCAGGAGCACCAGGTCCGAAACGAGGCCCGCCCGCCCGTGCTCCCCCTCGAACAGGTCGTGGCTGAGCAGGTGGTTTTCCGGCGTGCGACCGGCGAGGCTCGCCTCGAAGGCGGCCACGTCGTAGATCCCCTTCCCGGCGAAGATGGCGGACCCGAACAGGTCCTGGTAGACATCGAAGGCGGCATGGGCGTAGAGGTCGAGCCCCTGCACGCCGGCGTAGACCCGCGCGAAGGGGGTCCCACCGTCGGGGTCGGCCAGGAGCTCGATTCGCGGCTGAAGCACGGAATATCCTGCCTGGATCCTCCCTCCGGGCCCCGACACCGGCCGGTTCAGGGGGTGGTCGAGGGTGCCCACCAGGCGGGCCGCCGCCCCCTGGGGAAGCGCCGTGTCCGCGTCCAGCGTGAGGACATAGCGCACCCCGGCCAGGCGCCCGGGGTCGCCCTCGGCCACCCAGAGTTCGGACGGCTTGCCCAGCAGGAGCTGGTTCAGTTCCGAGAGCTTGCCCCGTTTCCGTTCCCACCCCATCCAGCGATTCTCGGCTGCGTTCCAGCGACGGGCCCGATGCAGGAGCAGGAACGGTCCCCGACCCCGCGTGCCGTGACGACGGTTGAGCTCCGCGATCTCCCGGGTTGCGGCGTGCAGGAGTTCCTGGTCGCCGGGCATGCGCGCTTCGGGCGCGTCCGGTGCGTCGGACAGGAGGGCGAAGGTGAGTGCGGGGTCGCGGCTCGCCTCGAAGTTTGCCTCCAGCCGGTGGATGATGGACTCGATGTCCCCCGGCGACGAGAGGAGGACGGGGACCGCCACCACGGTACGCGCCCGCTCGGGGATGCCCTTGCGGTAGTCCATGCGCGGGAGGGACCGGGCCGAGACGAGATGCCCGGCGATCCAGTTCGCGAGACCCACGGCCACGGCGAGCCCGGGGATCACCCCCCCGATGAGGAGGAGTGCAGGGAGCGGACCTGCGGGAAGGAGGAGCCGGCCCATGCCCAGGAAAAGGGCCGTCAGCAGCACGATGCCCGCCGCATACAGGACGCCGGAAAACCGGGCGCGACGGGATGGGAGGGCCAGCATCGGGGTCCGGCCCCCGAGGGCGGCGTGCAGTTCCCCGAGTCCCTCGTCGATGAGGAAATACCCGACGTGGCGCTCCCGGGCTTTCGGGGGATGCCCCGCCGCGAGCGAGCAGGCGGCCTCCGCCACGGCGAATTCCCCGGTTCCGCAGCGGACGGCGATCCGCTCCACCTGCGAGCGGTACCGGTCGCGGGAACGGAAGTCCATGGAGGCGTACGCACGGCCCGGATCCCGGCGGAGTATGGTCTCCACCCGGCTGAGCGACTCGACCACGTCGCGCCAGTCGGTGACCCCGAGGGCTCGAAGGGCCCGGATGAAGGGACCAGGTCCGACGGGGAGCGGGGCGGCGGGGTCGGGAACCGGGCCCTCCGGGACCTCCGACGCCGCAGCCGCCGGGGTGACTTCCCTCCCGTCGGGGAATTCGACGGAGTCGAGGAGCCGCTCGAGGAGGATCAGTCGCAGGAACGACGGAATCGCCCAGAGTTCGGCGAGGGTGAGAAGGTGCCCCTGCTGGTAGCCTGACAGGAACCCCTGAAGGCTCATCAGCTCGGGCACTCCCGGCTCGTCGTCCACCCACGACTCGGCAAGCACCTCCACCCGAACCCGCTCCCCGGGAAGCCGGGGGAGCCGCTGCATGAACCGCGGTGGCAGCGCCTCCTTCAGACTCTCGAGCGCCTCCTCCAGGATGAAGTCGTTCTGGAGCAGCCAGGCCACCGACGCATCCGGGATTCCCGTGCGGGTCCCCGCCTCGAGCCCGGCATAGATGGCTTCCACCCGCTGCAGGGCGACGCGAACCCGGCGTCGCGGGGCCGCATCGGCGCGCCCTTCCGCCGCAGTCGGATGTCGCGCGGCGAGGGCGTGACCTGCTCGGCGGGCGCTATCGGTTAAGGTGTGGGGCATCCGGCCGGGCGCTTCCCTTCGGTTTTGTAAAGTCCTGCATCAGGAGGGTCGGCACGGTGGCCGCGAGCAGGAATCGTAGGGGTACGGCCCCCAGTCGCCAACCCACGGACTCGTCGTGTCCGTGCGCACTGAGGACCACCAGGTCGGCTCCCGAGGCCTCGGCATCTTCGAGAAGCCGGCCACTCACATCGCCGTTGGCCTCGAGGATCCTGCCCTCGATCCGGATGTCCCGTGGAGAATGCCGGTCCTGCAGCTGGGCCATGAATCGAACCGCCGCCGTCCGGTTGGCCTGACAGAAATGGCGGCTGACTTCATCCTGCTCCTGGTCGCCGGGGAGTATCCCGAACCGGTTCGGTCGCACGAGGGCGTGGACCAGCTGAAGCTCGGCCCTGAGGGAATCCGCCAGGTGGAACGCCAGGTCCATTGCCCACTCGGCACGGGGAGATCCATCGACGGGCACCACGATCCGCCGGACCCTCGCATCGTCCGGGAGCGGTGGAACGAGGAGGAGGGAGGAAGGGGCGTGGAGAAGCACCGCCCCCGCAGTGCATCCGAGGGAAAGCTCTCCCGTTCCGCCCCTGCCGTGGGGGGTCATGGCGACCAGTCCGTGCTCACCACTCTGGAGGATCCGCACGATGATCTCGGCAGGGCCTCCCTCCTCGATCCGGGACTCGGAGGCCACGCCGGCCTCGGCAAGCATCCGCGCCGGGCCTGCAAGGTACTCGTGCGCCCGTCGAGAACTCATTCGCCAGTCGAGCGGATCTTCCGGACCCATGCGGGCCAGGGACTTCCTGTCGGGGATCACGTGGAGAAGCTCGACCGAGGATCCGACCGCACGGGCGATGGGAACGGCCAGGCGAAGCACGGCTTCGGCCGTCTGAGAACCATCGAGTGGCACGAGAATCCGGCGAAACATGTTCACCCCTTCTGCGGGTTCGGGCGATGGGGCGGGAGCGTTGCCATTGCGGTGGAGACGAGGCCGTTTCAGTGTCGATCGCGGCGGCTACCGCTCCTCCTCCGGGTCGCCTGCCTCCGTCCCGTCGCCCTCCTGCTCGGGACTCGTGCGGCGCGATTCCACCACCCGCAGGACCATGCCGAGTCCCAGCACACCGAGGGCGGCCCAGATCAGCAGGTCATGTCCCAGAAACATACCACCGAGTGCAAGCGCGGCACCAATTGCGAAGATCCTGACCTTGGCCAGGAGCCAGCGGTCGTCGCCGGCGTCGCGGTTGCGATCGAGGAAGAAGGCCATGGGTCAGGAGCCTCAGGCTTCGGGGCGAGCCCGGTCGAGGAAGGCCCGGACCCCGGCCCGGCAGGCCTCCGTGAGCCGCGCCAGCGTGTTCACCTCGGCGCCCCGGGCGATCCCTTCCTCGAAAGGCACGCCGTCGAGACCGTACAGGAGGCGCTTCGTGAGTTCCACGGAGGATGCGGGGCGCGTGGCCAGGTCGGCGACCCAGGCACGCGCGGCCTCGTCGAAGCCGTCGGCAGGGAGGACGTGGTTCACCAGGCCGATGCGCTCGGCTTCGGTGGCGGTGATGCGGTGGCCGCGCACGACCAGTTCGAAGGCCCGGCTTTCGGTCACCTTCCGGCGGAGCATGGTCATGACCATGGCGGGAACGAACCCCAGGTGGACCTCGGGGAAGCCGAACCGGGCGTCCTCCTCGGCGAGCACCAGGTCGCAGGCTGCGGCGAGCCCGGCTCCGCCTGCCAGCGCCCTTCCCCGCACCGCCGCCACCACCGGCCGGGGGTGGCGCCGCATGGCGCGGAAGAGCTCGCCCATGCGCGATGCGTCGGCCAGCGACGCCTCCGCCCCCTGGTCGGCCACCCGCTCGAGCTCCGCCAGGTCGGCCCCGGAGCAGAAGTCGGTGCCCTCGCCGGAGAGGAGAACCACCCGCACGTCGGGGTTCGCGGCCGTCTCCCGGAAGGCCTCGAGGAGCGCGTCCACCAGCGCCCCGTTCAGCGCGTTGCGCTTCTCGGGCCGCGCCAGGACGAGGTGGGCCACCCCGTCGCCGCCGACCTCCATACGGAGAGGTCCCGGTCCGGGGGCTCCCGCCGCCGCCTCCGGAGTCACGCCGGGCTCCCCGTGTCCGAACGCCCGGATCCCGCCGGAACCGGCACGGCCTGGTCCGGGTCGTACCCCTCGGGCACCCGCCCCCGGGCCGCCGTCATGGCCCGCTGCGCCACGCCGTCCGGCACCTCGACTTCCATGCGGAGCATGGCCGTGGAGAAGACCTTTCCCTGCGCGTCGGTCATGAGCGAAACGGTCCCCCCGCCCCCCAGCGACCCGTGGAGCATGAAGTTCAGCGCCTGCAGGTTCGGGAGCTCGAAGCGCTCCACCCTGCCCTTCACCAGGTCGCCGAAGTGCGCCTTCACCCGCGCCTCCGTGAGGATCTCGCGGAGGAGTTCGTAGTCGACGGCGTCGTACGCGATGACCCCGACGTTCGCCGTGTCGCCCTTGTCGCCGGAGCGCGCGTGGGCCAGGTGGACCAGCTGGATCGTGGTCGTGCCGGGGGTCGTGGTCGTTGGCATCGTCATACCTCCAGGATCTGCACGTCGAGGTGGGGCTGCACCGCTTCCTTCCGGATCAGCGCGGGCCAGTAGGCCATGATCTCCTGCACCCGGGGCCGCCCGCCGGCAAAGCCCGTCACCGAGGGCGAGCCGGTGAGCACCAGCGGCGCCAGCTCGCGGGTGAACCGCTCCACCGCCGCCCGGTCCTGCCCCCGCACCGCTACCCGGAGCTGCACCTCGGGGAGGTCCGCCGGTGGCGGGCCCGCCAGGTGCCCGTGGGTCGAATCCCACCCCACGAGTTCCACCCTGACCTCGTCGAAACGGAGCCCCAGCCGGTCCAGACGCTCCCGCAGGATCCGCGCCGAGGCCCGGGCCTTCGCCGCAGCGTCGGGCCACGCGTACACCAGCGTCCCCACGGCCTTGTACCCGTCCTCGTAGGCGATGGAGACCTTCAGGAAGTCGGTGGCAGGCCCGCCCCGGATCCCGCTCACGCGCACCCGGTCCGGCCCCACCTCCTCGAGTCGCAGCGACGTGAAGTCCGCCACCACGTCCGGGGTGATGTACTCCGACGGGTCGCCCATCTCGTAGAGGAGCTGCTCGGTGACCACCGGCCGGTTCACGCGCCCCCCGGTCCCCGGGTGCTTGGTCACGACGAAGGAGCCGTCGGCCCGCGCCTCCACGATGGGAAAGCCCACCGCTTCCATGGCAGGGATCGTCCACCAGTCCACCAGCGCGTTTCCGCCCGAGGCCTGCGCGCCGCACTCGTTGATGTGCCCGGCCACGACCCCGTGGGCCAGCCGGTCCCAGTCGTCCTCGGCCCACCCGAACTCGTGCATCATGGGGGCATAGGTGAGTGCCGTGTCGGTGGAGCGCCCGGTCACGATGACGTCGGCCCCGCCCTGGAGCGCCCGCACGATGGGCCCGGCCCCGATGTAGGCGTTCGCACTCTCCACCCGGTCCAGGATCTCCTCGATGTGCGCACCCGTCTCCATGTTCCGGAGCTCGTGGCCGGCGGAAACCAGTTCCGGCAGGCGTTCCCGGAGATCGTCGCCGGTTACCACGCCCACCCGGGCCTTCCCCCCGACGCCGGAAGCCCGCCCCGCCGCCACGACCGCCTCTCCGCATCCCAGGGGATTCACCCCTCCCGCGTTGGTCACGATGCGCACCCCGCCCTCCACGATCTTCGGGAAGATCCGTTCCATGAGGGGAATGAAGTCGCGCGCGTAACCCGCTTCAGGGTTTCGACTTCGCTGCTTCTGCATGATGGACATTGTCACCTCGGCGAGGTAGTCCATCATCAGGTAGTCCAGGGGGCCGCCCTCCACCTGCCGGACCGGGGCCTCCAGGTCGTCACCCCAGAATCCCTGGCCGCTCCCGATGCGGATGATGCGGTCGTCGCTGCCGTCGTTCGAGGCATCGCTGCCGTGCGTGGCGTCGGTCATGAATTGGTTCCGTGGGGATGCGAAGTGGCGCGGGGGGCCGGTGCGCTCGTCACCGGGCCGCCCTGGACGAGCTGGAACGGCCCCAGGTGGGGACCGGGGTTCCGGTTGGCGGCCCGAAGGAGGAGGGACAGCGTGGCGCGGAGCTCCTCGGGGAGGACCACCTCGTCGACGAAGCCGCGGGCGCCGGCGAACCGGGCGTCGAGCTGGCGCTCGTACTCGTCGCGGACCTCGTCCATGGCGGTGGTCAGGTCCTCGTCCGGGACCTTCCCCTCGGCCTTGAGCCGCTCGATCTGTCCCGAAAAGAGCGCCATGGCCGCCGACTCTCCCTCCATGACGCCCATGCGCCCGGTGGGGAGCGACACGATGAAGTCGGGGTCGAAGCCCTGCCCCGCCATGGCGTAGTAGCCCGCGCCCGACGCGTGGTTCAGCGTGAGGACCACCTTGGGCACGGTGGCGCCGGCCATGGCCTCCACGAACTGCGCGCCGGCCCGGATGATCCCCGAGTGCTCGGCGTCGGGGCCCACCATGAACCCCGAGACGTCCTGCACGAAGAGGAGGGGGCGCCGCTGGCGGTTCATCGTGTCGATGAAGAAGGCGGTCTTCTCGGCGCTCTCGGTGTAGACGATCCCCCCGAAGGCAGGGCGCTCCTCGCCCGGGTTCCGGATCAGCCCGCGGGCGTTGGCGATGACCCCCACCGGCACGCCGTCCAGCAGCGCCGTGGCGCAGATCATCTCCCGGGCCCGGTCGGGCTGGAAGAGCTCGAACTTTCCCTCGTCGACGATGCACTCGAGCACCCGTTCCATCTCGTAGGGCTGCCGATGGTTGTCGGGGAGGATGTCGTAGAGTTCCGTGGCGGGGCGAAGGGGGGCGGCGCCGGACTCGGGAAGCTCGAGCGCACCGGGCTCCCGGGGGAGTGTCCGGACCTGCTCCCGGAGGAGGGCCAGGCAGGCGGCGTCGTCGTCCACCCGGTGGTGGGCCACCCCGGACAGCTCGGTGTGCACGCGGGCGCCGCCCAGCTCTTCCTGGTCCACGACCTGGCCGGTGGCGCCCTTGACCAGGTTGGGGCCGCCGAGGCCCATGAAGCTCGTGCCCTCCACCATGATGATGGAGTCCGACAGCGCCGG
>REBP01000222.1 GCA_007692665.1 Gemmatimonadales bacterium | reverse complement strand
CCGGACCCTCCCGGTAGTCGACGGCCCGGAGGGTTCCGTCCTCCTCCCGGGCATGGGTTTCCATTCCCGCCACCACGTCGGTGTTGTGCGCCGACACGCAGCTCCACGCGCCGGCGACATTGCGGGCGACGAAGGAGAAGAGGGTGACCCTGCGCCCCGGGTTCCCCACCGGCCCCACCGGGGTCTGCCCCTCCAGCGTCACGCGGGCGTGGACCACCGCCACCTGCTCCCCGAGGTGACGCACCTTCACCCGCCCGAGGCGCAGGGTGGAGTCGCCGAAGATCTTCTCGAATCCCCAGGCGTGCGCCCGCTCGATGGACGCCCGGTCCTCCCACCAGATGCCCGTCACGTTCACGAAATCGGCATCAGGCTCGAAGAGCGACGCGATGCCCGCGGCGTCGCGCGCATTCCAGGCGTCCGTGAAGGCGCGGGGAATGTCTTCGGGGGAAGCGAGTTCCGGTCCGGTCATGGCGGGGGGGAGCGTGTCAGGTGACCCCGGCGGGCAGGTACCCCGCCGCGATCTCGAGGAATTCCGCCACCTGGGCCGCCTCCCAGGCCTCATCCTTCTCCAGCTCCCGCGCCATGATGGCGGCCACGGGCGCCGCCATGGCCCGGGCGGCCCGGGCGTCCAGCTGAAGCGCCCGCGTCCGGCGCGACAGCACGTCGTCCACGGTCCGCGCCATCTCCTTTCTCACCCCCCAGACCACCTGCGCACCCACCACCGGAAGCACGTCCGAAAGTCGTTCGGCCAGGGCCGGCTCCTCCTTCATCAGCACCTGGAGCGCGGGCGCGTCGGCCCCGTAGCCGGCGAGCTCCTGGAATCGCGCCGCGTTCCGGTGGTACCCGTGGATCGCCAGCGACTTCGTGATGCACGGCCGTTCGTCCAGCTGACCCAGCTGCGCCGCGTGGTCCACGCAGTCCTCCGCCATCTTCCGGTAGGTCGTCCACTTCCCGCCGCAGATGGTGAGGAGCCCCGTGGGGCCGATGTGGATCGTGTGATCCCGCGACAGCGACGCCGTGTCGGCCTCCTCCGCCGCCCGCACCAGGGGCCGGATCCCGACGAACACGCTCCGGATGTCCGCCCGTGTCGGGTCGCGGTGGAGGTACTGCGCGGCGGTCTCGATGAGGAAGTCGATCTCCTCCTCGCGCGCGCGGGGCTCCAGATCGAGCGTCTGGATGGGCGTATCGGTCGTTCCCACCACCACGTGGTCGTGCCAGGGAATCGCGAACATGACCCGTCCGTCGGAGGTCCGGGGCACCATGATGGCCGAATCTCCGGGAAGGAAACTCCGGTCCAGCACGATGTGGATCCCCTGGCTGGCCGCGATCATGGGGGGCGCGTCGGGTTCGGCCATCTTCCGGACGCCGTCCACCCAGGCGCCGGTGGCGTTCACCACCACGCGCGCCCGCACCTCCACCTCGGCGCCGGACTCCGCATCCCGGATCCGGGCCCCGTTCACGAACCCCGCATCGTCGAAGGTGAGTCCCGTGCAGGGGCAGTAGTTGAGGAGCTTCGCCCCCTGCCGCGCCGCCGTCTGGGCCAGGTTGATCAGGAGCCGGGCGTCGTCGAACTGGCCGTCGTAGTAGAGAACGCCGCCCCGGAGCCCCTCCTCCTCCACCGTGGGAATCCGCTCCTTCACCTCGGCGCTCGACAGGTGCCGCGAGCGACCGAAGCCGTAGCGGGTGGCCAGCATGTCGTAGACCTTCATGCCGATCCCGTAGAAGGGCGCCTCCCACCAGGCGTAGTTCGGCACCACGAAGGCCTGGTCCCGCACCAGGTGGGGCGCGTTCCGAAGCAGGATCCCCCGCTCCCGGAGCGCCTCCATGACCAGCGTCACGTTCCCCTGCTGCAGGTAGCGCACACCCCCGTGCACGAGCTTCGTGGAACGGGACGAGGTTCCCTTCCCGAAATCGTTCTGCTCCACGAGAAGCACGCGGTACCCGCGGGATGCGGCGTCCACCGCCGTTCCGACGCCCGTCGCGCCGCCCCCCACGATCAGCAGGTCGAAGGGCTCCGTCTGCGGGGCGGTGCCGAATACCTGGGTAATCCACGCCTTCCGGTTCACCGCTCCACCTCCTGCTGCCCGGAGTCTTCCCGGTCCGGATCGGGCGCCGTCGAGGGAGCCGGTCCCCCGTCCTCCTCCTCCTCCTGCCAGTCGCGCGCCCGCGAGAGCGCTTCCTTCCATCGGCCCCGGTGGTGCGCCACGTCGGCGGCGGACATGCTCGGATCGAAGCGGGCGTCCTCGGCCCAGTTGCTCCGGATCGCCTCCCGGTCGGGCCAGACGCCGGTGGCGAGCCCGGCCAGGTAGGCGGCGCCGAGGGCGGTGGTCTCGGTGACCCGGGGGCGGACGATGGGCACCCCCAGGATGTCCGCCTGGAACTGGAGGAGGAGGTCGTTGGCCGCCGCGCCGCCGTCCACCCGGAGTTCGTCCAGCGGGAAGCCGGCGTCCTCGCGCATGACGTCGAGGATGTCGGCGACCTGGAAGGCGATCCCCTCGAGCGCGGCCCGGGCCAGGTGCCCCGCCGTCGTGCCGCGCGTGATCCCCATGATCGTGCCGCGGGCGTAGGGATCCCAGTGCGGCGCGCCCAGCCCGGCGAAGGCCGGCACGAGGTAGACGCCCCCGTTGTCGTCCACCGTCCGGGCCAGCGCCTCCACCTCCGACGAGTCGTCGATGATCCCGAGGCCGTCGCGGAGCCACTGCACCACCGCGCCCCCGATGAAGATGCTCCCTTCCATGGCGTACTCGGTGCGCCCCCCGATCCGCCAGGCCACCGTGCTCAGGAGCCTGTGCTTCGACGCCACCGGTGCCTCGCCCACGTTCAGCACCACGAAACAGCCGGTGCCATAGGTGTTCTTGGCGAGCCCCGCCTCGAACCCGGCCTGCCCGAAGAGGGCAGCCTGCTGGTCACCGGCGATCCCGGCGACCGGTACGGATGCACCCAGGTGCTCCGCATCACACGCCCCGAAAACCCCGCTCGAGTCCCGGATCTCCGGCAGGATGGCCCGGGGCACGGAGAAGAGCTCGAGCATGTCGTCGTCCCAGTCGCATCGCGCCAGGTTCATGAGGAGCGTGCGGGAGGCGTTGCTCGCGTCGGTGGCGTGGACCCGGCCCCCGGTGAGCTTCCAGAGGAGCCAGCTGTCGATGGTCCCGAAGGCGAGCTCGCCGGCCTCGGCCCGCTTCCGGGCGCCGTCCACGTTGTCCAGGAGCCAGCGGATCTTGGAGGCCGAGAAGTAGGCGTCGGGGAGGAGGCCGGTGCGCTCCTGCAGGAGGGCGGTGTGGCCGGCGTCGCGGAGGTCGTCGCAGAAGGCGGCGGTGCGCCGGTCCTGCCAGACGATGGCCCGGTGGATGGGCTCGCCGGTGGCGCGGTCCCAGATCACCGTGGTCTCGCGCTGGTTCGTGATGCCGATGGCCGCCAGGTCGGAGGCCTGGATACCGGCATCCTCGAGGGCGCCCCGGGCGGTGGCGAGCTGGGTGGTCCAGATCTCGTTCGCGTCGTGCTCCACCCAGCCGGGCTGGGGGAAGTGCTGCCCGATCTCCTGATGGGCAGAACCGCGGGCCGTCCCCGACGCGTCGAAGACGATGGCGCGGGACGAGGTGGTTCCCTGGTCGAGGGCGAGAATCAGGGACACGGGGGGCTCCCGGGATGCGGGGGGAGGATGCCTGAAGGGCGAAGCTACTCCGGGGTCGGGCCACCCGCCACCCCGCGGTTCCGGTAGTGGGCGGGGAGGGCGGGCTCCACGTGGATCAGGAGGTTCAGCACCTCCGGGTGGCGGGCCAGGATCGCCTGCTTGACCTGGTGCGCGATGAGGTGGCCCTCCTCGATGCTCAGCGAGGGCTCGACCAGGAGGTGGAAGTCCACCTCCACCATGTCGCCCACCCGGCGCGCCCGGAAGTCGTGGTAGGCCACCGCGCCGTCCACCGGAAGAATGTGCTCCCGGAGGTCGTCGATGAGGGCGGGGTCGGGTGCGGTGTCCATGAGGTCGTCCACTGCGCCCCTCAGGATGCGGAATCCCTCGACCCCGAGCCAGCCGGCGAGGACGATGGAGGCCACCGCATCCAGGAAGGCCCACTCGGGACCCAGGAGCATGGCACTCCCGATGCCCGCCGCCGCCACCAGCGACGAGGCGCTGTCGGTGCGGTGGTGCCAGGCGTTGGCCAGGAGCATCCGGGACCCGGTGGCCTCGGCTACCCTGCGGGTCCGCCAGTAGAGGAACTCCTTCACCCCGATGGACCCGAGCGCCACGACCAGGGTGAGGGTTTCGGGGACCCGGGCGTCGCCGGCCTGGAGGCCACGGACGCCGTCCAGGATCAGGAGGGCCCCGAAGAAGAGGAGCGAGCCGGCAATGACCAGCGAGACGAGGCTTGCCGCCTTGTGATGGCCGTAGGGGTGGTTGTGGTCCGGTGGTCGCAGCGCCACGGACATCCCCGCCAGCACGGCGGCGTCGGAGGCGAGGTCGGTGAGCGAGTGCAGACCGTCGGCCACCAGCGCCCGGGAGTTCCCGAGCCAGCCGGCCCCCACCTTCACCACCCCCAGCGTCACGTTGAGGACGATGCTCAGCCAGGTTACGGCACGACCCTCCGCATAGAAGCTCATCTCGGTCGTGGCTACCCGCCCGGGAGCGCCTTGATCCGGGCGGGACGCGGGCGGCATGCGGGCGGGACGGGGGCGGGACGGGGGCGGCATGCGGCCGGCAGGTGGGCGGCAGGCGGGCAAGGATCCGCGCAGGATCCGGGCTTGATCACGAGGCGTTCCCCCGTTTCATTCGGGGCGTCGTTCTGCATTCGTCCTGCAGGTCCGATCCCAGCGCATCCCGAACCGGAGCAACGCGGTGTCGAAGAAGAAGGTAGTCCTGGCGTACAGTGGCGGTCTGGACACCGCCTGCATCCTCAAGGTCCTGATCCAGCGCGGCTACGAGGTCCTGGCCTATGTCGCCGACGTCGGGCAGCAGGAGGACTTCGACGACGTGGCCCGGCGCGCCCTGGAAACCGGGGCGAGCCAGGTCTTCGTCGAGGACCTCAGGGCCGAGTTCGTCACGGACTTCATCTTCCCCGCCATTGCCGGCAACGCGATCTACGAGAACCGGTACCTGCTGGGCACCGCGCTGGCCCGCCCGGTCATCGCGCGGCGGCAGGTGGAGATCGCGGTGCGCGAGGGCGCAACGGCGGTGGCCCACGGTGCCACGGGGAAGGGGAACGATCAGGTCCGCTTCGAACTGGCGTTCGCGGCGCTCCGGCCGCGGCTCGAGGTCATCGCCCCCTGGAAGGAGCGGGAGTTCCTGGACCGCTTCCAGGGGCGTCGCGACCTGATCGCCTATGCGGCGGAGCACGGGATTCCGGTGGAGGCCACGGCCGAGAAGCCCTGGTCGTCCGACGAGAACCTCATGCACCGCTCGTACGAGGCGGGGATGCTGGAAGACCCCATGCTCCCGCCTCCCGAGGACATGTTCAAGCTGACGCGGTCCATCGAGCGGACCCCGGACACGCCCACGAACCTTGCCATCTTCTTCCGGGATGCCCGGCCGGTGCGGGTCGTCGACCTGGACGACGGCACCGAGCACGCGGACCCGGTGGCGCTCTTCAACTATCTGAACGACGTGGGCGGGGTCCACGGGATCGGCCGGGTGGACCTGGTGGAGAACCGCTTCGTGGGCATCAAGTCCCGGGGCGTGTACGAGACCCCCGGGGGCACCGTGCTCCACCACGCCCTTCGGGACCTCGAGGGGCTCGCCATGGACCGGGAGGTCCTGCGGCTCCGCGACATGCTTTCGCCGCGGTTCGCCGAGATCATCTACAACGGGTTCTGGTTCTCGCCGGAGATGGACTTCATCGAGGCGGCCTTCGCGCAGGCGGAACGTCTCATCGACGGCGAGGTACGGGTGCGACTCTTCAAGGGCAACGTCATCCCCATGGGGAGGAGCTCCGAGAGTTCGCTCTACGACCAGGAACTGTCGTCCATGGACGTGGCCGGCGGATACGACCAGGAGGACGCTCGCGGGTTCATCCGGATCAACGCGCTCCGGCTTCGGGCTCACCGCCTGATTCTGCGGAAGACCGGGGAGGAGGAGGGGAACTGAGCCCAGGGCGCCCCCGGGCGGCCGGACCCGCCCGATCGGACCTGCCGGGCCTGTCAGGAGTATGACAGGGGTAAAGGCCGGGGCGAGGAACCCGGCGCTCGGTGCGCGGCGAGCCCGGTGCGCCAGGCCGCGCGGTGGCACGCGGCTTCCGTCACCCCCTTGACGAATGGGCGCCAGACCTGCCACTTGAAGGGTGAATTCCCATAGCGAGGATGAACCTCTGGACCTGCTCCTGTTTCGGTATCGTGATGCGGCCCGGCGTGGCAGTGCCCAGACCCGAGTAACCGATGCCTTCGCGCGACGCCTGCGCGAAACGGTCTCGGAAACGGCAAATTTCATGTCCCCCGACGGTTTTCTTTCATGACCCAACTCTCAGGCCTTTCCCTTCCCCTGGTCATCCAGGGCGGCATGGGAATCGGCGTATCGAACTGGCAACTCGCCCGCGCTGTCGCCCGCCAGGGGCACATGGGCGTCGTTTCGGGAACGTGCATCGACTCGCTCTTCGTCCGGCGTCTCCAGGACGGAGATCCGGGAGGACACCTGCGGCGGGCCATCGAGGCGTTCCCGCTCCCCGACGTGAGCCGGGCCGCCCTCGAGGCCTATTTCATTCCCGGGGGAAAGGCTCCCGACGCATCCTACAAGCTCCTGTCCATGTGGCGGCAGAAGGTGAACGAGGTGCGGGAGCAGATCACGATGCTGTCCAGCTTCGTGGAGGTCTACCTGGCCAAGGAGGGCCACGACGGCCCGGTGGGGATCAATCTCCTCACCAAGGTCCAGATGCCGAACCTGGCCACGCTGTACGGCGCAATGCTGGCGGGCGTGGACTACGTTCTCATGGGCGCGGGCATTCCCCGCGAGATCCCGGGGGTCCTCGACGG
>REBP01000059.1 GCA_007692665.1 Gemmatimonadales bacterium | reverse complement strand
GCCACGACGCCCTGCACGGAGCTGTTGGAGGCCGGGGCGGAGCGGACGTTCACGAAGGTCCGGGCCACCGCTCGAACCCACCCGGTCTCGTCGGCGGGTGCGTCCCGCTGATCCGCAGCGGGATCCGCGGGGCGGTCGCCGTCGGGGACCGGGTCGTTCACCGGATCCTGCGCCGCGGCCTCGGTCTCGTCGCCGCTCGGCGAAGGCTGGGGGGGAGCGGCCGGCGAGGGGGCGGAGGATGACGGGGCGTCGGCCCGGGAGGACGCCCCGGCGGCCCGGGGGGACGAGGACAGCGCGCTCCTCGCCGCCGGCGCGGGCGCGGGTGCTTCGGAGGCGGACACCGGACCGCTCGCCGAGGACGGGGCCAGCAGCGTCACCACATCACCGCTTCGCGCGAACATCATCGTGCCACCACCCACCAGGAGGAGCGCCAGGGTGGCCACGAGGCCGGCGGTGGCCCGGCGGGAGAGCCGGCCCCGGATGGTTTCGCCGCACCACCGACAGGACTCCGCGTCGTGCAGCACGAGGGAATCGCAGCTGTAGCAGGGGCGCATGCGGGGAGGCGACGTGCCGGGCCCGCGCGCCGGGAAGGGCGCTTCGCAGGACGGGCAACGCGTGGCGAGCGGAAGCGCCTTGGCGCCGCAGGCTTCACATCTCAGGTACGACATCGAGTCGGAATCCCCGTTCTTCGGCCGGTACGAAATTACACCCGGTGCGCATTTCGTCGCGCAAGCGTGACGGAGAGACGAACCATGCTCGGGGAACCGTATGGTGAACCCCGGAAGGTCCCACGTCAAGAATCGGGGGAAAATCGCCTCCCGGGTCGAGGGGTCTTGCAGGCTACCGCGACGGTTCCCCTGGTGCGCCGTCTGCCGCTCCGTTCGCGGCCTCAGCCGCTCCGGCGCCACCCCGCCCCGTGGAGCGCCCTGCGGCCTTTTCCAGTTCCACGGCGACGTACAGCGCCAGCCCCACGCCGAGGATCGGGACCCAGCTGATCGCCGCGAGCGGCTCTGTGGAGAAGAGGAGGTGGAAGGGGGGCAGGTAGGTGAAGGCCCCCTGCACCAGGATCAGGACCGCCGCCGCCACCAGGGCCGCGCGGTTCCCGGTGAGCGCATCCCACCCCACGCTTGCCCGCCACTTGAAGCGGCAGGTGAAGAGATACCAGAGCTGCGCCGCCACCAGCGCGTTCACGACGGCGGTGCGGGCGTAGTCGGGGCTCGAGCCCCGGCCGAGTTCCCACTGGAAGACGAGGAGACAGCCGGTGGAGACGAAGACCGACACGTACACGATGCGTCGGAAGAGAAACCGGGACAGCAGGGGCTCCGACGGGTCTCGCGGGGGAAGGCCCATGATTCCCGGCTCCGTGGGCTCGAAGGCGAGGGCGAGGGCCAGCGTCACGGCGGTGACCATGTTCACCCAGAGGATCTGCACCGGCGTGATGGGAAACTCCCCCAGGGCGAGGACCACGCCGGCCACCACGATGAGCGCCTCGGCTCCGTTGGTGGGGAGGATGAAGAGGATCGTCTTCTTCAGGTTGTCGTAGACCGTGCGACCCTCTTCCACCGCCCGTTCGATGGTGGCGAAGTTGTCGTCTGCCAGGACCATTTCCGATGCGCTCCGGGCGGCCTCGGTACCCTTGATGCCCATGGCCACGCCGATGTCCGCCTGCTTGAGGGCGGGGGCGTCGTTCACCCCGTCGCCGGTCATGGCACAGACGTCTCCCCCGGCCTGCAGCGCCTTCACGATGCGGAGCTTGTGCTCCGGCCCGGCCCGCGCGACGACGCTGTGGTCGCCGAGGGCCGCCGCCAGCTCGTCGTCGGAGGCGGTCTCGATGGCAGCGCCCTCGAGGGCCCGGCTGCCGTCGCCGATTCCCAGGCGGGCGCCGATGGAGCGAGCCGTGGCGGCGTGGTCACCCGTGATCATGAGGACCCGGATCCCGGCGTCGATGCAGCGCGCCACGGCGTCTCCCGCCTCGCCACGGGGCGGGTCCATGAGGGCGGCGACGCCGAGGAGCGTGAACCCGCCGGCCGATGCGACGGATTCCACCTCCGCGGCCAGGGCCTCCCCGGTGGTCTCCGGGTCCGCGCCCTCCTCCCCCGGCGCGTCGGCCAGCGCGATGAGGCGGTACCCGAGCCCGGCCACCTCCTCCATGCGGCGATTCCATTTCCCGGGGTCGATGTCGGCGGTTCCGCCGTCCGGCGTGGCCTCCTTCCCGCACATGTCCAGGACGCGCTCGGGTGCCCCCTTGAGGAGGATCCGGCGGCCGTGGGTGTCATCCGGGGTGTCATCCGGGGCGTCCCCGGTGTCGCGGTGGGCGGTGGCCATCCAGCGGCGTTCCGACTCGAAGGGGACCATGCCCAGCTGCGGCCATCTCTCTGCGGCGGCGCCCGGGTCCATGCCGGCCCGTTCCCCGAGGGCCAGGAGCGCGCCGTCCGTGGGGTCTCCCTGGAGCGAGCGCCCGCTGCCCGGCGCGTCGCCCTCCCCGTCGGCGTCGTCGCTGAAGGACGCCTCGTTGCAGAGCATGGCGACCCGCACAAGGCGCTGGAGCACGTCATCGGCGGCGGGGTCCGCCTCCGCGCCGTCTTCCCCGTGGAAGGTCCCTTCTGGCTGGTAGCCCTCCCCCCGAACCTCGACGACCCGCTCGGAGAGGAGGAGACGCTCGGCGGCCATCTCGTTCCGGGTCAGCGTCCCGGTCTTGTCGGTGCAGATCACGGACACCGACCCCAGCGTCTCCACCGCCGGAAGTCGCCGGATGATGGCGTTCTGACGGGCCATGCGCTGCACCCCCAGCGCCAGCGTGATGGTCAGGATCGCGGGGAGTCCCTCGGGAATCGCGGCCACGGCCAGCGCCACCACGGCCAGGAAGGCGTCGGCAGGATCCATCTGTCGCAGCTGCCACCCGAGGAAGAAGACCGCAACGCTGGCCGCGACGATGATGACGGAAAGCCGGGTGCCGAACTGGTCGATCTGCCGAAGGAGCGGCGTGGTCACGCCCTCGACGCGCGACACGAGCGTTCCGATCCGGCCGATCTCGGTGTCGCTCCCGGTGGCCGTGACGATCCCGGTGAGCCGGCCCGACGTGACGAGGGTCCCGGAGAATGCCATGGAATGGCGATCCGCCGGGAGGGCGTCCTCCGCTACCGGCTCCGTGGTCTTGGACACGGGCTCCGACTCGCCGGTGAGAAGGGCCTCCTCGACCCGGGCGTTCAGGGACTTCACGACCCTGAGATCCGCAGGCACCCGGCCCCCGCTCTCCAGGGTAACCACGTCGCCGGGAACGAGGTCCGCCGCATCCACCTCCTTCACCTTCCCGCCCCGGAGAACACGGGCGGTGGGGGACAGGAGCCCCCGGATCCCCTCCATGGCCTCGGCGGCCTTCCCCTCCTGGATGAACCCGACCAGGGCGTTCACCACCACAACGAGGAGGATCACGCCCGAGTCCAGCCACTCGCCCAGGACCGCGGTGAAGACCATCGCGCCCAGGAGGATGTAGATGAGGACGTTCCGGAACTGCTTGAGGAACCGGAGGAGCGGGTGCTCGGGCGCCTCCTCCGGAAGCTGGTTGGGGCCGTGGGATTCGAGTCTCTTCGCCGCTTCGGCGGGATCCAGTCCCGACCGGATGTCCACCGAAAGTGCGTCGGCCACCTCGTCGGGTGCGAGGGCGTGCCAGGCCCGGGTCGGCTCGCTCATGGACGCCGAAGCCGGCTGCCCACCAGCGCCTCGAGTCGGGCGAGGGTCTCATGGTACCGGAAGGCCGCGTCCAGTCGGTCACGGTCGGCCTGGGCCGCCACCGTTTCGGCCTCGGCCACCTGCAGGAAGGTCCCCGATCCCACCTCGAACTCGCCGCGGGCCAGCCGGAGCTGGGCCTCGGCCACCTCGACGTTCCGCTCCTCGAGTTCGGCGAGCGCCAGCGCCGTGCGCGCCGACGCCAGCAGGGACGCGATGTCGGACCTGAGGCCGAACTCCTGCTCCCGCAGGCGCAGCCGGGCGTTCTCCTCCTCGATCCGGGCGGTCTCGACCTGGCGCCGCCGCTCCATCCCCTGGAAGACCGGAACCGACAGCGAGATCGAGGCCTGGGGGGGCTGGCGGGTGAAGTCCACGGGGAACTGGCGGTTTCGGTCCAGGGCCCCGGCGCGCTGCTCGTCGGTGAGAAGGAACTGGCTGCAGTTCTGTGGGGGAAACGGATCCGCGAGCCTCCGGTAGATCTCGTTCTGGAATTCGCACTGGGCGACCAGCTGTTCGGCCTGGCGCTCCACCTGGCCGAGAATGAACCCGTCGTTTCGGGCCTGCCGCGTGAATCCGCTCCACCCCGCCTGGACGCTCAGCGAGGGGAGATACCCGGCCCGGGCCGACGCAACCCGGCCGGACGCCACCGCCACCCCGGCCCGGAGCGTCTCGAGGTCCGGGCTGGACGCCATGGCCAGTCGGGCGAGCTCCTCCTCGTCCCACTCGATCCTCCCCAGGGCCAGCGGGTCTCCGGGCACGGCGGCCCGGTCCTGCTCGAGCCCGATGGTCCGGAGAAGCGCGAGGCGCGACGTCCGGATCCCCTGTTCCGCCTCCATCATGGCCACACCGGCCCTTCCCGCCTGGATGTCGGCCTGCATGGCCTCGAGGGGGGTGGCGGAGCCCACCGCCTCCATCCCCCGGGCCAGGTTGAGGTTGGCCTCGGCCCGGGCGACCTGGCGCCGGGCAAGCTCCAGCGCCTCGTTCTGGCGGGCGAAATCCAGGTAGGCCTGGGTCACGCGCAGGACCAGGTCGACCTCGGCACGGCTCCCCCGGGCGCGCGCCGCTTCCCTGGAGGCGCGCGCAAGGGCGGGAGCCCGGAGCGAGACCCCGCTCACGCTGTAGTTCACGCCCAGCGAGTAGCTGGAAAAGAGGAACGAAGGCTGGCCGCCGAGACCGAGTTCGCCGGAGGTCAGCCCCCCGATGCGCTCCTCGCCGGCGCCCTGCCACGAGACCCCGCTTCCCAGCCCCAGTGTCGGGAGAACCAGCGCTCCCCGGGCGGCGCGTACGTCCCAGTCCGCCACCTCCTCCTCGTTCAGCGTGGCCCGAAGTCCCGGGTTGCTGGCCAGCGCGAGCTCGATGGCCTCGTCCAGCGAAAGCCGCTGCTGGGCTGCCGCATCCGGCGGCGCGACGAGGGCGAAGGCGCCGGCTCCGAACAGGGCAGCCAGCGGGAGAAGCACCGAAAGATGCAGCGGGCGGGCGGGGCGTGGGATCATCATGGGAAAGCCGGGATCAGGTGGACGATGCGTCCCTCACCGTCCAGTACGTGGAGCGGGGTGGTTCGATTCAGATGCCGCACCTCGAAGGGGGGGCGGTCCGGGCTCGCTGCGGCGGCCTCGTCGCCGGCGGCGGTGCCCGGCAGTGCGTAGGGCTCCGCAGCGTCGAGTCGCACCCCGTACCCGAGGTCGGCGAGCGATCCCGCCGTGACCCGGCTCAGGGGGTTCGCCCGGCCCGGGGTCAGGAAGGGTGACATGAGTTCGGCACCGAAGACCGCCTGCCGCCAGTGGACGTCCCGCACCCCCTGTGCGCCCTGCAGGTTTTCCACCGGCACCCGGGGTCCCGCGTACCCCGCACCGCCCACGGACCCGAACGCCGCGCCGGCCGCCGCGCCCCGGAAGTGCGTGTCCGCGCCGGAGGCATCGGGAAGCGAGGGGGAGTCGAGGAGCCCGAAGAGATTCCAGAGCGTCCCCACGCCCAGCACGTGCCCGATCTCGTGGGTCAGGATATCGCCGAGGAGGCCGAGCGCCACGAGGGCCGCCACGTCCTCCGTGTCGACGGTGATCCGGCCCACCAGGGGAAGGAGTCCCTCCTGGCGGATGAAGCAGGGTCCGGCCAGGGCGGCTGATCCTCCGGGTCCGTCGAGGATGCCCTCGGAGAGGAGGATGAGGAGGTCGTCGACCACGGTGTCGAGGGCCGGCGCGTTCTGCCCGCACCGGCCGGCAGGGACCCGGGCCAGGACCGGCGAGAGCTTTTCCTCGATGACCCGCTCCCACCGGGCGACGGCGCCCACCACGGCCTCCATGACGGGGTCCGAAACCGCACCCACCGGGAGCACCCGGATGCGGAACGGCACCTGGCCCGACACGTCGGTGGCCGAGGCCACGAAGTGGAAGGTCCGTCCGGCGGCGGTGGCCACGAGGCTCTGGAGCCCGGGCTCCCGGCCCAGCGTCCAGGCCACGGTGACCGAGCCGTCGGAGCCCGTCACCACCCGGGCCGGGCTCGCGGTGCCCCCGTCCTGCGAGGAGAAGGTCACCGGGACGCCGACCAGGGGGTTCTCGAGACGGTCCGCCAGGCGAAACCGGAGGGGTGCCGGAAGCGTCGTGCCGGCCCGGGCGACCTGCTCGCCCCCGTCCACGCCGTCGGCGCGGGCCGGCCGCGGCTCGACCTCGACGGTGGCCCACCCCTCCGCATCCCCGAAACGCGCCCGAACCCGCGCCTGGCCCGGTCCCACGGCCCGGAGACGCCCGCCTTCGGTGACCTCCACGACGCGAGGGTCCTCCGAGTCCCAGCTGACCCGGCCGGCGCCCAGCGAACTTCCCGCCTGGTCGCGGACCAGGACCGACAGCGGGAGGGTGGCCCCCAGGGCGTCCAGTTCCACCAGCCCCGGGGTCACCACCAGCGTGGTGGCGACGGGGTCGGGAGCCGTGAGATCGCACCCGGCGAGGAGCGCGGCGGCGGCGAACCACGTGGCCAGCGTGGGTGACGGCCGGGGCAGGCGACGGTTCATCGGGGGTGCAGGCGGGGGCGGGAGGGCAGGTCCGGTCGGCGTCGTGCAGGTGTCCTCTGCCGAACCTGCCCTCAACCTACGGCGGACGGGGCGGAGCGGTCCACCCTCAGCCCAGCAGGAGGTGCGTCACAAGCCAGGAACCCAGGAGGCTCACGAGCCCGATGGACACGAAGTTCAGCACGAGCCCGGCCCGGGCCATGCGGGGGATCGTGACGTCGGCGGAGGCGAAGACGATGGCGT
>REBP01000232.1 GCA_007692665.1 Gemmatimonadales bacterium | reverse complement strand
TCCAGTGGCGGGACTGGTGCCCGTTGAAGGCGACGATGAGGGGCTGCTTCAGGGCCGCGGCCTCGGCATCGTACTCCCAGCTCCCGTTCCCGTCGGGCTTCAGGTAGAACTCCGACTGCACGATGACGAACTCGTGGTCCACCAGGTGGTCCGTCGGATACCCGTCGCGGGGCGAGACGACGACGGCGCCGTACTGCCCCATGCTCATGTGGTGGAGCACGCCGGGGGTGCCGCAGTGGTAGAGGTACACGCCAGGGTAGTTGGCGACCCATTCGAAGCGGATCGTCTGCCCCGGACCCACGTTCCGCCACTTGTCGTCCATGGCGACGGTGCCCGAGTGAAGATCCATGGAGTGAAGCTGCGGGAAGGTCGCCGGGGTCTGCCTGTGATGCCCGGATGCGGCGAGCTGCGCCAGGAAGGGTGCCGACGCCGCGCCGTAGGGGGCCGTCACGTCGACGGCCTCGTCGGAGCGATTCTTCATCGTGAAGATGACCCGGTCACCCTCCCGGACATGGAGGACGGGACCGGGCACGGCGCCGCCGAAGGTCCAGGCCTCGTAGCGGACGCCGTCGCCGACCTCGATCTCCTGCTTGAGGATGTCGATGCGGACGTCGTGGGTACGATTGCCGGGGGGCAGGGCCGCCAGGAACGGGGCCATGGTCAGGGTCTCGCCCACGACGGGGGGCCCGGTGTAGTCCTCCACGAAAACCTCGGCCGGCGGCATCCCGAAGACCATGGCGGAGGTGCCCAGGGCGGCATCGGCCTGCTCGGTGGAGCATCCGGAGGCGGCCACCAGGGTGAGGCCCATGGCGAGGGCAAGGGACGGGCTCAGGAGGCGAGCCGCGGGGCGAGCCGCGGGGCGAGCGAGGGAGACAACCGTCAGGATATTCATGGGTTCCACCATCCGTTTCATCGGGTGGGGGATCCTGCAGGTCGGTTTTCCCCCGGCGGGCCTGTTTCTTCCAGCCTGCACCACCAAGCTCGCGGGGGGGGGTCGGGGGGGTCTGTGACGGAAGTCACATCCCCCAGCAGCGGGCTTCGAGCGCCTCGGGATCCGGGATCCGGACCCGGGTGCCCTCCTGCTCGATGAGGCCCTCTTCCCGGAGGGTCCGGAGTCCCCGGGCCACGCTCTCGCGGGTGGCAGCCAGCGACTCGGCGAGTTCCGTCTGGGTGAGGGATAGCTCGAAGGGGCGGGACCGGTCCACCCCCGCCGCCCCGACCCGCGCGGCGCCGTCCGGACCGGGAGGCCCCGTGGCTGCCGAAGCGAACTCGAGAAGGGTCAGCCCAACCCGGGAGGGGACGTCCCGAAGCGAGATCTTCTCGATGAGCCGAACTGCACCGCGAAGCCTCCGGCCCAGGTCACGGATGACGGCATCGGCGATGGCCGGTTCGGAACGGTAGAGGAGCTCGAAGTCGGCCCGGGGGAGGAAAAGGAGTTCGGAGTCCTCCTCGGCACGGGCATGGGCAGGGCACGATCCGCCATCGAAGAGCGGCACTTCGGCCAGCGGCTGGCCGGGGCCCTGGTCATGCAGCACCTGCTCCCGGCCACTCCGGCTGGCCCGGTAGACCCGGACCCTGCCCCGGACCACGACCCAGAGGCCCTCGCAGGGATCGCCCATGCGGAAGAGCTGCCGACGCGCCGGCACCTTCCGCACGACGCATCGGGCGGCGATCTGTTCGAGGGCGTCAGGCCCGAGGTCGCGGAAGAGTCGAAGTCCGCCAAGAATCCCGAGCATCTCCGCCGCCACCGTGTCCTCCTTCGCAGGGTTCGTTCCGGCTGCCTGCCGGACACCTCATGCGATGCCTACCCCGCAGCGTCAGTTCGCTTCCTGGTCGCCCCGGCACGGTGCGTGGAGATCGAGGACCGCTTCGATGCGGTGAACCGAACGCAGAACCGCCCGGCACCTCGCATCCCGCACCGCCGCCGGAGCCCCCGGCGCGGCGAACCAGGCGAGCAGCTCCCGGCCAAGGTGGTCGATCTCCTCCTCGAGGAACGCGTCCTTCGGCGACACCCCCTCCGCCCCGCATCCCCCCGGTCCCAGCGCACTCGCGGCGGGTCCCTGGAAGGGGAGCAACTCGTCGAGGAGGAAGCCGAGGGCCCCCCGGATGACCTCCAGTTCGGCGGTATCCATGCACTGAACCGCTCGTTCCAGGTCCAGGGAACGGAACCTGGCGAGAAAGCGCTCCTGGCGGAGAGCAGGCCCCAGGCGGGCGGGAAGGAGGTCAGGCATGGGCGGACGGGGCTTGAGCGGTCGCGGGAGAGAATCCGGAAGGATCCCGGAGCGCGGGGAAGAGGAGGTTGTTCTCGAGGTGCACATGCCGATGGAGGTCGGCTTCGAACTCCTCGAGCTTGGCATAGGCCGCGCGCCAGGTGGCGCAGGCGCCGTCGGGAGGTGTGAAGTCGCCGCTCAGGGCGCGGAGTTCCGCCATCAGGGAGCCCGCGTGTTCGTGCTCGGCCTCGAGCTCCGCGAAATCGGCATCGGTGAACGGATTCGCTCCGCCCCCGGATGCCCTGTCCCCGGATGCCCTGTCCCCGGATGCCCCGAACGCGGACGCCGCCCGCACCTGCGGGAAGAGGTTCTCCTCCTCGTCCCGCATGTGGTCCTCCATCTCGCGGGCCAGTTCCTCGGTACGCTCGGCGATGAGGGAGAGCTCGGTCCACCCCGCCCCGTGCACCTTGGCCACGCGGGTGGTGAAATGGCGGAGTGCCGGGAGATTCTCGCGGACCCAGGCGTGGTGCACGCGCTCGATGTGGTCCACCAGTTCGCCTGGATTCGCTGGCGCCGGATCCACTTCGGCGGTCTTTCGCGCATCGTGGGCCCGGATCGCGGCCTCGACCTCGACGGGATCCGCGTTCCGCCGCGTGCAGGCCTCGTCCAGCGGACGTCCCCCGCCGCAGCAGAAGTCGATGCCGTAGCTGCGCAGGACGGCGGCACGGCCATAGTCCTCGGCCACGATTTCGCCCACGGGGCGTCTGATGAAGGAAGTGTCGGACATGCTGCCTCCCGGATTGCGTCGCGCCTGAAGGGAGACCCCGTCTCGCCCCGGCCCGACCTTGTCAGTGTGGATGCTGGTCCACGGAAGGTCGCGCCGCCGGAGAGGCAGGGCTGTGACGCAGGTCACAGGACGCTGCGCTTCCAGGCTTTCGCTGTCGGAAGGTATTCTACACGGTATACGTCCTCATGCGCTAGTGTGAGCGAATTTAATGCTCCGTGGACAGCCAGCTTCCCTCAGGAACGCTCGATCTGCGGCACTGCGCGGCTCATCGTCTCGGCGACGTCCTCGGCATCCTGCATGGTGGAAAGGTCGAGTTCGAAGTCCGGCCGGGGCGCCGGATCGAGCTTGGTCACGAACTCCCGGATCTCGCGGGCCGAAAGGCCCAGCTCCTCCATGGCGGCCACATCCAGCGACGCCCCGGCCCGGGCCCTCGCTCCGTCCTCGCCCTCGCGCTCGACCAGGGCCCGGAGGACCTCCAGCTCACCCCGGCTCATGGGCGTGCCGGTGAGGTCGTAGTCCACCCACGCCTCGTACGAGAGCGGCGCCACCCGCTTCACGATCCCCGCCATGATCTCGGCGTAGACCCGGATCTCCCGCTGGGCGTGGGGATCCACCCGGAGCGAGAGGAAGTGCAGGAGGTTGTGGAGGTCGATCTTCCAGTACCACTGCGTGTAGGTGGAAAGCGGCAGGTCGATGCGCGCGATCTCCCGCGCCACGTCCTCTTCCAGCATCCAGCTGTAGGCGTCGGTGGCCTGCGCCCGCCCGTCGTTCCACCGCCTGACCGCGGCCTCCCAGAGCGTCCGCTCCGCTGCCTCCCCCTGGCGCCCCTGGTTGTTCTGGGGGCTCTGCAGGGCGAAGTCCTCCTCCGAGGGGGTGTAGAAGAGGAGGGGCATGAGCGAATAACGCCCGCTGTATTCGTTGACGGAATTGTGGGTGACGATGCCGTTGGCAACGAAGTTGTGAAAGGGGCCCTCCACTTCCAGGTCGTAGGTCTCCTTGACCCCCACGTACTCGAAGCGCTCGACCGTGACCAGCCGAGCCACGGTGAGCTTGTTCCACGGAACCCGTGGCCGCTTCGTCCACGAGGTCTTCACGGGAGCACCCCCGAGTTCCTCTGCCACTTCCAGTTCCCGCCCGGCAATCCCCCGATGACATGCCCCGCAGAGCGTAGTGAGGTTGGTCTCGTCCCTGGCCAGACTCGGATCTGCCCAGACGGGGATTACATGGTGGCAGTGGAGTTCGCCGCTCCGTTCCCCGCACAGCTGGCAGGTCCAGTGGTTCTGCTCATGGATTCGCGGCGCCCGCTGGGTCGTCCACCGTCCGATGGCCTCCCGCTCGGTCGATTCGCCTCCCCTCCAGAAGTTGGAAGCCGGACCGGAGCGCGATCGACGATTCGCCTCAACCCATGCCTCCGAAAGGACGCGCGGCCCCAGTTCGCAGGTCTTGCCGGCGTTCCAGGGCCTGGTCCCGGGCTGGAACCCTCCGGGCTCGCCTTCGGGGCGGCGGATCCCATGGACTCGAAGCCATTTCCGGATCGTATGCTCCGAGACCTCACACGTATCTGCAATCTCCGCCGCGGTGCGACGCTCTCCGTTGTACTCCCGCTCCAGCCAGTCGCGGTCTCGGTAAACCCCCGGAACCTCCATCACCATCCCGTTCACGTAGAGCTCATGGGTCCCAGCCTGCCAGACCGCCCTTCCCCCAGACTCCTCAAGCCCCGTCGCCTCCTTCAGGGTCTTCCATCCGTCACGGAAGAAAAACCGGTGATCGGCCGTACACTCGATGGACTTTCCATCGGAGAGCACCATGCGGAACACGGGCTTGGCACCGCTCTTCCAGACGTCGACCACCCGAGTATGCTGGATCCGGAGGTTGTCCTCGTTCACCTGCCGGAGCCGCATCTCCTGGACCCGTCGGCCTTTCCGGAAGGAATCACGCTGCTTGTCCGGCCGGTGGCGGTTCTCGGTGGGCTGAAACCGCTCCCACAGCTCCTCCACCTTGAGCTTGTACAGCTGGTTCCCCCGACGCTCGATTCCCCCTGGCAGATCGAAGTAGACCTCGGTGCCCTCGGCGAGGCACGCCGTCCGGTGCCTTATCCACTGCCGCGCCACGAACATGGGCATGGAGCAGTGGAACTTGAATTCCACCATCTCGGTGGGGGTGGAGTGCCGGTGGCGCCGGAGGTAGCGGATCAGCCCCCGCGTGGCCGACTGCTTCCGGGTGCCGTAGCCGTAGCTCACCCGGGCCGCGCGCTCCACGTCCTCGTCGGAGCCCATGTAGTCGACGAGCGAAACGAACCCGTGGTCCAGCACGGGAAAGTAGCCGCCCAGGATCTCCTCGGCGGCGGGCACGGTGGGGCGCTTGGTCTGCATGGATGCGGGGCGGCTGAAGCGGGAAGGGGGTGTTCGGGGCGGATGCGGACGGTGGCCGGCATGCGGCGACCCGGAATTAACGGCGCCTCGGGCGGCGGGGCAACCGCCGCGGCCGCGCTGACCCGGAGGGCGCCGTCCGCGGCGGCCCGCTCGACGGCTCCGATCTCGAAGCCACCGGACCCCAGGTCCCTGGTGAGGTCGGTGCCCCTGCGGTGGGCCCCAGAGGCAGGGTGTCCGTGTTCGACCGCCTGGCCAGCGAGGTCCGGAGATCGAAAGGGCACGCTCCGGATCCGGAGCGTGGGCGTCCTGTTTCGAGGTCGCCTTCGCGAACTTGCCAACCGTGCTGCCGTTTTCCGCCGTTGGCAGGAAAGCGGTCCATGACTCCACCCTTCTGCCAATCGCGGTTTCGGCCCCGGGCGATCGGCAGGATGGTGGTGCCATAGGGTAACCGAACCGCCACGGGGCAGAACTAAGGCGCCCGTTGGCAATTCCAGCGAGTCGGCGCGACGCGAGCTCCGGATTTCCGCCGATATCTCCGGATCCGGGCGTGTGGCCGATTCGCTCCCTCCGGTTTCCTGCCGGCACCGGGGCCGGCGCCGGGGCCGGCGCCGGGACGCCAGAACCCGGCACCGCCGGCACGCTTGCGCTCGCCGGGGGGGATGCGTCACATATGCAGGCCGGCGCCATGTCGCAAGTGTGTCTCTCTCGGCGGAGTCTGCCATGAAGAAGTTCACCCGACGCAGTGGCGGCGAGCCCATGACCGGCGGGTGGACGAGGGTTCGGCGCATCGGATGGCTGCTCGCCGGGTTGGCCGTCTTCCCCTGGCAGGTAGCAGCCCAGGGCATCACCGGCCGCGTGGTCGACGCCGATTCCCGGGCCGGGGTGCCCTCGGCGCAGGTGGCGCTCCTGGTGGAGGGCGAGGTCCATACCAGCGTGGAGACCGACGCCGAGGGATGGTTCAGCCTGCGGGCACCCGGGTCGGGCGACTTCCTGCTGCGCACCCGCGCGCTGGGCTATGCCGAACGCCCGGCCGATTCCGTGCGCGTCGAGCCGCGCGAGATGCTCGAGGTCGAGGTGGAGCTCGCACGCCAGGCCATCGCGCTCGACCCGATCACCGTCACGGGGCGCCGCGAGGACCCGCGGCACGCCGCCACCTTCGAGGGGTTCCTGGCCCGGCGAGCCGTGGCGCGCCCCGTGGGGGGCGACCGGGTGGTGCTGCACACCGACCACGAGATGGCCGCCGCCCTGAGCGTGCAGGACGTCCTCAAGTGGTTCCCGAGCCCGCGCGGGTGTCTGTTCGTGTTCCTCGACGGCCACCGCACGCAATGGCCCGTGCTGGACATGTCTGTGAGCAATTTCGAGGGCGTGGAGTTCTACCAGGACGGAATGACCGCCCCGTTTCCATACCGCGGGGAGATCTGCACCTCAGCCCCGCGCTACTCCGTCGTGGCCGTCTGGCTGAGGCGCTCTTCAGGCGGGTAGCGCACCGGCCGGGGTACCCGGGGTGCGCAGCGGTGTTGAGCCGTCTCCGGATTCCGGTCGCCAGGCCCGGGGGCCGGGCACCCGCACGGTGTCTTCGGGGTGCCACCGTGCCTCCCCGCAGGTCGGGTGATAGATTCCGGGCCGAAAAGCTGCCGGCTCGACGTGCCGACCGACT
>REBP01000150.1 GCA_007692665.1 Gemmatimonadales bacterium | reverse complement strand
GGGCCGGTAGCCGTGGGCCGGTAGCCCCGCGTCAGAACCCCCGGTCCTCGGGTTCCCACCCGTCCTCGTCGAGAAACGTGTCCTCCTCGAGAAACGCGTCCTCGGCGGCGCGGATCTCGGCGTCGTCCACGGGCTCGTCGTCGTCCAGCTCCTCGTCCCGGAGGGAGAGGGCCCACGGTTCCTTTTCAAGCCGGTCCTCCCATGCCGCCCCCCGCCGGCGACGACCCATGGCCACGAATCCCCCGACGACGACCACCAGCGAGAGCAGCAGGAAGAGCATGTCCATGGTTCGGGGCTCCGTCAGTCCAGCTCGAGGGGGGTCATACCCACGTACTTGAGTCCGCTTCCGGTGTTGAAGAGCACCACCTCGTCGTCGGGCGACAGCACGCCGCGTTCGAGGAGCGGCGGGACGGCCGCGGCCACGGCTCCGCCCTCCGGCGCGGCGAAGATCCCCGTGGTCGTACCCACGATGCCCACCCAGTCCTCCATGTCCCGGTCCGTCACCGCGATGGCCGCACCCCCCGAGGCCCGGACCGCGCGCAGGATCAGGAAGTCCCCGATGGCCCCGGGGACCCGGAGGCCCGAGGCGTAGGTGGCCGCCCCTTCCCACAGGCCCGCGTCCTCGACGCCGGCCTCGAAGGCCCGGACGATGGGGGCACACCCCGCCGCCTGCACGGAGATCATCTTCGGCCGTTCGGAACCGATCCACCCCAGCGCCTCCATCTCCTCGAAGGCCTTCCACATGCCGATGAGCCCGGTGCCGCCGCCGGTGGGATAGACGATGGCATCGGGGAGGCGACCTCCGAGCTGCTCGAAGAGTTCGTATCCCATCGTCTTCTTGCCCTCCACCCGGTAGGGCTCCTTCAGGGTGGAGAGGTCCCACCAGCCGTGGCGGGCAGCACCTTCCCGCACCGCTCGCCCGCAGTCGGAGATGAGTCCGTCCAGCAGCGTGAGATGGCCCCCGAGCGCCCGGATCTCGGCGATGATGGGCGCGGGGGTGTCCCGGGGCGCGAAGACGTGGACGGGAAGGCCGGCGGCGGCTCCGTAGGCCGACGCCGCGCCGCCGGCGTTCCCCGCCGTGGGGAGCGCCAGGGCCGTCGCTCCCAGCTCCTTCGCCCGCGAGACGGCCAGCGCCATGCCGCGGGCCTTGAAGGAGGCGGTGGGGTTCTGCCCCTCGTCCTTGACCAGGCAGGCCCGGACCCCGAGCCGCGCCGCGAGGCGCGGGGCATCGAGGAGGGGGGTCCAGCCTTCGCCGAGCGACACGATGGCCCCCGGGTCCCGTACCGGGAGGAGTTCCGCGTAGCGCCAGAGATCCGGTCGGCGGTCCGCCAGGTCCCCGGGGCCGAAACGCTCCCGGATCGCCGGCAGGTCGTAGCGGGCAAAGAGGGGTGCCCCGGCGGGAGAGACCCCCTGGAGAATCTCGCTCTCCAGGTGGTCTCCGGTGCGGGTGCATTCGAGGTGCGTCGCCCCGCCTGCAGTCGACGGAGTTACGGAGATCGTGTGCGCGGCAGGCGTCGTCATGGGCGTTCCGGGAAGGCGTCGACGTGGGGAGGAATCATGATCGGGACGGGTCGGGCGTGCGGCCATCCGGGAGGGCCGGCGTCCGCAGGAGTCGGGCGCCGGACCAGAGCAGGAGGAGCGCCACGGGGAGCAGGAGCAGTGGGGGATCCTGGTCGGCATCCGACGCCATGTCCCGGGTCGCGGGGAGCACGCTGAGCATCAGGATGATGCCGTTGTTCAGAAAGTGAAGGAGGACCCCCACCCAGATCGAGCGGCTCTCGTACACGGCCCAGGCGAGGACCAGCCCCAGCCATGCCGTGGGAAGGAATCGGAAGGCGGTATACGGGGTCAGGTGGAACAGCCCGAAGAGGAACCCGGTGAGTCCCACCGCACCCCACCGCGACATCCTCGTGCGGAGGCCCGACAGCAGGACGCCCCGGAACAGGAATTCCTCCGCGACCGCCGGGATCGCCGCCACCAGGATGAGGAGCCAGAGGATCCGGAGCGGGTCGTCGGTCCGGAAGAGTGCGGCCATGGCCTCGAGCATCTCGGTGGGCACCTCGATGACGAAGCTCTGGGCCCAGGCGAGCAGCCACGCGATGGGCGTGCCCCCGGCCAGCAGGAGGAGGCCCCCCAGGACCTGGCGCCCGGTGGGAGCTCTCAGCGCCAGCGTGCGGAAGGGGTCGTAGCCGCCCCGGAACACGAAGTAGAGGGCCGGGGCGAGGAGAAGCCCGAGCTGGGTGAGCGCGAGCCCGATCTCGCCGAAGAGAACCTGCAGCGTCACCCCTCCCACCACGTAGAGGAGCGCCACTCCCAGCAGGAGGAGCAGGACGCTTCCCGGGGTGGGGAGACGCGGCTCGGACGGGGGAGATGCCCCGGGCGGAAGGTCGGTCATGGCGGAAGGACGCTAACCCGCCGGCGGGGTGCTCACAAGCCGCACCGGACCCGCGTCCTTCCTCGGTGCAACCTTCCACCCGCATGGCGCATCCTAGGGGATGCAAGTCGGTCGCACCGCGCCGCCTCCGGGAGGACTCCCCGGGACTCCGGCCGGACCCAACGTCTCCCTCGCCCTGATCCCGGTCGTGCGCATGACCGAACACCGTCTCATCGAGCAGGCCGCCCGGGGAGACCCGGTCGCGGTGCGGACGCTCTACGAGCGTTATGCACCCCGGGTCTTCGCGGTGGTGCGCAGGATTGCCGGCGACGACGACCTCGCCCAGGACTGGGCCCAGGAGGCGTGGATCCGGGCGTTCCGGGCGCTCCCCGGGTTCCGGGGGGAGAGCCGCTTCTCGACGTGGATCCACCGGATCGCCGTGAACGCCGCCCTCCAGTCGCTGCGCAAGGCGGACACGCGGGAACGTCGCGAATCCGACGTCGAGGCGGAGCCCATGATCCCCCCGAGAACCCGCGACGTGCTCCTGGAGGATCGGCTGGAAGCGGCGCTGGACCAGGTCCCCGGAGGGATGCGGCGGGTGCTCATTCTCCACGACGTGGAGGGGTACACCCACGACGAGATCGGCGAACTCCTGGGGATCAACCCGGGAACGTCCAAGTCCCAGCTCTTCAAGGGGCGCGCGAAGATGCGTGCGCTCCTGCGCGGCACCGACGCCGCGGACATGGAAGGAGGAACCGAAGCATGGAGCATCTGAGCCGGGGGCACCTGAGCCCCGAGACGCTGGCCCGACTGGTGGACGACGTGCCGTCTCCCCCTGAACGGACCCACCTGAATCGCTGCCGGCGGTGCCGCGACGAACTGGATGCCCTGCAGGCCCAGACGCTGGGTCTGTCGCACCTGCCGGACCTTCGGCCGCCTCACGGGGACTGGGATTCGCTGGAACTCCGGCTCCGTTCCGAGGGGCTGATCGGGGAGGAGGATTCCCGTTCCGGCCGTCGCCCCCGCCGGAGCGCGGGGCAGGCCCGCGGCGGAGCGCGCACCACCCGGGACCGGGAGGTGACCGGATGGATGCGGGGGGCGGCGGCCCTCCTTCTGCTTGTCGGGGGGGCCGGCCTGGGCGCCGGCGCCGTCACCGCCCTGGGCGGGGGAGGAAGCTCCATGGCGAGCATGACGAACGTGGCGGGCGATCCGTCGGCCGCTTCTCCCTCGCGGGACCTTGCCGCCGTTCCTGCAGCCCTCGGGCTGTCGGGGGGCGGTGGACCCGCGTCGGTGGAGGAGGCGGAGGAACTCGTCCGCCTCACGGAGAGCTGGTACCGATCCGCCCTGCTGCGGTACCGGGAAGCGGCGGGGCGCGGGCGGACCGACGAGGACCCCCTGGACCGCTACATCGCGCTGGAGGCCCTTCTCGCGGCCGGGCAGGCCGCGCTCAGGGAGGCCCCGGCCGACCCGTTCCTGAACGGGCTCCTCGTGAACATGCATGCCGAGCGGGAAGCGGCGCTGCGGGGCATGCGCACGTCCTCCCGGGAGGAAGGAGTGTGGTACTGATGGCCACGCCTGTCTTTCGGGCCCTCGTGGGTGCAGGCATCCTGCTGGCCCTGGGCGCCCCGAACCGGACGCTCGAGGCACAGGGGACGAATCCACCCGTCGGAGCGCAGTCCTCGCCCCCCTCTCCGCCCCAGGCGCGGGTCCCCGCCATGCCGGCCGCGGCCACCGGGTGGCTCGGCGTCCGCGTTCGCTACGAAGTGACCGAGCGCACGGAGCGCTCCCCCGCCGGTGGCGCCGGCCCAGCCGGACGGACGGCCGGCACCGACTGGTCGTACCACGTCCGGGTGGAGGAGGTCTTTCCCGAAGGACCGGCCCGCGCTTCGGGGGTGGCGCCCGGAGACCGGATTCTCCGGATCAACGGGGTGAACGCCGGTCCGGCCATCGAGGAAGGCATCCTGTCGCGGGTCCGGCCCAACCAGGCGGTGGAGTTCGAAATCGAGCGGAATGGCAGCGTGCTCCAGCTTCGCGTCGTCGCCGCGTCCCGCCCCCCTTCGGCCGCCCCGACAACCGCGGTGGCACTGGCACGGGTCCGAACGGACTCCATCGTCTCCTACATGCAGAACCGGATGGACTCGGCCCGGGCCAGTGTCGCCCGGGAGGCGGTCACGCTGAGGGCTGCCCGACCGGAAGCTCGCCCGGGAGTGGAACCTCGCCCCGAGGCTCGGGGGTGGGTCGCCCTCCGCCCGGGGTTCCCCGTTCCCGTGGACTCTGCCCTCACGGTGAGACGGGAGGCGGGGCCGGGAGCAACGAGCGCAGGAACCCTCCGCGCCCTCCTGTCGGGGAGGGAGGCGGCGGCGGCGGCGAGGGGGGCGGCGATTCACTCGGGGCCCGTCATCGTCTACGCCACCGGTCAGCGCGCCGTCCTCGGGGCCGAGATCACCCCGGTCAATCCCGGGCTCGCCGGCTATTTCGGGGTGGATGCCGGTCTCCTCGTCACCCAGGTGGTGGAGGGAGCCCCGGGAGCCCGCGGCGGACTGACGCCAGGGGACGTCATCGTGAGGGTCGGGTCCCGGGCCGTCTCGACGGTGGAGGAATTCCGGGCCGCGGCCGAGGTGGGGATTCGGTCCCCCCCGCTCGTCCTCGGCGTCATCCGGGAAGGGGGGCTCCTCGAGCTGCGCATCCCCCGGTAAGGCCCGGGCCGGTCGACGGCTGACGGCAGGCGCTCGGGTGCAGGCGCTCGGGTGCAGGCGCGCGTCGGCAGGAAGAAGGGGGTGGAGACCACGTCGGTCCCCACCCCCTTCGTCGTACCTGCCGACGGCGGTTCGAGGTCTACTCGTAGCGCAGCGCCACGATGGGATTGAGCTTCGCCGCTCGCTGGGCCGGCCAGATGCCGAAGAAGAGACCGATCCCTGCCGAGAAGAGGAGCGCGACCACGATGGACTGCGTGGAGATGGAGGTGTTCCACTCCGCCATGTTGCTGATGATCGTGGCGCCTCCCCAGCCGGCCAGCACGCCCATGATTCCCCCCAGCACGCAGAGGACAAGGGATTCCACCATGAACTGGAAGAGGATGTTCACCCGCGTGGCCCCGAGCGCCTTCCGGACCCCGATCTCCCGGGTCCGCTCCGTGACGCTGACCAGCATGATGTTCATGATGCCGATTCCGCCCACGAGGAGGGAGACGGCGGCGATCCCGGCCAGCAGGAAGGTGAAGGCCCGGTTCGTCTCGGCGAAGGAGGCCAGGAGGTCCGCCGAATTGCGGGTCTCGAAATCGGGGGTGGACCCGGGCGGGAGGCGGTGCTCGCGCCGGAGGGTCGCGTCGATGAGGTCGTAGGCCCGCGACATTTCGCCGGGTCCGTCGGAGACCTTGACCAGGATGGACCGCAACCGGTCCCTCCCCCCGAAGACCCGGTACTGGGCCGTGGACACCGGGATGAACACCATCTGGTCCGGACGGATGAACCCCATCTCGCCCTTCTCCTCGAGCACCCCCACCACCTCGAAGGGGGTCCCCCGGATCTGGATCGTCCGGCCCACGAGCAGGGCCGCCGGCGTGTTCAGACGGTCCGGAATCTCGTGGCCCACCACGGCCACCCTCCGGCGCCCCTCCACCTCGCCCCACTCGAAGGAACGCCCGAAGGCCAGCTCCATGTTGTAGATCTCGAAGTAGGTGGGCCAGGTTCCCAGGATCTCGGAATTGGTATTGAAGCGGGCCTGGGTCACCTGGAGTCGCTGGCTGATCTCCGGGGCGACGACGAGGGAGCCCTCGGAGTCCGCCACGAGCGCATCGGCGTCGGAGGTGAAGAGCCGCGCGGACTCCGCGGTGGCCACCCCTCCGAACGACGCCTGCGCCGGGCGGATCGTCAGCACGTCCGTTCCCATGCGCTGGATCTGGGCCTCCACCTGCTGCTGGGCGCCTTCGCCGAGTGCCACCATGGTGATCACGGCGCCCACCCCGATGACAATGCCGAGGGTCGTCAGGAACGACCGCAGCAGGTTGGCCCGAACTGCCGCCAGGGCGACAAAGATGATTTCCTTGATCAGCATGGGTTCAGCCCCTCATCGACCGAAGGGGAGGCCGCCGCCCATGCGGCTCTGCATCTGGGCGTTGCGCTCCTGCTGACGGGCCTGGAGCGCCGCGCCTCCGATGAGGGCAACGACTTCGCCCTCCTCGACGCCCATGAGGATCTCGGAGTTGTTCCAGTCATTGACCCCGATGAGGACGGCACGCGCCGTGAGGAGTCCGTCCGCACCCCGGATGAACACGACGCCGGGGCGCCCGTTCTCGGCACTCGCTCCGGACCGGGCCCGCTGGCCTCCGGCGGCGCCGCCGGCGCCACGGGCTCGCCCGGCCCCGGCCCCCGCGCCCATGGCCTGCTGGATCAGCGTGCGCGCTTCCTCCTGGGTGATCTCCCCCCGCTCCACCCGTGCACGAACGTCTGCAGGCGTCACCGGGCCCGCGGATGCGGTCGCATCCCCGGCGGCTGCGGCTGCGGCCGCGGGGCCCCCGCGACGGACCGCGAGTTCCCGAGTCATCTCCTGGAAGATGGCGGGGTCGATCTGTGCCCTGGCCTCGGGCACGCCGAGGACCGACGCCGCGGCAAGCACCTCCGTCTGGGTCACGATGGCGTTGTTCGGAAGGGTGAGCGCGTCGGGGCGCTCGGCCACGATGACGGTGACCTCGGCGCTCATGCCGGGCTTGAGCAGGCC